>DPQS01000028.1:11085-18118 GCA_003537755.1 Clostridiales bacterium | reverse complement strand
GCCGCTTCGCCCATTAGGGCTTAGAGGTAGGTTGCCTACCCAGCCGCGGGCTCGCGGTGATGTCCCTAATTGGCAACATCTCGCCACCCCTGATTATGCTTGCTAACAGTTTGCAATCGGCTTGCGTACTTCGCGTTGACCAACTTCGGCGGAACGTAGTTTGAAATAGACCGTATAAAGTCAATTTCAAATTATGTCATTGCGAGGCACAAAGTGCCGTGGCAATCCCCCGAAAGGGTTCCGCTTGTCTAAGGCTTTGTGTAATAATGACTAATGTGGCAGTACGGTGCCGCTATCTTTCGTCGTCACTTGTGGTATGCCCCCCACAGCGCCGCTACCCCGACCGCCCACCCCTCATGGTCAAGGGCACGTTGTTGGTTGTAAAAAGCAAAATGACAAGGAACGTAATCTTGTAAAGTTTTTAATGTAAAAATGTCATTGCGAGGCACAAAGTGCCGTGGCAATCCCACGAAAGGGTACCGCTTGTCCCAAAATTACTTTTTGTAATTATTCGGTTGTTTGCGGTTATTGTATCGGAATTACAAATAAATCTCTACATAAAAACAACTCTGACGCTATTTCAAACTATGTTACTTCAACTTAAATCGGCGGAATTTCGTTACGCCGACACAACTATATTCGAGGATGTCAATCTTGATGTCAACGAGGGCGACAACATCGGTATCGTCGGTGCAAACGGCGCGGGCAAAACAACGCTTCTAGATTGCATTACGGGCGAACACCAATTGTTCGGCGGCGAAATCTATCGCAAAAACGGGCTTACCCTGGGCGTGTTGAAGCAGAAGTGTGACTTCGACTCCGACAATACGCTGTTTGACGAATTGATGACGGTTTTTGACGCTCAACACCGCTTGGTGTCGCAAATTAACGACGTTGCGGCGCAGTTGGCAACCTTGCCTTACGACGGTGACGAGTACAAACGTCTCAGCGACAGGTATCACCGACTGACGGTGGAAGCCGACGTGACGGAAGCCTACAACACCGAGCAAAAGGTAAAAACGGTGCTTAGCGGCATGGGAATGTCAGCCTTCGCGGACAGGGTTGTAGGCACGCTTAGCGGCGGTGAAAAGACCAAAGCGGCGTTGTGCAAACTGCTGCTTGTCTGCCCCGAACTGCTGATACTGGACGAGCCGACAAACCATCTCGATTACAAAACCCTCGATTGGCTGGAAAACTTCCTGTCCGACAAAAAGTCCACGTTGATAGTGGTGTCGCACGACAGATATTTCCTGGACAAACTTTGCAGTACAATCTGGGATGTGCAGCACAAACACGTCGTTGCCTACAAGGGCAATTACACCAGGTACAAGCAACTCAAGGCGGAACGCAACGAAGTGCTGCGCCGCGAATACGAACGTCAACAAAAGGAAATTGCCAAATTGCAGGATTACATCGCACGCAACAAAGTGCGGGCATCTACTGCGGACATGGCAAAGTCGCGCGAAAAAATGCTTGAACGTATGGAAGTCGTCGACGCTCCGAAGCCCGACGAGCAGCCGCCGCGTTTCAACTTCGCTTATACAAGCGAGCCGTCGGAATTTCCGCTTACGGTCAAGGATTTTTCCGTAAGTTTCGGCGACAAAAAGGTGCTTGACAACGTCAATTTGCAGGTGCGCCGCGGTCAGAAAGTTGCTCTTTTAGGGCTTAACGGTTGTGGCAAAAGTACCCTTGTCAGGCGTGTTGCGGCAAACAGTCCCATGGACTACGGACATATCGTCTACGGCAAAAACGTGCGCGCAGGCTACTACGATCAGGAAAACCTTAATCTTGACGGCAATTTTCGCGTCATCGATCAACTGTGGTTCGACAACACTCGCATGAGCCAGACCGACATAAGAAAGTTGCTTGCTCAGGTTACGCTCGGCGCGGACGACGTGTACAAATCGGTTTCCGACCTCAGCGGCGGCGAGCGCGCCAAACTGGGGCTTGCCATGATTATGGCGAAGGACAACAATCTGTTGCTGCTTGACGAGCCGACAAACCACCTCGATTTGCCAAGCAGAGAAGCTCTCGAAGAAGCACTTCGCGCCTACACGGGTACTGTGCTTTTTGTGTCGCATGACAGGTATTTTGTAAATGCGCTCGGCACGCAGATTGCCGAACTGAGTAACGGAAAAATTACTACGTATGACGGAAATTACGACGATTTTGTCAGTCGTGTGTATGCCGAAAAGCCGCAGGCGGAAGTAAAACCAACGGACAAAACCGCCGCGCAGAAACCGACTTACCGCAACGCAAAGCAACGCGCCGCCGAGGTGAACAAGGCTCGTCGCGTAAAGGAACTGGAAACGGAAATTACTCGCCACGAGCAGCAACTTGCGGAGCTTAACGCGCAACTTGCCGATCCGATCGTCGCCGCTGACTACGTAAAGACAGCGGCAGTACTTGCGGAAATAGAGCAGGCGAATGCCGAACTGGAAACGTTGGGCGCAGAGTGGGAACAACTTTTGGAATGACAATGAAAACAGTACTTATTACAGGCGGATCGCGCGGCATCGGCGCGGCGACGGCAGCCGAATTCGGCAAAAACGGCTATCGCGTGCTGCTTACCTACAAAAACAGTGAATCCGCCGCAAAAGAGTTGCAGTCAAGACTTAACGCCGCAGGCGGCGATGTACATATTTTCCGTTGCGACATGGCGGACACGGCGCAGATTGCCGGGTTGTTTAAGCAAATAAAAACGTATATGCGCAGGCTGGACGTACTTGTCAACAATGTCGGCATCTCTTTTGTCGGCACAGTCGAAGAAGTGGACGAAAATGCCCTTGACGATATGTGGCGGACAAACGCGCTGTCGGCGTACACATGCTGTCGCTACGGGCTGGATTTGCTGCGAAAATCCGACAAACCGAGCGTGGTCAATGTGTCGTCGGTGTGGGGTGTCTGCGGTGCGTCGTGCGAAGTGGGATATTCTATGACCAAACATGCGCTTGTCGGGCTTACCAAAAGCCTTGCCGAAGAGTGGATGCCGAGCGGCATTGCCGTCAACTGCGTTTGTCCGCCCATTGTGAGGACGGACATGTGTGCGCACCTGACGGAAGATGACGTAGCCGACTTCTGTGCCGAACACGACTGCAAAGCGTACACTGCGGCAGAGGTCGCGGCGGACATTTACGCCCTGGCAACAAGCGGCGAAAGCGGCATTATTCTGGAGGAAAAGTGATGGCTTGGTACTGGATAGTGCTTGTCTGTGTGTGTGGATTCTGCTTATTGTACACCCTTTTGTGCTACATTGTGGCTGTTAAAGTGCTCAATAAGGCAACTACTCCCAAGGCGCATACCGAAGAAGAAGCGCGTGCAATGCAGGCAAGTGCCGAAAAAATGGACTTTGACGAATACGACAACGTGTGGAAGCGCGAGCCGTTTGAAGTTGACGGCGTTCATGGCAAAGTACGCGGCGAATTTGTCCCTAATTCCGCAAACGACGGCAAACTGCGCCGCAAAGTGGCGGTGATAAGTCACGGGCACAGTTGGAACCGCATCAATTCCGTCAAGTATGCGAAGATTTTTTACGACAACGGCTACGACGTGGTGCTGTACGACCACGCCTACTTCGGGCAAAGTGACGGCAAATTTACAACCCTCGGTTACTACGAGCACAAGGACTTGTCCGCCGTAATAGATGCGGTATTAGGTCGCTTCGGCAAAAACGCTTTTGTCGTGCTGCACGGCGAAAGCATGGGTGCGGCAACGGTGCTGGGCGTGCTTGCCGACCGCAACGACATCGGCGCAGTGGTTGCCGATTGCGGTTTCAGCAGGACAATGGCATACTACCGCGAGGTGTGCCTGCAAAGCGTGCATTTGCCGGGTTTCCCTATTGTTGACTTTGCCAATGTCATGAGCAAGCGTAAGTTCGGTTACGACTTTACGAAATACAACCCCATCGACGCCGTTGCCGCAAGCGATGTGCCGATTTGTTTTATTCACGGCTCGGCGGACAAGTTTATTTTTCCGCACAACAGTGAGGACATGTACAAGGTCAGCGACAATCCCCTCAGCGAACTTCACATTGTCCCCGGCGCAGGTCACGCGCGCAGCCACATGGTCGCGCCGGAGGCGTACAGACAGATTGTTACGGCATTTCTTCGCAAGGTTGAAAATGCTGAGAAAATCGACTGAATATATGCCGTTCGGCAACGCTTCGATTGCCTTTTGCAAAGGCAAAATGTCGGCAAAAAACGCATACGTTATCAAAATTTGACGAAATTTTGTCAACAATCAAGTATTTTACATCGGGTAAAAAAGACGCT
The DNA here is from genome assembly GCA_003537755.1 of Clostridiales bacterium. GTDB lineage: Bacteria > Bacillota > Clostridia > Christensenellales > CAG-314 > Fimimonas. The sequence goes on along the minus strand of DPQS01000028.1, from coordinate 13,847 downwards.
ATGAAAAATCTCGAACAGGAACTTAAACTTCAACTTACACAACGCGAGTACAACCTGATCGCCGCTACTACCGACACTTGCCCCGTTGTGATTGTCAACAACTATTTTGTTGCAAAGGGGCAAACCAAGGATACTATGGTGCGCGTGCGCCAAATCGGCGACAGCTATACGTTGTGCTTCAAACGTCGTCTCGGCTTTGCCGATGACGTAATGGTGTGCGACGAGCGCGAGTGCGTGGTGGACAAAGCCTTTGCGGACAGCGCAATCGCAAACGGGCTCGGCGCAACTTCGGTCAATCGCATTTTTGACGTGGACGACTTTTTTGAAGATTTCGCCTATGTCGGCAGTATGCAGACGACACGGCACTGCTTCAATATAGAGCAGTGGCGCATCGAACTGGACAAATGCGACTATCTTGGCAAAACCGACTACGAATTGGAATGCGAGTGTACACACATCGACCGACTTAATGAACTGAAAAATTACCTCAACTACACATTCGGCGTTGTAATTAAAAGTTCTACGGCAAAAAACGCGCGTTTCCTCGCCGAACTGGAACGGCAGAAAAAGGCGTAACGGCGGCAAATGCCCGCAACGCGGACAAAACAAACGAGGTACATCATGCACGAATTGACAAACAAATACAAGTACATTATTTTCGATTTCGACGGCACAATCAACGACACTTCGCCCGGCATTTACGCAACCTTCAGAAAGGTGCTGTCGCACTTCGGCGTTGACTATTCTGACGTTGACCTGTCGCGACACATCGGTCCGCCGCTGGAGTACACCTACGAGCACCTTGTGGGCAAACAAAACATGGACGAGGCAATCAAACTGCATTACAAGGTTTTTGCCGACGACAACGCCGCGCAAAACAGCCACCTGTACGACGGCATAAAGCAGACGATTGCCGCGCTGAAAAATCACGGCTACGTCATTGCCATTGCCAGCAGTAAGTACGAACCGCACGCGGTCGAGTCGCTTGCCTACTTCGGCTTGTCACAATATTTCGATTACGTCTACGGACAGACGGAACGCCGCGGCTACAAAATAGAAGTGCTTCGCCAACTTATCGACGACCACAACTGGGACAAAAGCAAATGCCTTATGATAGGCGACACCTTTTACGACGCGGAGGGCGCGGCGGCAAACAAGGTGGATTTTCTTGCCGTAAGTTACGGCTTCGGGCATATGGACGAACTGCTGAAAGGTAACCCCGTCGCAATTGCCGACAGCCCGAAACAGATTGCCGATTTGTTGCTGTAAGTTTTGCCGATGTTTCAGCGAGTTGTGTCTGATGTGTAATCGCTCGTTGCCATGCTTAGGCGTCCGCAATTCCGATTGAACAAACCCTGTCGCGACGGTGCAAACAATCGACAAATGTCGATTGAGCATGACTACAAAGTGCATTAAACTGAACATGAAATCAACTTCACATAAAACGGAAAAATCGGACAAAAAGAGATAAAAACGTTGAAAAATAGTCGAATATGAAGTATTTTTCACATAAAACGGTAAAAAAAATCGGTAAAAATTGCTCTATTATGGTAGCAAAAACAGATTAACGGTGCAAAAACGCTGGACAAATATCTGCCCGAAGGTGTATAATTTAGCCAATCCCAAAAAGGTTAAATTAAAGGAGAAGTTCATCATGGCTCACAAAATTACCAATGACTGTATCGCTTGCGGCGGTTGCCAAAGTGTTTGTCCTTGTGACGCTATCAGCGAAGGCGACGGAAAGTACGAAATTAACCCCGATCTCTGCGTAGATTGCGGTGCTTGCTCCGCTCAGTGCCCCGTTGGTGCAATCGAAGAAGAGTAATCATTACATCTTACAAGCAAAAATCCCTGCCGGTATCGGCGGGGATTTTTTTTGCGATTTCGGGTTTCAGACAAGGCTATATTGTTTTTAATGACGATATATTTGCAATCGGTAGGTGCCGTCACGTGCGGATTGTAAGGTTTTATAAGAACTGCCTGCGCTTATAACATTTGCTAACGGCGGTTCGGCGGTTTATTGTGGTTTAATTTGCTCACGTCGTATTTACCGAAAAACTTTTGTAAAAAATTTGTTGTTACACCGTTAAAAACAATTGACGGACGGTAATAATAGTAGTAAAATATTCCCAGTAAAAAGGTAGGAATTGACAAGCAATGAAAATGTCATCCAAGGCGAGGTACGGTCTGTACGTTGCGGTGGAACTTGCCAAACGTTACGACGGCGGGGAGTATGTCAACGTCGCGCAACTGGCGCAGGCAACCGGCGTTACGGAAAAGTATCTCGAACAAATAATAGCTCTGATGAAAAAGGGCAATCTGGTAACGTCCACGCGTGGAGCAAACGGTGGCTACAAACTTGCCGACGAGCCGCAAAACATGACCGTCGGGCAAATTTTGCGTGCGGTAGAGGACAACCTGGAAATAGTCGACTGCATCAACAAGGATTGCGGTCACAGGTGTAACTGCGTTTCGCACAATCTGTGGCAGCACCTGTACACTCACATCAACGAATACCTTGACACAATCAGTTTACAACATCTTTGTGAGGATAACCTATGAGGATTTACATCGATCACGCATCGACCACGCCATGTGACAAGCGCGTGGTGGAAGCAATGCTGCCTTACTTCACCGATGAGTTTGGCAACGCCGACAGTCAGCACTTTTACGGACGTGAAACAGCCAAAGCGGTTGCCGACGCGCGCGCCACAATCGCAAACCTTATCGGCTGCGCAGCAAACGAACTGTATTTTACGGCA
>DPQS01000028.1:0-10931 GCA_003537755.1 Clostridiales bacterium | reverse complement strand
TACCGAAGCCGACAACTGGGCTCTTAAAGGCGCTGCTCTCGCCGCACGCGAGCACGGCAAAGGCACGCACGTAATCATTTCGGCAATCGAGCACCACGCAATACTTACGGCGGCAGACTGGCTGGTAAAGGAAGGCTTTACCGTGACAAAGTTGCCGGTCGGACCCAACGGCATAGTTGACCCTGCGGAACTGGAAAAGGTAATCGACGACAAGACAAGCATTGTGTCTGTCATGTACGTCAACAACGAGGTTGGCACAATCCAGCCCGTGCGCGAACTTTGCAAAATAGCGCATGCTCACGGCGCATTGTTCCACACCGACTGCGTGCAGGCAATGCCCTACATTCACATCGACGTGAAGGAACTTGGCGCAGACATGATAAGCATGAGCGGTCACAAGTTTTACGGACCTAAGGGCATCGGCGCACTGTACATCCGCAACGGCGTGAAACTGGAAAAACTTGTTTCCGGCGGCGGACAGGAGCGCGCTCAGCGCGGCGGCACGACAAACACGCCCGCGGTTGTAGGCATGGCAAAGGCACTGTCGATGGCTGTCGAGCAAATGGACGAAAACAACAAGCACATAGCCGAAGTGCGCGACCACTTTGTGGAACGCGTAATGAATGAAATTACCGACATCAAGTTTAACGGCGACTTTGAACATCGCGTGCCGTCGGTGGCAAACTTCAGTTTCAAGTACGTAGAGGGCGAAGGCATTCTGATGCTGATGGACTTCAACGGAATTGCCGTCAGCAGCGGTTCGGCGTGCAGCAGCGGCAGCCTTGACCCGTCGCACGTTTTGCTTGCGATGGGCGTACCTGTCGAAGTGTCGCACGGCAGCATAAGGTTTAGTTTCGGCAAGGACAACACAATTGAAGAAGCCGACTACACCGTAGACAAACTTAAGGAAACTATCGCAAGGTTGCGCACGATGTCGCCCTTGTACAACGACAAAATCGGTGGAGGAAGTTACAATGTATAATCAAAAAGTTCTGGACGCATTCGCACATCCGCAAAACGTCGGTGAAATCGAAAATCCCGACGGCGAAGGCACCGTAGGTAACGCTACTTGTGGCGACATTATGCGTATTACGTTGCGCATTGTCGACGACGTGATTGTTGACGCCAAGTTTCAGACGTTTGGTTGCGCCGCGGCAATTGCAACCAGCAGTACCGCTACGCAGATGATTATCGGTATGAAGGTAGAGGACGCGCTTAAAGTTACCAATGCCAAAGTGGTGGAATACCTTGAGGGTTTGCCTCCGCAAAAGATTCACTGCAGCGTGCTTGCGGAAGAAGCCATCAAAAAGGCAATCGAAAACTACCGCGACAAGAAAGCCGGCAAAGAAATCAAAAAGACCGACGAAGTGGAATACGTTTAATATTTTTGACCGCTGTATTTACCGATACGGCGGTTGATTTTTTATCGTGCATAATCTTTTCGGCAGTGCGCATACTACAAACGTACCGCAGGAGGAAATTATGAAAAAGTTGGTTATCGGTGTGGCATTGGGCGTTATTGCCGGCATGGCATTGTCCGAAGTGCCGCAGGTTAAGCAAATGCTTGGCAAAGGCAAACGCAAACTGAACGACATGTCCAAGTGACAAAACAAAGGGTCTGCATGCGCGGACCTTTTGTTTTGCCGTTTTTTTGTTGCAACGCTACATTGAAAGTAAAAAATCATAAATTCCTTTCGGCAAAATGTTGCAAAACACTGTTATTCCGCAAAAAAGTGTGGTACAATTGTTGCATGGGTAGAATAATGGCGTTGGACGTCGGAGACGTCCGTATCGGTGTGGCGGTTTCCGATCTTATGGGTATCATTGCAAATCCGCTGGAAACTTACACGCGCAAAGGCGACTTGAACCGCGACGTGCAGTACATTGTTGACCTTGCCAAGGCGCACGAGGTAAGTCTGTTTGTCAGCGGACTTCCGCTTGGGCTCGACGGTCAGGAAAATGAACAAACGCGCAAAACGCGTGAGTTTGTCGACGCATTGCAGTCGCATACGGACATCCCGGTCAAGTACATGGACGAACGTTTTACCACGTTGTCGGCGGAGCGTGTGCTCATTCAGGGCAATGTGCGGCGCGAAAATCGCAAAAAGGTAATCGACAAGGTTGCCGCGACCATTATTTTGCAAAACTTTTTGGACAGTAAAAGATAATTACGGAGGTAACAAACATGTCTGAAGAAATCAAAAACATTCATGGACACGAACACGATTGTGACTGCGATTGCGGTTGCCATGATCACGACGAAGGTTGCGACTGCGGTTGCGAAGACGATATCGTTATGTTGCAGGACGAAAACGGCAACGATGTCGCTTTCCACTTTGTAACCACACTCGAACACGAAGGTAAGACCTACGTTTACCTGCAAGGCGACGACGAAAACGACGAAGACGACGCCATGGTAATCGAAATCTTCGAACTTGAAAGCGAAGAAGACGGCGACGAAGCATATGACCGTCTGTATCCCGTTGACGACGATTTGTACGAAGTACTGTACAACAAACTTCTGGAAGAAGTGCAGAAGCAAGCGGAACTCGGGGACGAGGATGCCTGCGAGGGGTGTGAAGAGGAGTCGTGCGAGGGTTGCCCCCTTGACGACGGCAAAGCCGAATAGCGGCACATCTTGCCGTTGCGTGCTCGTTCGTGCTAAGTCACGTACGGTTAGTACGCTCCTGTCGCACTCACTTACCGGCTACGACAATCTGTACCACTCTTCGGCTTTGCCGCAGGGTGGTATTTTTTTTGTGATTTTGAGTTGTTTGGAAATAGAGTGAAGTATAAAACATAGCAAAACGCGAGCCGTGGGACGGTTGTCCGACGGCTCGCGCTAGTATGCAAAAATGCAATACGTATTAAGTTTTTGATGACAAAAGCGGCTGTTTTACACTTTTGTGCGACGTGTTTTTGTACGTCGGCTGTGGCATTAAACGTATTACTTGATTGCGTTTGTCAATTCGGTGTACAGTGCTTCTTCGAAGGCATTGTGCAGTCCTGCTGCGGCAAGTACGGTGTTGTAGTCCGTGCTTGCATTTGTAAACAACGTCAGGTAAGCCGTGCGCGCCACGTCCAGTCCGCCGTCTTTGTCAACTGCCTTGGCGTAGATTTCAATCGAGGGCAGTGCGCTCATTGCGTAACTGATGTAGTAAGCGGCGTTGTCGAAGCATACGCCCATCCAGTAGGTGTTGCCGTTTTCTTTGTCGTTGATGCCGTACTTGGTGCAGATTGTGTCGTACAAATCCTGGTAGTTGTTTTTGTTAAGCGTGGTGTAGCCTTCGTAACTTCCCGTATACACGGCTTGTTCAAACTCGTCAATGGCTGTAGCGTTGAGCACGGTTTGCAGCATGTTTGCAAGTTGCGAGTACTTGACTGCGTTGTATCCTTTGCTTGCCGTCGTGTTGCTGCCCAGCCATGCCAGGAACATCATTTCGTTACCCTGGCTTTGCGTTTCGCAGAAGTCGTAGGACAGCGGACGTTCGCCACTCTTGGTCAGGTTGTGCACGTTTTCGTAATAGTGACCGAATTCGTGAACAAAGGTAAACGAATTGCTGTAGCAGTGGTAGTAACCTTCGCCGTAGTCGGTGTTGTCAAAGTACAAAATGGTGTTGCCAACCTGCGGCATGTAGTAGGTAAATGCGCCTTCGACTTGTCCTACAAAGTAGTTACCTGTCTTAAACAAATCTTCTACGGCGTCGTAGAACATCACGTCGTTTGAGTTGTCAAGATATTTGAAGTAGTTTGAAATCAAGTCGATTGCGTCCTTGACTTCGTCAAAGTACTTGCTTGTTGTCTTGGTAAACAGGCTGTCAAATATCAGTCCTTTGTACAGGTTGATGTCTGCGTCCGTCGCGTCGTTGCCGTCAAGCGCATTGTAGGCGGTTTCAAACTTGGCGTTTATCGATGTGTACAGCGGCACGATGTATTGCTTCACAAACGCGCTCATTGCCTTGGTCTGTGTAGGCGTGTAATTGCGGTTGTACACGTTTTTGTAGGCGTAGGTCATGTAGTTGTCGTAGCCGTACAGTACTGCAAGTTGGTTGTTTTTGTTTACAAGTTGTTCGTACAGACCGGCAATTGTCGTCGTGTTGGGGCTTTCCGACGTTATTTCATTGTTGTACTGCGACAAAATGTTGTCTATTTCTTCCTGGATTTTGGAAGCGTTGCCTGTGCCTTCACCCAGGGCGTACTGTATGTCGTCGGGGTCAACTTTTTTGCTAAGACTGTTTTTGATTGCGGTGTTTGTACTGCTGTTTGCCTTAACGATGATGTCAACGTATTTGTTAAGCAGGTCGTAGTACCAGGTGGTGGACGTATCGTAGTCCGTACTGTCGCCGCTTACGTTGTACAGCACGCTTGCGATGTCGTTTTGTTCGTAAACGTGATTAAGTCCGTTGCCGAAATAATTCATATTATTGTAAAACTCGTCGGCGTCGGTGCTTGCGTTGTTTACGTTGGCAACCATCCAGTTGTAGTAGCCTACGTATTTGTTGTAGTCCGTTTCCGTAAGTGTGTACTTGAAGTTGTTTTTGAAGGTGCTGTCCGCAGCCTTGCGACCGATTACGTGGCAACCCTCGTCCTGACATTTGCCATAGGTGAAGTAGTTGGGGAAGTTGTGTTCGCTCGGGTCGGGTTCCGGTGCGGGTTTGCTGTTGCCGTTGACGGAAATAAGTACGGGGTCGATATATTCACCTGCATCTTCGTTGACGGCATAGGAAGTCATCGAAATATAGTTTCCGTAGGTAGCGTCATCAATGTGCATCAGATAGCCGTACAATACTACTTCGTCGCCGATTGCCAACTCGGTAAAGTCGGACATATCGTAATAGTCAACGTATACGTATGCGGCGAATTGGTCGTCACTGTCGGAAGGTATGGTGTCGGCAATGTACATGTAAGTGTAGGTTTCTCCGTCTTCTACCGTCGAACCGACCTCCCAGATGATTGTGCCTTTCAGGTAAACTTGTCCCGATGAGTAAGCGTTGTTGGCAAGTTTGTTGCCGACAATCAGGGCGTCTGCCACGGTGTAAGCGGTGTCGGCTGTTTTACCGTCGTTTTCGGGGTCGCCGCCTGGTGTTGGCGTAGGCGTGGCGCCGTTGTTTACAAGCACGATTTGCGGGTTGTCCAGTCCGCTTGCGTAGCCGATTTCGTACACGGGCGAGCCGTCTTTCACAAAGTGAATAAGATATCCGTAGATTACGATTTCGTCACCTTGTTTGATGCTGCCGCTGCTTATTTGCGCGCTGTACGCCATGAAAGAGTTGCTGCTGTCGCTTGCAACGTCGCCCATGTAGAAGTTGTAACTTTTGTGGTTGCTGAAATACTGCGGCTCGCTTGTTATGTAACCGCGCACGTACAGTTTCGTGTCGCTGTGTGCGCCGCTTGCCAGTTGCTTTACAACGGCAACCGCTTCGGAAACGCTGTAAGCCTTTTCAACGGAAGAACCGTCGTTTCCGGTGGGGTCCGGTGTGGGGTCGGGATCCGGCGTAGGATTGGGATCCGGATCGGGGCTGTCGGCTTTGTTTGCGGCGTGTTCGGCAGTCTTGGTGGTGCCGTCGCCAAGCACGAATGTCAGTATCCATTTTTCCGTGCCGTTTGCCGTTTCGAGGGTGGCGTTTACGCTTGTGATTGTTCCGCCGTCTTTGGTTGCAGCCGTCAGAATTTCCTCAAATTCCGTCTTGGAAACGGGCTTGTAGCCTTTTGCCGATACCACTGCGGAGTAGGCGGTGTACAATTTGTCCGCGTCAGTGGTTGTGGTGCTGTCGTCGAGAGTGCATGCCGCAAGCAGTGTTGCGACAAGTGCGACAAGCAGGACCGCCACCAGGACAAGTCTGGTCTTTTTATTCATTTTTTTCTCCTTGTTTGGATTTTTTTACCTTTGTAGTTGCCGATTGCCCCGAGTGTTCGCCTTCGTTTTGTGGCGTTTAGTCGGGTGGTCGGCTGAGTGTCGGCGTTTTATTTGTCGGCAAAACGCGACAACAAATGTAAGTCGTCGGCCGAGTGGAAGGTTTTTTTTAGAGCGATACGCAGTATCGGAAATCTTATTTTAACAAATTCCGACGTGTTTTGCAACAGAAAATTGCATTGTCGGAAAATGAAAAAATGACAGAGTTTTCCTTTTGCACGACGCAAACGGATTTTTTTAATCTATCACATATAATACAGTTTGTTTCTTAAAATTTTATTGAAAACATTAAAAAGTTAAACCGTGAGCAGCAAAATAAAATCGATTGCCTCACTAAAAACGACATACCTGTCGGCGGTAAGTCTGAATGTATTTAGTGGGATTGACTTTTAAGAATTCACCAACTTTTATTTGTCGCCGTCGGGTCGCGCAAAAATTATTAGTGACGGCAATTGAAACCCGGCATAAATATGTTTGCTAAAATAATTATTATTTGATATAATAATTAACCCTAAGGCTGATTTCGACAAAATATATTGCAGAAACTATGGCGGCTCGGATTCAATCCGCGGTGGCCGTCGGTCAAACGAGGACAACCAATGATAAAAAGATTTTTCGCCTATTACAAGCCGCACATGCGTTTGTTTGTGATAGATATGATTTGCGCGCTTGTCGTTGCGGCGTGCAACCTGTTTTTTCCGTTTGTTACGGGCAACATCATACGCGACTACATTCCCAACCGTCGAATGGACCTGGTGCTGTTGTGGTGTGCCGTGTTGCTGTTTGTGTACGTTCTGAAAGCCTTTCTGACATACGTAATTCAGTACTGGGGTCACATAATGGGCGTGCGCATACAAGGCGACATGCGCAAAGATTTTTTTCACCACGTAGAACAGTTACCTTTCAGCTACTTCGACGATAATAAAACGGGTACAATTATGTCGCGTATCGTCAATGACCTGTTTGAAATTTCCGAACTTGCCCATCACGGTCCCGAAGATTTGTTCCTTTCCGGCGTAACGCTTGTGGGCGCATTGGTGCTTATTGCCGTCATCAATCCGTGGCTTGCCGTAATAATTGCGGCGATAGTGCCATTTATGTGCTGGTTTGCCGTGGTGCAACGTCGCAAACAAAAGGCGGCGTTTGCGCGTATGCGTGAGGAAACAGGCGAAATTAACGCCGAAGTCGAGTCGGCTGTGTCCGGTATACGCGTTGCCAAGGCGTACACAGCAGGCGAGCACGAACTTGCCAGGTTTGACGTGGCTAACTGCAACTACCAGAAGGCACGCGGACGTGCGTACAAATCTATGGGCGTGTTCAACAGCGGTATGGGACTGTTTACGGACGTGTTGTATCTGGTTGCGTTGCTTGCCGGCGGCATTTTTCTGTACTACGACAAAATCGACGCGGGACAGTTTGCGACATACATTTTGTACGTGGCAATGATTACCTCTCCGATACGCACGCTGACGGCGATTTTTGAACAGATTCAGAACGGTATTACAGGTTTTACACGCTTTTGCGAAGTAATGGACGAACCGGTGGAAACCGACGACCCCGACGCTGTGCATGTGGACGTATTGCATGGCGATATAGAGTTTTGCCATGTCGGCTTTTCTTACAACAATGCGCAGTCGCAAAACGTGGTGCTGTCCGACGTCAGTTTTGACGTGAAGCACGGGCAGACGGTCGCGCTTGTGGGACCGAGCGGCGGCGGCAAAACAACAATGTGTCACCTGATACCGCGCTTTTACGAAGTAAGCGAGGGCGCGATTACGGTGGACGGCATTGACATCCGCAAGATAAAGCGCGTCGATCTGCGCCGCAACATCGGCATTGTGCAACAAGACGTGTTTCTGTTTGGCGGCAGCATTTACGAAAACATCGCTTACGGCAACTTTGACGCCACTCGCGACGAAGTGATTGCCGCGGCAAAACGCGCCAATATACACGATTACGTCATGAGCATGCCCGACGGCTACGAAACGCAGGTGGGTGAGCGCGGCGTAAAACTTAGCGGCGGACAGAAACAACGCATAAGCATTGCGCGCGCGTTTCTCAAAAATCCGCCCATACTGATACTGGACGAGGCAACAAGCGCGCTTGACAACGTGACGGAAATGCAAATTCAGCAGGCACTTGCCGATTTGTCACAGGGGCGTACGACCATTGTCGTGGCGCATCGTCTGTCAACGGTTCGCAACGCCGACAAAATCATTGTCGTAACCGCCGACGGAATTGCCGAACAGGGCAGCCACAAGCAACTTATGGAGCAAAACGGCATTTACGCGCGGTTGTACAACAATCAGTTCTCGGCGGAATGACAAACTTGTCGCAATTACCGCAATGTTAACAAAATTTGCATACGTATGCGGTTTTTGACGACAAAAATGCGTAAACGCATTGCAAACGATATTAAAAAAGAAGTGACTTTTTATGACAAACAACAAGTATCCAGACATTCAGCTGGCAAATTTCCGCGACCTCGGCGGCTACCGAAATACCGACGGCTACACGGTGAAGGACAACAAAATTTTTCGCAGTCCCTGCCTTGCGGATTTGTCCGAACAGACAAAGCAAGCCCTTGATGGCCTCGGCATAGAGTACGTGCTGGACTTTCGCAGTAAGGCGGAAGCCGACGGCGCACCCGACTACGTACCCAAGGGCGCAACATATCTGCACTTACCTGCCGCACGCACACGCGGCAAAATGGTGGTCAATCCCAAGGACGTTGCCAGGATGATTCCGCGTTGGGCAGGTCCCAAACTCAGTATCGGCGTGTTTCGTCTGCGTTTCAGACACCTGTACCGCAAGTTTCCTTTCAAAAATTCCGCTTACCGCAAGATGTTTGAAATCATGAACGGCGGTAGTACATTTCTCGTGCATTGCTCGGCGGGCAAAGACCGTACGGGCGTGGCGTGTATGCTTATTCTGCTTGCATTCGGCGTGCCGTACGACGTAATCGAACGGGACTACCTGCTTAGCAACGAACTTCGCAAGGACGTAAACGCGGAATACGAAAAACAGTTTGTCGTTTATCCGCATTACGAAACAATGAAACAGATCTTCGAGGTTGCTCTCAATGTTTCGCCCGACCTGTTGCGCACAGCCTACGACAAAATTCTGCGCAAGTACGGCAGTGTGGAAGAGTATTTTTTGCAGGAATACGGCGCGGACAAAGCCAGACTGGAACTGTGGCGCAGTCAGTACATGAGTAAGTGATTTTTCGCCGTATCGCGGCACGTCGATCGCTTATGCGAAAAAATAATTAAAAAGTTTATTTTAGGTTTTCAGCCCTTTTCGCACTTGACAAAAAGTCGGAAAGGGCTTACTATTTATGGTAGACATAGTAACGGCCGCAGACGGTCGTAAGAAACAGGCAAATGTCGGCTCGGCGCAAAGGTAATGAAAGTGGGGATTCCTTGCCGGGTGGCATACGGAGAGAAAAGATGAAAGTAATTTCAAGCGATTTACTGAGGGGTCACATCGACACTTTTGTGCTGTCGGCGCTTATGGACGGCACCAAGTACGGCAACGAAATACGAAAGTATATTTCCCAAAAGACAAACAATCTGTACATTCCTAACGAGCAAAGTTTGTACTCGGCGTATCACCGCCTTGAGGATATGGAATGTATTCGCGGTTACTGGGGTGAAAACGTCGGCGCAACGCGTAAGTATTACACGATTACCGACAAGGGACGTCAGGTGTACGAAATAAACAAGCGCGAATGGGAAAACGCCAAACGTCTCATCGACATTCTTATCAAGTAAGGGGATTACCACATGCTTTACTCCGAACTTACCGTCAGGACAAATCGTCAGAGTGCCGAATTGGTGGCGTACTTCCTTGAGGAAGTGTGTCTGCCCGACGGCGTGAGTATTTACGACATCAACGATTTGTACGACAATCCGTCGTGGGACTACATGGACGACGTTGCCGAACGCCCCTACGACAAGGAAGTTTTGGTAAAAGGTTACTGCAACACCGAGGACACTGACAGTGTTCTCGATTTTTTGCGTCAAAAATTTGCCACGCTGGAGGGCGCAGGCTCGCTGGACATCACCGTCGGCACCGTTGACGGTGAAGCGTGGGTTGCAACATGGCAGGCAACCTTCAAACCTATCGAAACGGAAAAAATAGTTATTTGTCCCGAATGGCAAACGGTAACCACCGACAAAAAAGTGTTGCTGCTGGATACGGGTGTCGCTTTCGGTACGGGACAGCACGAAACGACGAGCATGTGCCTGGAATACGCCGAGCAACTGGACCTTGGCGGCAAGCGTGTGCTCGACGTGGGCTGCGGAAGCGGCATACTGGGGCTGTCTGCGTTGCTTCTCGGCGCGGAACATGCGGAACTTGTGGACATAGACCAACAGGCGGTTGACATCGCAAGGCACAACGCCGAAATCAACGGACTTGACGGCAAGGCAACTATCGAACAAGGAAACCTTACGGAAAAAACAAGCGGCACGTTTGACGTGGTGTTTGCCAATTTGACCGCCGACATTCTGGCAGGGCTTTTTGAGGACATTGTAAGCGTGGTGCATGACGGCACCGTTGTGATACTGAGCGGTATTATCGACTTCAAGGCGGATTACGTCAAGGAAATGTACGGCAGGTTGTTTACCGTCGTCGACGAGCGCGCAAAAGGCGAGTGGTGTGCGCTGGAACTTGTGTTGCGCCGGCATTGAAAACGGGTCGTGCACCCACTAATTTGAAACAAGTTTTGTTTTTGTACATTAAATTGTGTCATGTTGAGCGGAACGAAGTGTAGTCGAAAGTTCACTTTGTCGCGCAAATCATTTTGCTTTTCCTACTAAACAACTAACGGTAGTTTCTTTGTTTTAGTAGGTGCACGCTCCGTGCTCCCCCGGAAGGGAACATTGTGAAAAGGGCGCCGAAGTGCGTTAGTGAGTGTAAGGGGTCCTGACGAGGAATTACCCTACGTGCGAACGCCTGCTGGCTCGCTTCACTTCGGGCATTAAGGTTTTATGGTAGGTAGCCTACCCAGCCG
>DPQS01000061.1 GCA_003537755.1 Clostridiales bacterium | reverse complement strand
ATTATAACTTAATCTGCGTTTTTTTGCAAGCGTCGGTATTGACAAAGGAGAGTTTGTGGCATATAATGTCTGCGTACCGTAAGCCGAGATTACGACACGGCAATTAAATTTGCAGTGTAAAATCGGTGCGGCTGTGGTACGACAAAAAAAACAAAGGAAACGAGAAATGAAAAAGTTTATCAGAATTGCGTCGGTAATACTTTGCGCATTGTTACTGTCTGCGCTGCTGTTTGCGTGCAACGACAACAATGGCAATACAGACAAGCCGCAACTGCCCGAACACGACTGCAATCACACATGCCCCGTGTGCAATCTGTGCGTTGACCCGACATGCACCGAAAAAGACTGCGCAAACAAGTGCAGCGGACACGTTACGCCGACAGCATACAAAATAAGCCTTGATTTTGTGGGCGGCAAGGTCGATTTGCACACCGAACTACAACAACAATGCCTTGATGACACACTGTACATGACAACCTCCTACGCCAACGGCAGCAAGGAACTCAGCAAAACCAACGAACTTAAACTTGCATGGAAAACCGAAGCCGTGACGGACAACGCAAACACCGTAATCGATTACACCGTGGAACTGACTACCGACCCGACCTTTAACAAAGACGTGTGGACGTTTTCCTCTTTTGACAACGATGTTAACGTTCACAGTCTGAAAATCGCCACAAAATACTACTGGCGTGTTACGGCAAATCTGGACGGCGGCGCAACGGAAACGTCGGACATTTCCGTGCTTGTCACGGCGGAATGCGGACCGCGGATGATAAACGTAGACGGCGTAACCAACGTGCGCGACCTCGGCGGCTGGCAAACTACAGACGGAACGCGCGTAAAACAAGGCTTACTGTACCGTTGCGGACGACTGAACAAGAGCAGCAGCACCACCGTAAGAGTGGAAATTACCGACAAAGGCAAAGAGTTTATGCTCGATTACCTCGGCGTAAAAAGCGAAATGGACCTGCGTATGGTAAGTAACAACGAGGTCGGAGGACTGACGTACACAAGTCCGCTCGGCGAAAGTGTAAAATATTTGCCTTGCCCGATGGACTACAACACGAGCAATCTGATTATCGGCAATCATGAGCAGATTGTGCGTATTTTCCGCTACCTTGCCGACCCGTCGATGTACCCGATGATTTTCCATTGCAACATCGGTACCGACAGAACCGGGCTTATCGCTTTTCTGGTGGGCGGTTTGTGCGGCGTGCCCGAAGATACGCTGTACCGCGACTACCTGATGTCCAACTTCGGCAACATAGGAAGTTCTCGCACGGTATTTACCATTCAGGACAACTACGTGTACTACATCAAGGAATCCGACGGCGAAACCCTTGCCGAAAAGACTTACAATTGCCTGCTTGCAACCGGTGTACCCGCCGAACATCTTGACGCGGTAATAGGCATAATGACAGGCGTTGCCATCGGTGCGTAAGTTGTTTCAAAGGGAAATATACCACAATTTTTATATACGTATCAACTTTTTGCTTACATCTAATGGCAAAAAGCGACTTTAATTTAATAAAGCAAAACTCTATTTCAATCAACAACAACTTTGTTTTAATCACTAAATAAAAGTAAAAAACCGCACCTTGATTTTGTGTTTCAAGGTGCGGTTTTTGTTGTGTAAATACTAAACCACGACTACCACCTAATACCACATACCAACAAAGTACGACCTTGACCATGAGGGGCGGGCGGTCGGGGTAGCGGCGCTGTGGGGGTATTTTATAAATTTTGACGACTACAACAACACTATATCTGCCACTTACAATACAGTCATTGTAACAAATAGCATTTTTCGAGAGGAACCATTTCGGGGGATTGCCACCCGAGCGTGCACCTACTGAAACTAAAAAACTACCGTTAGTTGTTTAGTAAAAAAAAGTAAAATGATTTACGCGACAAAGTAAAATTTCGACTTCTCAACGAAGAACACGGTGCTTACTCAACATGACACTGATTATACTCAAAGGAATTCATAATGGCGCTCCCGCGGAGATTTCTCCATGCGCTTTGCTTGGTCGAAATGACGTAATCTGACGGTAATTTGCACTATTTAGTTGATTTCCAAACTACGTCCGCCGAAGTTAATCAACGTAAAGTATGCAAAACAATTACAAACTGTTAACCTGCTTCTTCAGGGGTGGCGATGTGTTGTCACACAGCGACATCTGAACGAGGGCGCGGCTGGGTAGGCTACCTACCATTAGGCTTTATTGCCCGAAGTGAAGCGAGCGAGCACGCGTTCGCACGTGTGACAATACATCGACAGGACCCCATAAGCATATTACATCACTTCGGCGCCCATTTCACAAGGGCGCTTCCGCGAGATACACTCGACTACACTTCGTTCCGCTCGGTATGACATAACTGTATGTTGCAAATTAAAAACTTGTTTGCTATTAGTGGGTGCACGACCCGTGCCTTCGGCGCCCTTTTTACTAGTGGGTGCTCGACATACGTTTCACCGCACGCCATTCACAGGCGATTACTTCGTCACGCCCGATTGTTTCAGGGCGGCAAACACAGCCTCTTTCAGCCGGTCAAGGGTGCCGTCGTTACGGATGATAACCGCCTCGTCCACATTCGGCTCGCTTTGCCGCGCAATGATGTCCGACACGTTCTGCACCGTCACGTTGTCGCGGCTTTTTACACGTTCGACGCGCGTCACGACGTCGCTCCTGACAATCCACACCGCGTACCAATCGTAGTCGAAAGCGTCAAACACGGGTATTTCCACAAAAACAAACTCTCCGCAAGCCGATTCCGCCTCGGCGGTCAGGCGTTCCTTAACCTTGCCGTAAAACAATCTGCCGTAGTCCGCATACAGTTTGTCGTCGGCAAACACAACGCTTCTGATGTAACCGCGATTCAGCTTGCCGTCATTGGTAGCCGCATTTGTGCCAAGCAGTTTTTTTACCGCAAGTACCGTTTCGGGCAGATCGGCAACGTCACGCGCAATTTTGTCGCAATCCAGCACGGTGTAGCCGCAGTTGCGCAAAATGTTTCCCACTACGCTTTTACCGCTTCCTATGCCGCCGCATATGGCAATTACCTTACGCTTCATACAGCGTTGCGCCCTCCTCAGTTTCGGCAACAAGCGGACAGTTCATGTCCACCGCGTGTTCCATTTCTTCTTTCAGTATTGCCTTTACCCGTTCCGCTTCTTCGGGGTAGCAGTCCACGATCAATTCGTCGTGTATTTGTATCACTATCTTACTTTTAAGCCCTTGCTTGCGCATTGCCTCGTCCACACGCAGCATTGCTATCTTCATTATGTCTGCCGCGCTTCCCTGAAGGGGCATATTCATTGCCGCGCGCTCACCGAAACTACGCAGATTGTAGTTGCTTGACGAAATCTCGGGTATCTGACGACGTCTGCCCGTAATGGTATACACGTATCCCGTTTCCTTTGCCTGCGCAACACTGCCGTCGAGATACTGCTTTATTTTGGGGAAACGCTTAAAGTACAAGTCTATATACTCTGCGGCTTTCCTTACCGTAAGTCCGGTACCCTGGCTTAGTCCGAAGTCGCTTATGCCGTAGATAATGCCGAAGTTTACAGCCTTTGCCATGCGGCGTTGATCGTGCGTGATAAGTTCCTGCGGAATACCAAGCAGTTCCGATGCAACCATGCGGTGTATATCCTCGCCGTTTTTGAAACTTTTTATCAGGTTTTCGTCCCCCGAGAAGTTGGCAAGCAATCTCAGTTCGATCTGACTGTAGTCCGCGCCGACAAACAATCCGTACTTGCTTACGAACATACGGCGTATTTCCTTGCCTATTTCGTCGCGCACGGGAATGTTTTGCAGATTGGGGTCGCTGCTGCTGAGCCGTCCCGTACTTGTAAGCGTCTGATTGAACGTAGTATGCACCAGACCGCCCTTGACAAGCGGACGAAGCCCGTCAACGTAGCCGCTAAGCAGTTTTGCCACTTTGCGATATTCCATCACCGCCTCGACAATCGGGTGTTTGTCGCGCAGGTATTCCATTGCGTCGCTGTTGGTAGTTGCAAAGCCTTTGTGCGTTTTCTTTCCCTTTGGCAGTTTCAACTTGTCGTACAGTATGGTTGCCAGTTGTTTGGGGCTGTTTATGTTAAACGTTTCCCCCGCCAGTTCATATATGCGCTGCGTAAGCGTTTCCATTTGCGCGCGCATTTCCGCCGACATTTTGTCCAGCAGTTGCATGTCCACCTTTACGCCTTCGCATTCCATACGATACAGCAGGTCGGCAAGCGGCAGTTCCACGTCGTAATAGAGTTTTGTTACGCCGCCGTCGGCAAGTGCCTTGTCCAGTATCTGCGCAATGCCGTAAATGCCTGCGCCCGGCTCGGTGTAGTCGAAAGCGTGACACAGCGATTCAACATCCTTAAGCGCACGATATTCCACAAGATACTGCATTATTGCCACGTCATAGCGCACGTTTACTATGTCCACGCCGGTTTTTACAAGGCGATGGCGCGTTGTCTTCCAGTCATACACTGCCTTGGGCACACTGCCCGACAGCAGGGGCGCAATTTCGTCGTACACGCTTTGTTCGGTAAGCTCGTCAAGGAAACTGTCGGACATCGCTACGCGGTACTGCTTGTCGTTTGCGCCGGCAAGGTACACGGCGTTGTCTTTGTCGTAAAAGGCGATGTAGTCGGCGTTTTGCAGATCGGTCACGGCTTGTCTGAGGCTGTCCAGCGTGGTAACCTCGACGGTCGTCACTTCCACCACGCGCGCGGCGTTTTCGTCGGAAAAGGTGAGGCGACCGATTATGCTTTTGAAACCAAGGTCCTCCATTTTTTTCAACACCGCCCGGTCCGCCGTGTACAGCGTGTCGTAGTCGAGGTCGAAGTCAACGTCGGCGTCGGTTACGATTGTGCCCAGTACGTGGCTCATGTAGGCGTCGTCCTTGCACTCGGTAAGGTTTTTCAGCAGTGCTCCCTTTTGTTCGTCAAGGTGGGCGTAGACATTGTCCAGCGTACCGTACTTCTGCACAAGCCCCAGCGCGGTTTTGTCGCCGATACCCTTTACCCCGGGGATGTTGTCCGACGTGTCGCCGCGAAGCGACTTGAACTCAACCACCTGTTGCGGCGTGAAGCCGAACTTTTCCACTATGTTGGTTTCGTCAACGCAGTCCACGTCGGTAACGCCGCGTTTGGTAAGCATTACCGTGGTTTTGTCCGACACCAATTGAAGCATATCACGGTCGCCGGACACAATGTAACTTTGCCCGTCGTACGCTTTGGCAATGGTACCTATGATATCGTCGGCTTCTACACCTGCTTTTTCCACTATCTGCACCTTCATTGCGGCAAGCAGGTCGTGAATGACGGGCACTTGCTCGGCAAGGTCGTCGCTCATCTTTTTGCGCGTGGCTTTGTATTCCGGGTAGATGTCCTTGCGGAAGTTGTGACCGTGCTTGTCAAAAGCGACAATCATCTTGTCGGGGTGGTAGGTGTCGACAAGTTTAAGAAAAATGTTGACAAACCCGTACACGGCGTTGACATTGTGACCGTTTTTGTCATTCATCGGCGGCAAGGCAAAAAACGCACGGTTAAGCACGCTGTTGCCATCGATCAACATAAGTTTTTTCGTGTTCATATTTTTACCCTTTTGCAACGTTGTTTTGCTGTCGCAGCCGCGTCAGTAAATTGCCTGCAAATACAACGTTGTAGTTTATTTGTGGTTTGAGGCGTGCCCAGTAGCTGTCAGACTTCTGCCCACGCGCAAATAATATTTTTGACGGTTTT
>DPQS01000049.1:1031-44435 GCA_003537755.1 Clostridiales bacterium | reverse complement strand
GCAAAACTCTTGGGGATTGGGGCATGGGGAAAGGGGACTTCTGTCAGAAGTCCCCTTTCCCCAAAAATTACTTGTTGATAATATCTTTTACTTTCATCAATCTTACTGTTGCACTGCGTTCCGACTCGTCAAGTTTCATTTTGATGTACTTGATGGTTTCTGTCAGTTGCGGAATCATGATATTTTCCAGTGCGTTTACACGGCGTTTGTTCTTTTCGATTTCGTCGGCAAGCATATTGCAGGCTTTTTCCGTTTCGGCAAGTTTAATCAACTTGTACAGCACGGAATTCAGTCCGCGTATTGACTCGTCCAGTTGACTGCTTGCACCCGTAAGACTGTACGGATACAACTCGTCGGCGTTGTCCTCTATTTTGATTGCAGGCACATCAATGCCCATCACCTTGCGCTCGGCGCAGGTAAGTTTGACGGTGCGCGACGGCATCATGATTGCCTCGTCCACCACTCTGCCGTCCGTCACCGAACGTGCCAGAGTAAAGTTGACAAGTGCTTCCGCCAGGTCGCGTTCCGTTTCTTCACGCAACTGCTTGTTTTGCTCGGCAAGAGTGACGAAGCGACGTATCATTTCGTCTGTCTTGTCCTTAAGCAATTTGTGCCCGCGCGTTGCGGTTTTCAGGCGAGCCTGCAACCGTTTCATTTCCATGCGGGTGGGGTTTACGTTCATCACAGCCATATCCCGGACTGCCTCCAATCAAAATAAATGTACCTGTTGCGGCAGCATGCCGCGTTTTTTTGCTACGTTTTGAAAAATTACTGCAAAAAATGCCTTTGTCAAGTGTTTGTGCAAATCGGCACAATCCACCGTCAAAACCGCCGTCGTGACGGTCGAACGGCGTAACATCGCCGCTTCTGCGCCTGCCACACGACCGATTACGCTTACGAAACTAATCTTCCCAGGGTGTGTAGTACTTGTCCAACATCTCGTCGGAAATACGTTTAAGTTCGCTGCGGGGCAAAATACCCAACAGCTTCCATCCGAGATTGAGCGTTTCCTCAATCGAACGGTTGGTGGTAAAGCCCTGGCTTATATACTGCTTTTCAAACTCCGCCGCAAACTTGGCGTACAGTTTGTCCACGTCGGACAGTGCCGCTTCGCCGAGAATTGCCGACAGTTCCTTGGCTTCCTTACCCTGCGCATAGGCACTGAACAGTTGGTTCATGGTACTTGCGTGGTCCTCACGCGTTTTGCCTTTGCCGATACCCTTATCCTTAAGACGGGACAGACTGGGCAACACGTCGATGGGCGGATTGTAGCCGCGCTTGTACAGGTCACGCGACAGGATAATCTGTCCCTCGGTGATGTAACCTGTAAGGTCGGGAATGGGGTGAGTTTTGTCGTCTTCGGGCATACTGAGGATAGGTATCTGCGTAATACTGCCGTTGCTGCCGTGTATACGTCCTGCGCGTTCGTACATGCTGGCAAGGTCGGTGTACATGTAGCCCGGGTAACCGCGACGACCGGGCACTTCCTTACGTGCGGCAGACGTTTCGCGCAATGCTTCGGCGTAGTTGGTGATGTCGGTAAGGATGACAAGCACCTGCATGCCCTTTTCAAAGGCAAGGTACTCTGCCGCAGTCAACGCCATACGCGGCGTACTGATACGCTCGATTGCTGGGTCGTTGGCAAGGTTGATAAACATTACGGTACGCTCGATGGCGCCGGTTTTGTTGAAGTCCTTGATGAAGAAGTCGGCTTCCTCGTAGGTGATACCCATTGCGCCGAACACCACCGCAAACTTTTCGTCGTCGCCAAGCACTCGTGCCTGACGGGCAATCTGTGCGGCAAGTTGGGCGTGAGGTAAACCACTTGCGCTGAACACGGGCAGTTTCTGTCCGCGGACAAGGGTGTTAAGTCCGTCGATTGCCGAAATACCCGTCTGAATAAATTCGTTGGGGTAATCGCGCGCGTAGGGGTTTATCGGCTGACCGTTGATGTCCATACGCATGTCGGCAATGATGGGTGCGCCGCCGTCGATAGGTTCACCCATACCGTTGAATACGCGCCCGAGCATGTCTTCGGACACGGCAAGTTCCAGGCTGTGACCGAGGAAACGCGCCTTGGCGGTGCTGATTTTCAGCCCTTGCGTGCCCTCAAACAACTGCACCAACGCTTTGTCGCCGTTTACTTCCAGCACTTTGCCCTTGCGGATTTCGCCGTTTTCCTGCTTGATTTCCACAAGTTCGTTGTAACTTACGCCGTCGACGTGGTCGACAAGCATCAGGGGGCCGACCACTTCTCTGATTGTTTTGTATTCCTTTATCATTGTGCGGACTCTCCTTTGAGGGAGTTAATCTCTTTTTTGATGTTGCGTTGAATTTCGTCCAGGCGGTCGAGATGCGCTTCTTCCACGTACTTTGCACGACCGATTTGCTCACGCACGGGCAACTTCAACAGGTCGTTGAGTTCCACACCGTCACCGAGAGCCGCCGTTGCTTCGTGGTAGAAACCGAGTATCAACTTCATCATCTTGTATTGCTTGGTAAGGCTTGTGTATGTGTCCACTTCGTGGAATGCGTTCTGGTGCAGGTAGTCCTCGCGGATGGACTTAGCCGTTTCCATGGTAAGGCGATCCTTTGCGCCAAGTGCGTCAACGCCTACCAGACGGACAATTTCGTTGAGTTGGCTTTCTTCCTGCAACACGTACATCAGTTCTCCTTTCAGCGCGTTCCAGTCCTCGGCAACGTTGTCGTTGTACCAGTTTTCCAGTTTGTCGTCGTACAGGCTGTAACTTGTCAGCCAGTCGATTGCGGGGAAGTGACGTTTGTAAGCAAGGCTTGCCGACAACCCCCAGAACACCTTGACGATACGAAGGGTTGCCTGCGAAACGGGCTCCGACAGGTCGCCGCCCGGAGGAGATACGGCACCTATTGCGGAAATTGCGCCCACTGTATCGGACGAGCCGAGCACCTTGACAATGCCTGCGCGTTCGTAAAACTCTGCAAGACGACTGCTTAGGTAGGCAGGGTAACCTTCTTCACCGGGCATTTCTTCAAGACGTCCGCTCATTTCGCGCAAAGCCTCTGCCCAACGCGACGTGCTGTCAGCCATTATTGCCACGGTGTAGCCCATGTCGCGGAAGTACTCGGCAATGGTAATACCCGTGTAAATGCTGGCTTCACGCGCGGCAACGGGCATGTCGCTTGTATTTGCGATAAGCACCGTGCGTTTCATAAGGGGTTCGCCGCTTTTCGGGTCCTTAAGTTCGGGGAATTCACGCAGAACGTCGGTCATTTCGTTGCCACGTTCGCCACAGCCGATGTACACGATGATGTCGGCGTCCGCCCACTTGGCAAGTTGGTGTTGCACTACGGTTTTGCCGCTGCCGAAAGGTCCGGGGACTGCCGCCACGCCGCCCTTGGCAATGGGGAACAACGTATCGATTACGCGCTGACCCGTCACCATTGGGTAGTCGGGGGACATTTTTGCCTTGTAGGGACGGCCTTTACGTACGCCCCACTTTGTAAGCATGCACAGTTCGCGCTCGCCCACTTTGGCAATGGTTTCCGTCACGGTGTAGTTGCCTTCGGGGGCAACTTCCGTAACAACGCCGGACACGCCGTATGGCACCATTATTTTGTGCAAGACAACACTGGTTTCCTGCACGGTACCAAGGACGTCGCCTGCCACTACGCTGTCGCCCACCTTGGCAACGGGCACAAAATGCCATTTGCGGTGGCGGTCAACGGAATTGACTTCTATTCCGCGCCCGATACGCACGCCCGATTCCTGCATAAGGACGTTGAGCGGACGTTGAATACCGTCAAAAATGCCTTCGATAAGACCGGGAGCAAGTTCCACCGACAAAGGGGCACCGGTGGACACTACTTCGTCGCCGACTTTAAGTCCGCTTGTTTCTTCGTAGACCTGGATGCTGGCTTTGTCGCCGCGAAGTTCGATTACTTCGCCGATAAGTTTTTTGTCCGAAACCTTGACAACGTCGTACATTTCGACGTCGGCAAGACCTTCGGCAACTATCAGCGGACCGCTGACCTTGATTACTTTTCCTGTCATTTGTTGACCTCTTTGTTAAATAAAATGTCCACGCCGATGGCTTTTTCCACGTCGGCTTTGATGCCTGCCATACCGAAACCGCTGCTTTGTCCGTTTGTGGGGATGGGCACCACGGCAGGGAAGGGTTGCACCTTTATTTTTGCCAGTGTTTCGGGTATTTGTTCGGCAAGACACTCTGCAATAAACACAACTGCGTAATTTTGTTTGCACAGATTATTGAGAGTTGATTTTGCCTGCTCGGCTGTGGTCGCGTCAAACACTTCCACACCCACTGCCGCAAACCCTGCCACGGCGTCTTTGTCACCGACAACGGCGATTTTGTTTTGCACCATGTTGATGTCCTCTTGTATGCGATTGTTGCCGACGTTTACCGTATTTTGCAACAGTCAAAGCTACGTTTTGTAAGCAAAAAACGCATACGTATACAAATTTTTGAAAATTGGTTACCGTTTTACAGAACTATGCGGCGTTTGATTTCTTCCTTGGGAAGATTGTTTTTCACGCCGATAATTATCATCCTGACAAGGTCTGTTTCGTGCGACTTGCGTGCAAAATACAACAGCACGGGGGCAACGGACAAACTGTCACCGCCGGTTGTCAGCATTTCGAATTCCTTGTTGCGACGTACATCTTCGGCGCGGGCAGGGTCGGGAAGGGCATTCCACACGGCGCGAACGTCGTCGGGCAAATCGCTTGCTGCCTGAGCATTGGCTCGCCACAGTGAAACAAGGGTGTCGCGCTTGACCTTGCCGCCGTCAATGACCAGCGACAAAAACTTCGTTTCGTCGAAACCGGCTTTTTTTGCACGGGCAATGGTAATGATGTTGGTTGCGTCTATGCGGTAAGCGCACAACTTTTTGACCACGGAAATACCGCTTTTGGCAGCGCACTTCTTCATGTAGGCAAACATTGCTTTGTCCAGTTCGGCGTCTACCACCGACGGCGCACGTTCGCCTGCGGCAAATCTTGCGTCAACGGCGTCGCACCCTTCTGCCATGGCCTTGGGATAGTCGGCATAGTTGTCGTCAACGAAGTCCGTCTGCATTTTTGCGGGGGCAAAGGTCGCCTCGGCAAAACAGCCGTGCACGCCGTCCGTGCGCATGTACTTGGCCTTCATAAGCACCTTTGCGTTGACAAAGTCGTACTGCGCAAGAAAAAAATTCCTTGCGGCGACGTTTACACACAGTTCCTTGAATTCGGCAAGCAGGCGTTCCGTTTCGGCGCGAAGCATGTTGTCGTAGTCGTTTGGGTTTGCAAGCACTACACCGCCGCCGTAACCGCCGTCGGCAAGCAATCGCACCGCTTCGGCAAGACTGTTACACTCGGCAAGCCGCACAAATTTGTCCGCGGTAAACAGTCTGGTGGTAAGCACCGACACACGACCGTTGGCAAAAATTTGTAATTCGTTAGACATTTTTCACCCCGAACAGAGCCACGGAAACTTCCGCTTCCGTTTTGTCACGTGCGTAGTCTATAAGTTTTGCGTAAGTAAGGTCTTTTTCGTAGCCGTCACCGCACAAAATTACGCCGCTGCCGACATCCGTCGTGCCGCCGAGCGTAAGATTTTTGCCCAGTTTGTCCAAAAAAGCCTGCGTAACTACGCCTGCCTGAGCCTTGCCTACAAACACCTGCTCGCCGCTTTCGGCATATTTAGCAAGGGTTGCCGCAATAAACTCCGCCGCGCGTACCTCATCCATCGCTTCAAGCGAGGCAAGCGCATTGGCGTAGCAAAGCGAAATGAGTTGCTGACGACCTGCCAGCCTGTACTTGCGCGCGTCCAGCTTGGCATTGGCAAGCGCATTGGCTACACGTTCCTGTGCCGCGACGGCAAGTTTTGTTTCGAGTGCTTTCTTGTCGGCGGCAATGGCAGCGTGTTCCTTTGCAATGGCTTCGTCCGCGCGCGTTTGCGCCTGACTGACAATGTATGCAGCCTTGTCGTCTGCGTCGGACAAAATGCGTCCGATGATGTTTTGTTTACCGTTCATAAACGAACCTCTGTTTGGCACGTAGGCAATGCGTATGCACCGCCGTCGCCCGATTGTTGTTGTGGTATGTCACGGCAAAACCGCCGTAAATGTCAATGCCGATTAAGGAGCGGGAATGACGGGAACGACGATTTGCGAAACGTTGCTTACGGGCACGTTGCCGAGAAGCAGAATGGACACAACAAGACCAAGCAATGCGTAAAACTCGATCATTGCGGGGAAAATAAGTGCTTTGCTGCCGATTTCGCCTTTTTTGCCTACACCCATGATTGCAGCCGCAGCCGTCTTGCCCTGAAGGTAAGCGGATACTGCGCCGCCGATTGCCATAGGCATAACTGCCCAGAATACGTTCCAGCCCTGGCTCATGATCTGAGCGGCGTCAACCGTCTGACCCGCAAGCGCGGTAGCCGTGGGCAGGTAACCTGCGCCGAGAATAGCAATTACGAAACCGTAAATACCCTGCGTTGCCGGAAGCAATGCAAGTACGATTACTTTGCTGAATTTGGAAGGATCTTCAGCCATTACGCCCGTTGCGGCGGAACCCGTTGCGCGAAGTCCCAATCCGGAACCGATACCGCACAGAATTGCGCACAGCGCAAGACCGATAATACCTATTGTAAGTCCTGTCATTTTGTTATTTCCTCCGAAATAATTATTTTTTTGTTTATTTATCCTGACCGACATTTGTCGGGATAGACCGTTGATTGTTTTTGTAATTAAGAAACATTGTCTGACGCCGCCTCCTCATCAGCCGCCACACGGCACATTCTCCCCGTAGCAATTGCGCAACCACCATGTTTTCCACTCGTACGCGAGGGCGTAGATGGGTGCGAAGGGTGGCAACCGTTGACTGACATGCGTGCTCACACCAAAGACTTGCGAGGGCACAGAGTGGTACAGATTGGGGCAACAGGGCGACATGCCGCGACGGGAGTTTACTAAGCGTAAATGACCGAGCGGCTGGCGGCACGTAGCCTCAAGATGTGCCGCTATGTGCCCTCGCTTACTTTAATAGGGTGTAGCGGGTATCACACCCAAACGGCACAAACAACTGCCCGTCCCCCGTGTAAAACTTACCGAAAAATTCCACGTACTGAAGCCGTCCGTCGTGAATGTACACGCCGAGAATACCCATTACAAGGTTGAACATATGCGCAAATATCAGCAGCAAAACCGCGAACACGTAACCGACACCGCCACCGCCAAGCACCATGCCTGCCAGTTGGTTGATTACCTGTCCCATAAGCGCACTACTCAGCATAAGCCCGAACACGCGGATGTAACTCATGATGTCGGAAAAGTAGTTGATAAGTCCGTAAGCCGCATTGAAACTTGCCATTGCCTTGCCGAGTATGCCTTTGCTGTCCAGTCCAGCAAAGATAATTGCAACCGCCAGCGCACCGAGGCACACATACAGCGAAATTTTGGACGCCGCGTCGGGCAACTTAAGCGCAAGGTACGGTTCGTAGCCGACCATGTCCAGCGCGGGGTTGAGTATCGCAAGGATAAACGCGACAAACACAATCACCCAAGGGAAGTCTACAAACCAGGCAGACAGTGCCTGTTTATGCTTAATTTTGACAGCCATTCTGCACGCAACGCCTGCCGTGATGTGCACCACGCCGAACATAAGGCTTATCGCCATCATTACCATCGGGTACTGCGACGGGTCGGGTATCAGCGGATTCCACCACGGGAATATGTTTTGCAGCGGAAAACTGAAGAAACTGCCGAACATCGCGCCGACGATAATCGCCGCCACACCGCAAATACCGAACAATTGCAACATCGTGCGGATGGTCGTTTTTTGCTTGATTGCAAAATGCGCAAACAAACCTGCCGCTACAAGCAACAATCCGTAACCGATATCGGCAACCATAAGACCGAAAATGATGAAGTAGAAGAAGCTCATCACGGGGTTGGGGTCGATTTCGTGGTAATCGGGCGGCGTGTAGTTGTTGGTTACAAACTCAAACTGTTTCACAACGCCGTTGTTGCGGCACAGTGTGGGCGCAAATTCCGTTTCGCCGATGTCGTAGGTGTAAGTTTCCACACAATCGGTAACGGCGGCAACGGCGGACAACACCTTGTCCTCGCTGTCGGCAGGGTAGTACGCTTCAAGCACAAACGCGCTTGACGTCTGCTGCAAATCACCGTCGGCAGCCAACTTTTTGCCGACAAGTTCCGTGTAGTCGATGTACACTTTCCACTGCCCGAGTTTGTGCGAGTAGTTGCACACGTCTGCAGTGGTCTGTTCTATTTGCTTTTTGACGTCGGCAATCCGACTGTCAAGCGTCTGAAGTTTAGCCGACGGCAACACGTCGCACACAAAACCGCTTTGAACAAGTCCCAGCGCGGCAGCCTGTTGCAAAAAGTCCGCATCCGCCTTGTGGCACACTACGGCAACAAGGGCAGTCGAAGCCGACGCGTCGATTTTTTCGAGGCATACGGTGTCGAACTTTTCCGCAAGTTCTGTCAGGTCGGCAATTTCCGACGTCGGAACAAGGCACAGGCGCACAAGCGCGCACTCGGTGTCGCGGTACCAGGTTGTCGGGTGCGGCAACTTGGTGTAGGTAAGTGTGTTGGCGTATTCGTTGTTAAGTTGCGTAAGTTGCCCGTTAAGTTCGGCAAGTTTGTCGCGCAGGGCAAACAGGTCGGAAATTTCACGTTCCACCGCCGCAGCCTTTTTGTCGAAACCGATAAAGTCGTCGAAATTCACTTCCGTCTTAGGGCGCGCAAAGGAATTTTTGTCAGGAGTAACGGCTTGCGACTTGGCGTGAGTGGCGTTGAAACGGTCAACCTGTTCGCTGACGTACGACACCGCTTCTTCCGCACGCTTTACGCGTTCGGCAACGACCTCGCGGTCGGCGGAATTGTCGCACACAACGCAGTTTGGCAAATCTTCGCAACGTTTAAGTTCCACCGAGGCGGTACGAATAAGCGCGTTGTATATGTTTTCCTTGTCCGCCTTGAGTGCAAGCAAGGAAAGTCTTTTCATAGTAACTATTGCCATGTGTTACAGCGACTCCAATATGGTTTTTACCGCTTTGTCTACGTTTACGGCGTAAGTTTTGTTTTCGGCGTCGGCAGCGGCATTTTGTTTTGCAAGATACTCGGCAGCCTTTTCTGCGGCAAGGTTGTCGGCGGCAGCCTGAGCCTCGGCAACAAACGCTTTGTTGTCGGCGGCAGCTTGCTTGCGAAGGGCTTCAACGGCAAGTTCGCCGTTGTTCAGCACTTCGGCGGCTTTGCTTTCCGCTTCGGCAATGCGACGTTTTGCCTCGTCTTCCGCTTCGAGAATGGAATTTACTGTTTGTTCGATCATGATTAAACTCCGTTTTGTTTGGTGTTTGTTTGGGGCGGCATGAAACACGGGAATAGCCGCCTGTTACTTGTATGCGTTTGCCCGACTGTACATTGATGCGCCGTCGGAGAAACGACAAATTACAACTCTATCTTGTCCACACGACGTTGATGGCGACCGCCCTCGAATTCCGTCGAAAGGAATGTGTCGAGCATTTGCTTTGCCATGTAGTCGGTTGTGTAGCGCGCACCGAACGCAATCATGTTGGCGTCGTTGTGCAGACGAGTAAACTTTGCCTGATCGACGTTTGTACAAAGGGCGCAACGCACGCCTTTGTGCTTGTTGGCAGTAATGCTTACGCCGATACCGGTTGTGCACACAACAATTCCGCGCTCGCAAACGCCGTCGGCAACAGCCTGTGCCGCCTTGTGCGCGAAGTCGGGATAGTCGCAACTGTCGCCGGTGTAGGTACCGAAGTCCACCACCTCGTATCCCTGTTCCCCGAGATAATCGCGAAGCATATTTTTAAGGTCAAGACCGCCGTGGTCGCAAGCAATTGAGATTTTCATACTAACTCCTTTGCACAAGAGTGCGAATACAGAATGGCATCGAAACGTTTGCGTAAATGTAAAGGCTTTTATGAGGACAGATTTTCGCTAAAACCACACAATTCCGTCACACGCCGACGAGGGCGGAGACGGGTGCGAAGGGCGGCAACAGTTGGCGGATTCTGATTGAAGCCAACCGTGACAGCGAAAATAACGAGGACACAGATTAGTGCAGATTACCGCAACCGGGCGATTGAGTGATAAAAGTCGTCAATTCCGTCACACTCCGACGAGGGCGAAGACGGGTGCGAAGGGCGGCAACAAGTCGATTAAATTACCAAAACACCATACTTATGTCGCCATTGTTTATTCTGCCACACGCCGACGAGGGCACAGAGTGGTACAGATTGGGGTAACCGGGCGATTGAGTGATAAAAGTCGTCAATTCCGTCACACTACGACGAGGGCGGAGACGGGTGCGAAGGACGGCAACAAGTCGATTAAATTACCAAAAATCACCATAATTATGCCGCCATTGTTTATTCTGCCACACGCCGACGAGGGCACAGAGTGGTACAGATTGGGGCAACTGGGCGACATGCCGCGACGGGAGTTTACTAAGCGTAAATGACCGAGCGGCTGGCGGCACGTAGCCTCAAGATGTGCCGCTATGTGCCCTCGTCACTGATATGCGCCCTCGTTAAATAATATGGTGAGAGGCGGAACGAACTAAGCGATTAAGTATACTCTCTGCAAATTCCGTCCTGGAACTGTAACTGGCAATGATGTAATCGTACTGCTTTTCCAAAAGTCGCAGGTTTTCAAACAGGTTTTGCGCCACCGCTTCGTCGGTTTCACCTATAGGTCGGGTGTTGCGCTCGCCGAAAAGGTCGGGGTGTTCGACAAGCAAAACAGGGTTAAGTCCCTTGCTTGTCAATTCGTCGTAGTAATCGCACAACTTCCGCACGTCGCCGTTAAGTTCAAGAGCCATTGGCACGTTTGGCGCATAGTGTTTGTATCTTACGCCTGGGCTGTTAACCTTGCTTTTCGGGTCGGTGATTACTTCCACGTGACAGCCGAGAACGTCCTCAAGCATATCCGCAGTAACCACACCCGGGCGAAGTATGCGCGGCTGTTCGGTAAGGTCAAGCACCGTCGATTCGATGCCGACACGGCAGTTGTCACCGCACAAAATTGCGGCAATTTTACCGTCCATGTCTTCCTGCACGCGCTGCCACGTTGTCGGGCTTGGGCGACTGCTTGTGTTGGCACTGGGTGCAGTCACGGGTACGTCGGCGTAACGCAAAAAGTCACGCGCCTGCTGCGACTTTGGCATACGTATCGCTACGGTGTCCAGCCCTGCCGTAATGCAATCGTCGATAATCGGCTTTTTGGGCAGAACTATCGTAACGCTGCCGGGCATAAGATTGTCAATAACTTTTTGCGCAAGTGGCGAAACATAACTTGCAATGTCGTAAATCTGGTCGCCGTGCCACACGTGCACTATCAGCGGATTGTCGCTCGGGCGACCTTTGGCAACGTAGGTGCTTCTGACGGCGGCAACGTCCAGCGCGTTTGCGCCCAGACCGTACACCGTTTCCGTCGGGAACGCAACCAGTTGCCCGTCGCGGATAAGTTTGCCTGCCGTGGACAGGTCTTGGGGATTAAATCCCAGTAATTTTGTCTGCATAATTTGTTATCGGGGTTTGCCCGTCACGGATAATAAAAATCCGCAATATAAGACACGCGATGTGTCGCTGTTTAATGTTGTGAGACGAGGCGAATGCTCATATCAATACGAATACATTGTAACAAAAAAAAACTTTTTTGTAAATGCTTTCCGCAACGATTTTTGTTTACGAAAAACTTGTTGCTGTTTATATTCTGCGCAAATATCGTCGGCAATAGTAACACTTGACAACCGCCGCGCCGCGCTTGTCGTATAATAACAAAAAATACCGCGCATACTACCGATACAATACAAAAAAAGGAGGACGCTCTGTTGAACAAGACATTTAACGTATTCAGCGTAATTGCGCTGATATTGTGTATCGTCGGCGCGCTCAACTGGATGACAATCGGCATTTTCGGCTTCAACTTTGTCAACCTGATAAGTTTCGGCATGATGTGGCTGGAAAAACTGATTTACATTCTTGTAGGCGTTGCCGGGCTGTTTATGATTGTGTGGCTGTGTGTGTCGCGTTTCCGCATGGTAGAAAACTGTCAATGCGAAAGCAAGCACAGCTACGGCAATTACGAACGCAGAAGTTACAACAGTTAGCTTTACAAAAAAAAACGAGAACCGCCGTATTTTGTGGCAGTTCTCGTTTTTTGTTTCAGATTGGATTTTTAAGCAATTTTACAAACAAAACGTCAATGCTTTACTTCGTCGGCAAGGGATTGCTGCTCGACGGCGATGTTCAGTTTGGCGTTTTCGCCAAGGTTGCCCGTGCGCCTGAAACGATAGACCGCTTCGGACGTGGGCAAAAACACGTAATCGTTGTTGAAACTGAGCGTATAAAAGGTGTCGCGCTTGTAAAACAGTTTCGTTTCGCCGAACTCTGCCGACAAGCCGTCGTAATCGTGGGTAATCTTCGCCTCGCCCAGAGTTACGTACTTTTTGCCGACAAGTTTTTCCGCTACGTAGTAGTCCTCGAAACGGTAATTGCCGATTGCCAATTCGTCGCGCACGCTCTGTTCCTGCCAGCGATACCAGTCCACCACTTTGTCAAACTTGCCGCCGACAAGTCTGCCCAGTTTGTCCTGCGTTACTTCCGCGCCGCACTTAGTGCAGGTTAGTTTGTTGCCATGGGCGGTCATGGCAAATTCCGCGCCGCACTCGGGACATTTGTACAGTATGCCCTCCAAACCTTCGCAAAGGTCGGGCTGGTCAATTTCGATGTTGTTTTCCAGTTGGTAGGCGTAGTCGTCGTAGGCAAGGTTGTCGCAAATACGCTTGTGGATTTCGTCAACGGTCAATGTACCCACTTCTTCCGCCGACACCGCCATGCGGACGTCGGTTTTAAGCGGAACAAAACGACTCGTCTTTGCCCAACGCGGACGATGCAGATAGGTACCGTGGAAACACACCGTGACAAGAGGCACCTTAAGAAGTTTTACAAGTTTAGCCACGGCAGGCTTGATTATGTTTGGCACGCCGACAACCGACAGCTTCGCTTCGGGGTAAATTACCACACTGCGTTTTTTGCCGAGAATGTATTTTATGTCGCGCACAAGCGACGTATCGACGGTAAATTGCTTTTTGGGAAGCACGCCCATACGCCTGATAAGCGACGGCCATTGCACCAGTTGCGTAACGGAAATTACAAAACTGGGATAGTTGGGCGCGGTAATCATTTCCATACCGCCCACGTCGGCAAAACTTGCGTGGTTTGCCACTATTATATAGGGCGGCTTGAGATACTTCAACACGCCGTCGTCAACCAACTTTACCTTTTTCGTAAAATATCTTTTTCCGTAAAATGTCGTTGCCATACCCAGCAAAAACTTGCTTGCCGGCACAGGTTTTTTAGTAGACAAAGCCATTACTCCTACTATTGAACAATGTATATTGTTATTATACACCATATATTTCAGGTAGTCAAGCGGGCAATTGCGCGAAGCGGCAAGTAACGGGCGGTAGAACAAAACGGCTGATTTGCGACAGTTTGTTGTATTTAATTACCGTTAGCGGCATTTATAAGGCTGTCAAGATACTGCGGCGGCGGACTTTCCACGTAGGTGACGACAGGCAACTCGCTGCTGTCTTTTGCGTAAATGCGCACGGTAAGTTTGCGCGTCTGTTCGGTATACATAACGCAACCGACAACGACGGCAGGCACAAAACCGTCCTTGACGACAACAACATCGGCTGTAAACCACTCGTTGATTTTGTCGTCGTATCTGTTAGAAAGTTGTTTCGGTACAATGTTTGCAGTACCGGTGACGTCGGAATTAACTACAACGCCGTCCACGCAAACACGGGCGTCGATGACGGGTACGCCGTCGGTGTCCACCACATAAACGCGAAGTTGCGTAGGTTTTTTGCCAACCGTAACCGTCGGACCGCCGACAATGTACAGCACCGCAACCACAACAAACAGCACGGCAATGGCAATGACAATGTTTCGTAATGTTGTTTTCATACAATAACATACATTGCTTTGTCGAAAATTAGCACAAAAAAAGACGGCAAACATTCTGCGCACGACGAAAACAATTGCTTTCGCAC
The DNA here is from genome assembly GCA_003537755.1 of Clostridiales bacterium. Classification (GTDB taxonomy): domain Bacteria; phylum Bacillota; class Clostridia; order Christensenellales; family CAG-314; genus Fimimonas. The sequence goes on along the minus strand of DPQS01000049.1, from coordinate 30,340 downwards.
ATGCGCGGTTTGTTGCAGTCTTTAGTCGGTATTAAAAACAAAGTCCGTCAATTGCCGCAGATTTGTCAACCAATGACGGTAAACAATCAGCCGACGGCGTTGCGCCACTTCGGCAAAACCGTTTGCATTGCGACAATCAAAGCGCATACAAAACGGGATCAGTCCACCTTGCCGCCGTCGTTGATAAACAGTACGCCGATCGTGTTGGAACCGCAGTGTGTCGTAACCGTGCAGCCTGCGGTTGTTTCAAGCACTTCGTCGAAAATGCCCCACGATTTGACCGTTTCAACAACGTGTTCGGCAATGCCGTCGTCCATTTTGGTGTGAGTAACGAACACACGCTTTTTGTCGGGGTTGGTGTAAGTCTTTTTTATTTCGGCAACATACTTGTCCACACAACGGATGTACTTGCCGATAGGCTTGGAGCCCACTCCCATTTCGCCGTTTCTGACAAAAATGCAGGGGTTGATGTGAAGCAGATTCGCGCCGAGATAAACAAGCGACGAGCAACGTCCGCCACGGTACAAAAACTCCAGTTTGTCGATAATGAAAGAAGCCTGCACCGCCGCCGCACGCTTTTGGCTGCGCTTGACAATCTCCTCCGCTGCCATACCTGCCGCCGCCATATCGCATGCGTCAAGTACCAGCAAGCCCGTACCGGTCGAAAGGTTGCGGCTGTCCACTACATAAACGCCATCCAGTCGTTTGCATGCCGCTGCCGCATTCTGGTAACTTCCGCTCATTTCGGCGGAAATGTCGTAGTGAATTACGGCGTCGTAACCTTCGTCGAGTAAACCCTTAAAAAAGTTGTAGTACTCTTCTTCAGTGCGGCAACCGCTTTTGGGCAGTACCTTGTTTGCGGCATAGTACTCGTAAATTGCCTGTGGCTGAATGGTAACGCCGTCAAGGTAGTCCTCCTCGCCAAGGCTTACGTGCAATGGCATGATGCCTACGTTATATTTTTCAACAAGTTCCGGTGAAAGATCGCATGTGCTGTCTGCCGTAATTTTAATTTTCATACAAACCTCGTTTAGTAGATTTCTAATTTAATAGATTTCTAAGTAGTACAGTATTATTTTACTTTATTTTACCCAAATGTGGCTGAAAATACATTGACACTGTTGCCGAAAATGCATCAAATTGAGTTAGTTTTACTTACTTCCGCAATTTTCACAGTTACCGTCGGCGCAACTCTGGCATATTTCACCGCACTTTTCGGGTACGGTGTTTGCCGCCGAAGTGTCGTTGTCGCGCCTGATTACGCGCCCTACGCCCACCACGGTGCAATTGTCTGGGACGTCTTTAAGCACCACGCTGTTTGCACCCACCTTGACGTTGTTGCCGATTGTTATGTTTCCCAGTATCTTTGCGCCCGCGCCTACCACAACGTTGTCAAGCAATGTTGGGTGACGTTTGTTGTGTTCCTTGCCCGTGCCGCCGAGGGTGGCATTCTGGTAAATTGTACAGTTGTCGCCTATTATGGCAGTTTCGCCGACTACTACGCCGTGACCGTGGTCGATAAACAGATTTTTGCCTATTTTTGCCCCCGGATGAATTTCTATCCCGGTAAAAAATCGGCATAACATGCTTAGCCACGTGGCAATGAACCGCAGGTGGATTTTGTAGAAAAAATGCGCAACCCGATACCATACAAGAGCGTGTACACCGGGGTAAAACAAAAAGATTTCCAATGCCGAGCGCGCCGCAGGGTCACGTTCCTTGATTGATTTGAAAAAGCCTACCTTTTTGTCCATGATTGATTCCTGATTTGTTGTTTTGTTTGCCGCAGTAGCATTGTGACAAAACGTTGCAAAGCAGACTGCGCCGTCGGCAAAACAAAATCATGCGTTACCGACATAATGTATTATATAAAATTTGCAAAAAAAAATCAACAAATATGCAACGTTACGTTGTTGTATAACGGTTGCTTTTGTTGATTTTGTCGTATTTTCAGCTTATGGTGCCCCAAATAACGTCGTTTAACGTCTGAAAGGGTACACCACGGACAACTTGCAAAATCACTTTACTATGCGCACCTGCCCCATCGTCACGACGTTGTTGCCTTCCACAAGTACACCGCCCTCATGCCACATCTGGCAGACGGGCAGTCCCAGGTCGCCTGTCGCACGCTCGGTGCAGGCATTCTGCAATTCGGTGTCGAGAAAATGCACTTCGAGGTCAATACCGCGGACAAGCCCCAGACCGTCGTACAAGCCGTACTCGGCGTAGTCCTCGTCGGGTGTAACGTGGTAACGCGCCAGTTGCAACATTGCGCCTGCACTTGCACCCATAACAACACCGTCAAAGTTTTGTATCGCTGCACGCAAACCCAGCTCGTCGATACGCGCAACGGCTTTTTCGGGCATTCCGCCTGTAAAAAAAAGTACGTCGGCATCGGCAAGTTCCGCCGTGTGGTCGGCAGATTTATCGAAGTAATCCAGCCATTTTATGTCGCTTGGTTCAATGCCGTAGGCGTAAAAGGGACGCATGATGTTGTCGTGTTTTTCACCGCCTTCGCCGTAGATTGCCTGCCAGGAAACCTCGTCGTTTATTTCCCACTCACGGAAGGCAAGCGGAATAATAAGCACCTTTCCGCGCACATACGGCGTAAGTTTTTCCCGCGCCCATTCGCCGTCAAAGTTGTAATAATTTAACAGTACATTTACCATAATTTTTATATTTTCTTCACAAAATAATTGTTGCAACAACAGTTTTACCACAAATCGGCAAAATCCTGACAGTAAATATTTTTGCAACTATACGTACTTCGTTCCGCACAATATGACGTAACGGCACAAGCCGATATTGAATTTACTACGGAAAAACCTTTAGCAGCATCGTTGCCGAACACGCACCTCTCACTCGTAAATACGGCAGAATCAGTACTTGATTACGCCGTTTTTGTCAACGTAGGCATAGGCAATTTTGTGCGGTGCGCAAGGCTGCGCCGTAACGTCGATTGCACTGCGAAGAAGGTTTTTGGCTTCATTGAGATTTTTGCCGTTGTGGTAAACGCGGCAAAGTACGTCGCCCTTTTTCACCTTGCTGCCAAGTTGGCACTGCATTACGACGCCGACGGAAAAGTCAATAGGTTCTCCCTTTTGCATGCGACCGCCGCCAAGAAGCGTAACCGCGCGTCCGATGTCGGCAGCGACCATGTGCGTGACGTAGCCATCGCAAGGCGCAACCACCGTGTCGTCGATTTTGCCGAGCGTAAACAGTTCGGGGTGAAGAATGTAATTTTCGTCGCCGTGTTGCGCATGCACCATCTGTGCAAACTTTGCAAGGGCTTCGCCGCTGTCTATTGCACGTTGAAAAGCCGCTTCTGCGGTTTGCTCGTCGTATTTGCCCGTAAGCGCAAGAAGTTTGACTGCAACTTCTTTGATTTCATTGTACAGGCGGTTCTGTTTGCCGTTGAGTACGTCGATAATGCCGACAATTTCCAGCGCGTTACCCACGTGGTCGGACAGCGGCTGTTCCATGTCGGTGATAAGTGCGCCTATGCGTTTGCCGGCACGCGTGCCGATTGCCACCATCTTCGAGGCAAGTTCCAACGCACTTTCGGGGTCGGGCATAAATGCGCCGCTGCCGTACTTGACGTCAAGCAGAATCGTGTCCGCGCCGCTGGCAAGTTTCTTGCTCATGATACTGCCGCAAATGAGCGGAATACTGTTGACAGTTCCCGTTACGTCGCGAAGAGCGTACAACTTTTTGTCCGCAGGCGCAAGGTTTGCCGTCTGACCGATTACGGCGCAACCGACGCTTTTGACCACGTCGAAAAACTCTTCTTCCGACAATGCGGTGTCGAAGCCGGGGATAGATTCCAACTTGTCGATTGTACCGCCCGTAAAGCCGAGCCCTCTGCCGCTCATCTTGGCAACGTAAACGCCGCAGCACGCGAGTATAGGCGCAAGTGCAAGCGTCGTACTGTCGCCGATACCGCCCGTACTGTGCTTGTCCACCACCATACCCGGAATGTGCGACATATCAACGACGTCGCCGCTGTGCAGCATTGCGTTGGTCATGTCAAATATTTCACGGTCGCTCATACCGTTGAGCAGAATTGCCATAAGCAGCGACGAAATCTGATAGTCGGGAATTGTGCCGTCGGTGTAGCCGCCAACAAAGAAGTTTATTTCTTCCGTCGTCAGTTCCTGCCTGGTCTTTTTCTTTTCGATTACGTCAAGTATTGTCATTTTGCACTCCGTTGCGGACAAACCGCCTTCAATAGTTAAATAATATTATACCACATTGTACGCCTCATTTCAAGACTAAATACAAAAAAGAGCACCGCAAAGGCACTCTTTTGTGTGGATTTTCAATTTTTGTTGAAACTTTTACTTGATTTCCGTCAAAGTTCCATTTTGTCAGACGATGATAGCAAACTTTTACGACAAGGTTTACCGCTGCCCCCTCAGCCGCCACTACGCGGCACCTTCTCCCCGAGGGCGAAGGTTTTTAAGGATTGTACCTTAACAAAACTATACCGTCAACAAACTTTGGTTGCAGCACAGTAAGGTGTATTTAATACCGGCAATAGTTAACATTATCTGGCAAACAATTTTTGTATCAAATTTTGATTGCAAAACCGTTAACGATTTATCTGCTTTTTTGACAGCATAAAGATTTACACTTTTCTGCGCTAATTCACGCCGATTCCGCTGAGGGCGCAGACGGGCGTGAAGAGTGGCAACAGTTGGCTGAAACGTGATTGTACCACTTAATATATTTTAGTAACGGCGGAGATTGGCGTGGCTGGCGACAATTTGTGCGAGGCGCGTACTCAGCGTACGTAACTCACACAAATCGGAGCACGCAACGTCAAGACGCGCCGATATACGCCGTTACTAACGTTGACCTTTGTCGTAAGGAATTCCTTCAGCCTTCGGGCAACGCGACTTACCTGCAGTAAACGCAAGCACGACAAGCACCGCAATGTACGGCAACATATTGTAGAAGTAGTTTGGCAACCCAAGGTTACGCAGCAGAAACTCGCCGTCGCCGTTGATGTCCAGCGAAGCGTAGGTTGCCGAAATGCACTTCAGCAAACCGAACAGCAACGAACCGAGAGCAATACCTGTCGGCTTCCAGTTGCCGAAAATCATAATTGCCAGCGCAATGAAGCCCGCGCCCTGCACGTCACCCTGCACCGCGCCGTTTGCCGAACTGACAACGTAAATGTAGCCGCCAAGACCGCCAAGCGCACCGCTGATAACGGTACCGATGTAACGCATTTTTTTGACGTTGATACCCACGCTGTCCGCCGCCTGAGGATGTTCGCCGCAGGCACGAAGATTAAGACCGAACTTGGTCTTGTACAGCACAATCGACAGGATGACAAACAACGCAATCATAAGGTATGTCGAGATGTACGCCTGATCGAAAAACGCCGCAAGGAAACTGCCGCTTTCGGCAAGCTCAGGGTTTTTGATCATAAACCAGTTTACGGTGCCGTAGGGCATGTTCATGTACTGCTGCTTGCACAGCAGGTCGATGAAAAACAACGTAAACGCGGGGGCAAGCATGTTGAGCGCAGTGCCGCCGATTGTCTGATCCGCCTTAAGGTTGATTGCCGAAAACGCCAACAGCAGCGAGAACAATGCGCCGCCTGCCGCCGCAATCAGCATTGCCAGAATGTAGTACAACTGTCCGATTCCGCCGTCGGCAGAAACGCCGTTTTTCTGCAGAATGTAGATAAACAACGCGCCGCAGAATGCACCGAAAATCATCATACCGTCAAGGGCGATGTTGATGATACCGCTGCGTTCGGCAAATACGCCTGCCAGCGCGACAATCATAAGCGGAATAAGAAACTTAAACAATTCCTGTATCAAAAATACCATGTTTCTACTCCTCCTTTGCGGCAGGCTGACCGTCAGTCGCCGTTTCCGCCGTTACGGGTGCAATTGTTACAGGAGCGTTGCCGTCCGTATTTTCACCGCTACCGCCTGCGTTTTTCTTCTTTCTACCGGACAAAATTTGTCTGAACAGATTAGAGAAACCTGCAAAGTAAATGATTACCGCAATGATAAGGTCGGCGATGAAACTGTTAAACGCCGTAAAGTTGCCCAGTTTGCCGCCGCCTGCCGTAAGGAAAGCCATGTAGCTTGCAGCGAAAATTACGCCCACGGGGTGGCTGCTTGCAAGAAGTGCGATGGGTATGCCGTTGAAGCCTTCGCTCGGCAAACTCATGTAGGTGTTCCAATAAAACTCTGTGTTGCCGTTGAGGTAGTACAGCGACGCGCCTGCGCCTGCCAGTGCGCCTGCAATCGCCATGGACAGCACGATGTTGCGCTTGTCGTGCATACCTGCGTATTTTGCGGCGTTACGGTTGGAGCCGCATGCCTTAAGTTCGAAACCGAATGTCGTCTTGTTGAGAATGATAAAGATTACGACAGCAAGCAAAATCGCAATGATAATGCCGCCGTCAGCCCACGACCCGGGGAAAATCTTGTCCATAAGCAGCCTGGGGGTGGACACGTTGTTGTGGAAAGTGTTGTACAAGTAGCCCGTCTTGCCCTCGTCACCGTTGATAAACTGCGAGCCGGAAAACACCCAACTTACAAGGTTGGCGGCTATCCAGTTGGTCATTATGCACACTATTACTTCGTTTACGCCAAGCAGTGCCTTAAACAACCCGGGTATCGCACCCCACAACGCGCCTGCCAACATGCCGCAAAGCAGGGCCAGAAGCCACACGCAAAATCCGCCGAACGGGGTTGTTACGGGGATACCCAACGCCACGATAATGGACATCATTGTGCCCATAAGAAATTGTCCCGGCGCGCCGATGTTGAACAAACCGGTCTTGAAGGCAATTGCCACGGACAAGCCCGTGCAGATAAGCGGCGTTGCCGTCAGCAACATGTTGCCGATTGTAAAGGGGTCTATGCCGATTTCGATACGCGCACGGCTGCCGGTATACAGCGGTCCGACAAGGATTATCAGCAGACCTCTTACGATGTCGCCGCTTTTTACATCCTTGCTGACAAGCCCGACGACAAGCAGGATTATCATACCGATAATGATACCGCACAGTATGCACAGCACCGACGACATCACGCTTTTGAAGCCGTTTGACTTGGCAAGCGTCTTAAGGCGCGGTTCTTCCACGGCGTCCGTTCTGACAAACAGCGACTTTACCCATCTGCCGATACGTACGGGGATGATTGCCTTGCCGTCAACGGGTACAAACCAATTTTTGAACCACTTGCCGATGGCGATGCCCACGCGCTTGAACCAATTTCCTATTGCAACAAAAAAGGCAATAAACTTATTCATTTGTGGCCTCCTTTGCAGTCTGACGTTTTGCGCCTGCCATGTACAAGCCCAGTTCCTGCACGCTGATTTGCTTCGGGTCGAATTCGCCGACAATTTCGCCCTCGTACATTACAAGGATACGGTCGGACAGGTTCATTACTTCGTCCAGTTCAAGGCTGACAAGCAAGATTGCTTTGCCGCTGTCGCGTTCACGCACGATTTCGTTGTGAATAAATTCTATCGCGCCTACGTCCAGTCCGCGGGTCGGTTGCACTGCCACAAGCAGTTTGTGTTCGCGTTCCATTTCGCGTGCGACGATTGCCTTTTGCTGATTGCCGCCACTCATGCTGCGCGCCCTGGTGATTGCTCCCTGACCGCTGCGGACGTCGAATTTGTCAATAAGGTCCTCGGCATAACGGCGCACTTCGTCAAACTTAATGAAACCGCCTTTCTGGAAGTCGGGCTCGAAGTAGCGTTGCAACACCATATTTTGTTCCAAACTGAAGTCCAGCACAAGACCGTGTTTGTGACGGTCCTCGGGAATGTGACTCATGCCGTGGGTGTTGCGGTGACGAATAGACGCGTGCGTAATATCCTCGCCGCACAGTTTTATCGTGCCGCTTTCAAGTTTGTCAAGTCCCGTCAGACCGTGGACGAATTCCGTCTGTCCGTTACCGTCGATACCTGCGATACACACTATTTCGCCCTCGCGCACGTTGAAACTAACGTCGTGAACGGCGTCCTTGTGGTGAAGTTTGCTCTTCATACACATGTGTTCCACTTCCAGCACCACTTCGCCCGGAGTTGCCGGCTTTTTGTCGACGGCAAGTTGCACGTGACGACCGACCATCATGTCGGACAATTCCTGCACGGTGGTATCCTTGGTGTTTACGGTGCCGATGTATTTGCCTTTGCGCAATACCGTCACCCGATCTGAAACCGCCATGATTTCGTTAAGTTTGTGCGTGATAAACAAAATAGACTTGCCTTCCTTGGCAAGGTCGCGCATTATCTGCATAAGCTCGTCGATTTCCTGCGGCGTAAGCACTGCCGTAGGTTCGTCGAAGATAAGGATTTCGTTGTCGCGGAACAACATTTTGAGTATTTCGGTACGCTGTTGCATGCCGACGGTGATGTCTTCCACCTTGGCGTCGACGTCTACGTTAAGGCCGTATTTTTGCGACAATTCCAGTACCTTTTTGCGGGCGTTTTTCTTTTGGATAAATCCGAATCTGGTTTCTTCCGCGCCGAGAATGATGTTGTCCAGCACGGTAAAAACGTCCACCAGCTTGAAGTGCTGGTGAACCATGCCTATTCCCAGTGCGTTTGCGTCGTTGGGATCCTTGATGTCGACAACCTTGCCGTCCTTCAGAATTTCGCCCTGCTCGGGTTGGTATAAACCGAACAAAACGCTCATAAGCGTACTTTTGCCTGCGCCGTTTTCGCCCAGTAGCGCGTGGATTTCGCCGCGTTTCAGTTGCAAAGTAATGTCGTCGTTTGCAACAATACCCGGGAAAACCTTGGTGATGTGGCGCATCTCGATTATGTACGGGGATTGTTCCGCGGTGGCAACGTTTGTTGTATTTTCCGCCATATTGTTCTCCTTGCCTGTAGCAATAAATTCACCATAGGGTTAAATTAGTCATCACTAATAATTTTTGCGAGTGTGACGGCGAATAAAAACCCTTTTTTCTCTTTGTTAATTACTTTTTTTCCACAAAAAAAATAAATACGTATGTGTTTTTCAACGACAATACGCAACATTTCTTTTCTGTTTCCGGTCGGATGTCTGCGAAAAATCGTGTGCGTCTCGAAATATCCGACAGCATTACAATCAAGCCTGCCGTGAGAGACAAAAACAGCTGCATCGATCACAAACAAAGTAATTAACAAAGAGGAAGGGCAAAAGGTTGCCCTTCCTTTAAGTCAATCATTATTATTTCTCGAGAGTAACGGTGATTGTTCCGTCAACAGTAAGTTTTCCAACCCAGCTGATTTCTTCGTCGTATTCGGAAATGTTGATTTTGATTGTTCCTGCCTTAACTTTTGCAAGCAAAGCGTTGTATTCGTCAACCGTAAATTTGGTCATTTTCCAGGAAGCCGCTGCAGTGGGAAGACCTGTTGCGTCGTCGGTTGCGCCAAGTTGAGTACCGGTGCCGCCGATTGCTTCCCATTTACCTGCATAGAATTCGCCGAGAGCCCATTTAACGGAGCTTGCAAGACCCTTGACTGCGGATGTGATGATACGATCGCTGAGTTTGCTCTGGTCGGTGTCAACGCCGATTACTTTGCCGTTTTTAGCGTCTGCCGCTGCGATAACGCTGTTGACCATGGAACCGCCGCAAGAGAACACTACTTCCGTGCCGTTTTCGTACCAGCCGTTGATCTGAGCCTGAAGTTCGGAAGAAGCGCTGAAGGTGTTACCGTGAAGGAAACTGATGCGCATTTCGATGGACTTCTTCATTTCCTTAGCAGCTTCGGTTGCGCCGAGGATGTAGCCGTTGGCAAATCTGTTGCAAGCGGGGTTTGTTCCGCCGCCGCCGAACGTTCCGCCGAGCTTGGTGAAGCCTTCTTTAACTGCCGCATAGCCAGCAAAGAAACCGGATTCCTGTTCTTTGAAGGAAATACCTGCAACGTTTTTAAGAACTTCTTTTCCGCCTTTCTCAGCGGTTACGGGGTAACCGTCGATGAAGATGAACTTAACTTCGGGGTTTTTGCCTGCAACGTCGCGGATAGCGGCTTCTTGCAGGTAACCGGGCGTAACGATGACCTTAGCGCCGTCTTTGATAGCGTCGTTCATGGCTTGGATACGGTCTGCGTCTGTAGCCTTGTCGCCGTTTTTGGGTTGATAGTACTGGTAGGTCTTTCCGTTAGCTTCGGCATAAGCCTTTGCACCTTCGTAAGTACCTTGGTTGAAACCACCGTCGTTAAGTTGTCCTACGTCGGTAACAACTGCGATTTCTACCGTTTCGCCGCTGTCGCAAGCGACGAGAACTGCAACTACGCTGAACATCATTACTACTGCGAGTAAAATGCCAAAGAGTTTTTTCATTTTGTTCCTCCAAAGATTTTTTTATAACACGGCTCGCGCGCTGTGCGGCTTAGCCAAAGTTATCGTTTTACAAGCGCACCCATTGCGATGCGTACAATCTTACTTGGTCAGTTGCAGAGAAAAACGTCCGCAACAGGGGAGTGGCGAGGGAATAACCTTAAAAAAATAGGCGCGGTCACATCTTGAAGAAACCTGCCTATTAACTTTTCGTGGCTATTACAAAAGGTATTGTAACACAGCTCCGCAAAAAATTCAATACTTTTCAAAAAAAAATGCGACGAAAAAGTACATTTTTGTTCAGAAAACAAGGTACAACCAAACGGCGCAGATTGGTGCGGAGAGCGGCAACAGGGTGGCGGTTGCGATATCCCGCTAAAAATCCGACCCCACATACAACCAAACGGCGCAGACAAGTGCAGATACGTGCAACAGGACGTCCACAGCAAAGGTACATTATTGTATAAAAAGCAAAAAATAAACCAAACGGCGCAGATTGGTGCGGAGAGCGGCAACAGGGTGGCGGTTGCGATATCCCGCTAAAAATCCGATTTCCCCAAATACAACCAAACGGCGCAGATTGGTGCAGATACGCGCAACAGGACATCCGCCGCAAAGGTACATTATTGTATAAAAGCAAAAAAATAAACCAAACGGCGCAGATTGGTGCGGAGGGCGGCAACAGGGTGGCAGTTGCGATATACTGCTAAAAATCCGATTTCCCCAAATACAACCAAACGGTGCAGACAAGTGCAGATACGTGCAACAGGACGTCCGCCGCAAAGGTACATTATTGTATAAAAAGCAAAGAAATAAACCAAACGGCGCAGATTGGCGCGGAGGGCGGCAACAGGGTGACAGTTGCGACATCCAGTTAAAATCCGATTTCCCCACATACAACCAAACGGCGCAGACAAGTGCAGATACGTGCAACAGGTCATCCACCGCAAAGGTACATTATTGTATAAAAAGCAAAAAATAAACCAAACGGCGCAGACAAGTGCAGATACGCGCAACAGGACGTCCGCCGCGACAGGCGTGTACTAAAACGTACACAACTTAGCGGCGGCACGTAGCGCGCAGATGTGCTTGTATGCGCCGTTTGGTTACCAGTCTTCGCTGATGTTGATCTTGATATCCGTATAAAAATCCTTGTAAGATTCCTTAAACTTCTGTGCGTCGGTGCGATTGTCCTCGCGTTGCGCTTCCTCTATGTCCATGCCGTCGTCGTCCATCAATTCCGACTGTCGCATAAGGTCGTACATCGTAGATTTTTTCATTTGTTCTCTCCGCCGCTTGTATTGTCGTTACTTTCAAGCGTTTGCTCGCTTGCGCCGTTTTCCGCCGTAGTCGCAACCTCACCGTTTGCATTGCTGTCGGCGTTATTTGCATTTTCAACCGACACTACGCCGTCTGCGACTGCTGTTGCCTTTGCCGCCTTAAACTTGCGCGGACTAAGCAACTTCGGGTCGATTTCGTGCGCGCGTCCGAGCGCCCACTTGGTAAGCACGGGGCCCAGCAGTTCGTACACCATCACTGCGCACATTGTGATTGTAACAATGCCGCTGCCCACGCTTTCCAATCCCGCTTTGGTAAATTCCTGTTTGCACATGGTTGCCATACCTATCGCTACGCCTGCCTGCGGAAACAGCGTAATGCCAAGATACTTGCGCACCATCGGGTCGGCCTTGGTGATTGTCGCGCCGAGCCTTGCGCCGAGATACTTGCCCAGGCAGCGTGCCACAAGGTACAGCAAAATGCAGATAAGCAGTTTCGGGTTTCCGAAGAAGGTTGCTACGTTAAGTTCCGCACCGCTCAGAATAAAGAACAACATAAGGATGGGCGGCGTCCAATGGTCGGTGTTTTCCATCATCTGGGCGGCTTCCTTACGCACATTGACAAACACCGCGCCTGCCATCATGCACACAAGCAGGTCGGACAGCGTAAATGGGAAGTTGTAATTTTGTTCGAGATACTCAAACAGCGTGCAAAGCCCCAGGCAAGCAAACACGGCAAACACAGTTGCGATAAGCCTGTTGTCTCGCGACTTGAAAAAGCGAGGTACGACAGCCAGTAACAAGCCGACAAGTGCGCCAACGACAAGCGACATCAGTATTTCCACCACGGGCACAACGGCAAGATTCCAGAAAGTTACCGCGCTGCCGCTGGCAAGGCTCAGCGCAATGCTGTTGGATACGGCAAAGACGACAAGCCCTATGGCGTCGTCAAGCGCGACTACGGGCAAAAGTGTGTCGGTGACAATACCCTTTGCATGATACTGGCGCACTACCATAAGCGTTGCCGCAGGTGCAGTTGCCGTCGCTATTGCGCCGAGAACGATTGCCTCGTAAGTTTGCATACCGGTAAAAAACGCCGTCGCAATAAGGACCACATCAACAAACAGCGTTGCGGACAGTGCCTGAAAGAACGTAATTGTTACGGCTTTTGCGCCGATTTCCTTGACGTGCGACAGTTTGAATTCCACGCCGATACTGAACCCGATAAACCCGAGCGCGATACTGGACAGAATTTCAATCTGATTGTAGACATCCAAGGTAATTATTTTCAGCGCGTACGGTCCGATGATAAGCCCGACTATAAGGTAGCCGGTAACGTTGGGAAGACCGACAAGTTTCATCAGGCGCGTGGACAGCAGCCCGAGCAGCAACATTATTGCTATTGCCAATACGACATTGATCATAAGTAAACCTTCTTAAAATAATTGACGATTAAGCCGACCTCGTGCGATGCGGCAGAATACGTTTTTTTAAGCGACAGACGAAACGCGGCAGCCGTTGCTTTGACAATGTACACCGTTTTCGGTATTGCTAAGCAATTGTAGTACCGTCGCCGAAAAAAGTCAATCGTTTTGACAAACGACAGACAAACCGACAAGCAAAGAGTTAACGAAAAAATTTGCGCGGGCGTACACCGAGCGGGCGTACACCGAGCGAACGTCCACCCGAAAGAACGGAAAAAATATCTCCAAGGTTGTTGGCGACGGCTAAAAAACCTGTTGTAATTATGAGGTCGACCATTCCGTGCTGCGGCAGAAAAGTAAAAAGTCCGCTGTTCACGCGGACTTTTGTATGCGGCATTTTGACGTATCGTTGCGCACAATGCTGTTGTCAGTGCAACGCTTTGGCAATTTCGCTGGCAAGGCGAGCGTTGTTGTACACCAATTGGATGTTGGCTTCAAGGCTTCTGCCACCAGTAAGTTTTTGGATTTTGTCAAGCAGGTAAGGCGTTGTTTCCTTGCCGTGAATACCCAAGTGTTCCGCCTCGGCAACGGCGCGGTTGATGTTTTCGTTGATGTAGTCGCTGTCCATTGCATATGCGTCGGGAATGGGGTTGACTACCAGCATGCCGCCCTGCATACCGATTGCCTTTTTGACTGCGTAAGCCTTGGCAATTTCTTCGGGGCTATCCAGACGGTAATCAACGCGGAAACCGCTCTTTTGGGTGTAGAACGCAGGCATATCGTTGGTGCGGTAACCGATGACGGGTACGCCGCGCGTTTCGAGACATTCAAGGGTCAAGCCGATGTCGAGAATAGACTTTGCGCCTGCACAAACCACCATTACGCTTGTCTGTTGCAGTTCGTCAAGGTCGGCGGAAATGTCCATCGTCTTTTCGCTGTTGCGGTGTGCGCCGCCGATACCGCCCGTTGCAAACACGTCGATACCTGCAAGGTGAGCGATGTACATTGTGGTTGCGACGGTTGTCGCGCCCATGCTGCCGCTTGCGATTACCACGGGCAGGTCACGACGGGAAACCTTGGGTACGCTTGTGCCTGCGCGACCAAGCAGGTCGATTTCTTCCGCGGTGCAACCTACGGTCATAACGCCGTTGATGATTGCAATCGTGGCAGGTACACAACCGTTGTCGCGGATAATGCTTTCCACCGTTTCGGCGGTCTGCACGTTTTGCGGATAGGGCATACCGTGGGAGATTATCGTGGATTCCAGCGCAACCACGGGGCGATTGTTGTCAAGTGCGAACTGCACTTCGGGCGAGATTTTGAGATATTGACTCATGCTACTTTCCTCCGTAATTTTTATTACTTTATTTTCGCGTAATCACCAGGGCATTTACGAGCCTTTCCCGTTTCACGTTTGTGCTCGGAATACGCGGATTTGACGTATGATTTTTGTGGATTTCAAAGGGAAAAATGTAAACAATTTTTACATACGTATTTATTTTTTGTTTACATTTTTGAAGAATTCGGTTCGTCGGCGAATTTACTTTTTCGCCGTGCCGAAAATACGCAGAACATTGTCCGCCGTCATTTTGTCGGACACCGTCGTCGCGCTTGCAACGGTAATCGCTCCGCACGCCGCGCCCAGCAATGCACAGTCTTTGAAGTCGTAACCGTTTACAAATCCGTAAACGCTACCTGCAACGAAACTGTCGCCGGCACCGCTTGCATTGACCACTTCGGTTGCACGGAAACTCGGCAAAAACATTGCTTCGTCCGCGCTTACGTAATACACGCCCTCAGAGCCGCAACTGACATACAACGCTTTTGTGCAGGCAAGCGTCCGGAAACATTTCTTTGCCGAGGCGATGTCGCGTACGTCTACGCCACTCAAAGTCAACGCCTCGCCGTGATTGAGTTTAAGACAAGTGATGTTGCGCAAATCGGGTTTGGCGCGAGCCACCTTTGCGCAGGAAACGGCATCGAAAAATATCGGCGAAGTAACGTTGTCGCACAAGTATGCAAGCCCGTCGGTCAGGTTGGCGTCGGCAACAACACAGTCCGCGCCGTTCAGCACCGAAAGATTCTTTTCAAGGTAATTTTTGTCTATCAGGCGGATGTTTTCCATTGCGGAAAAACCGACAAACATATCGCCGTCAACGTCGTTAAGGCTGATGTAGGTCGAACTTGCGCCATCAACCGTCAGCGCGTGAGTTAGGTCAATGCCCCACTTTTCCGCATTGGCGCGAAGCATGCCGGCATTACCGTCGGTACCCAGTACTGTCAGCAATCTGACGTTTGTACCGAGCCGCGCAAGGTTTTCGGCAATGTTACGTCCCACACCGCCACAGGACACTTCGATGTGTCCGGGGTTGCTGTCACGCAATTGAATTTTACTTAGCGGCATACACAGCAAATCGATGTTTGCGCCGCCGACCACACAAACGTAGCCCATTTTGTCATCCTTTGACGGCAGCATCGCAATCCGTCACTTACAGATTTTGTCCGAAATTTTGTCAGAATACACGCTCATTACAAACAACAGCAATGTAAAACCACCAAGGAACAACGGAAACGCCCACATTGCTACGGTAGACGTCAGTCCGAAAAGCGGCGGCATAAAGGTCGTGCCGAGATATGCCGATGCCATTTGCAAACCGACGATTTTTTGCGAATTAGCCTCGCCGAAACGCGACGGCGTAGAGTGAATGATTGCAGGATACACTGGAGCACAGCCAAAGCCGAACACAACCAGACCGCCGAGAGCAAGCACGTCCGAACGAAGCGGCAATGCAATTGCAACCACGCCTGCCGTCATTACGGAGATGCCGATTGAAATCAGTTTACGGTCACCGAGTTTGTCCGAAACAAGTCCGCAGACAAACCTGCCCGACGTAATACCGATAAAAAACAGCGAAGCGAACGTTGCGGCAAGACTTTCGGACACACCGCGATGAAATACAAGGTAACTGCTCGACCACATCATGGCAATACTTTCGGCACTGCAATAGCAAAAGAACATAACCAGCGTTTGCCACACGCCCCTGATTGTAAATACGTTTTGGGCAGGTTTTGTGTCGGTTTTTTCGCCGGGTACGTCGTCGCTTTTTTCAGGCACGACATCACTGACGGCGCAATTGTTTAACTTCGGCGTCGATTGTGCCGAAGTAACCTTTTTCCACAGCGGCAATGAACAAAACAGCACCGCGGTAATTGCAATTTGTATAAAAGATACAATGCGGTATCCCCACGTCCAGCCGAGATCACCGCCAAGGCATGCGCCCATGATGTACGGACTTATGCAGCAGCCTACGCCCCAGAAGCAATGCAACCAGTTGAGGTGACGCGAAGAAAAATGCACTGCCGCGTAGTTGTTGAGAGCGGCGTCCACCGCGCCTGCGCCCAGTCCGTAAGGAATTGCCCACAGACACATTTGCCACAATGCGTTGCAGGTACTGAACCCCAACAACGCAACAGCCGTAAGCAGCACGCTTGTAGCCGTAACCAATGCCGTACCGATTTTTTTCGTCAGAAAATCCGACATCAGACTGGACACGATTGTACCGCCCGCTATAAGCATCGTGACAAGCCCCTGCATGCCCTTGTCCACACCGAATTGTTCGCTTATTACGGGCCATGCCGAGCCGAGCAGACTATCGGGCAATCCCAGACTGATAAACGCAAGATATACCAACGCAATAAGTAGCGAAAACATCAAAAACTCCTCAAATTAACGGTCCCGGCACGCAAAAAAGCAAAATTTATTTTTAGCCGTGAAGTTTACACCCTTAGTCAGTTTTCGCTTATTCCGCTTCGACTTGCTTCCGTCCGTCAGTTACAAACGCTTTGCAGCCAAACCACCGCGCCCGAGTTTGCGATGCCGCCCTTGTAGTCGATACGACGTTTGCCTTTGTGTTGCGACTTCCGAACGAGGCCCATCAATTTAAGACTATATTATGCCACGAAACATCGCCCGTGTCAACAGTAAAATACGATTTATTTTCTATTATATTGTATAAATGCAAGGACAACAGGACAACAGAAAAGCCGCCACTGTCCGTGACGGCTTTTGACTGTGATATCGGTTGGCTTTCAATCAGAAACCGAACCTGGTTTTCAGTCCGTTGACCATGTTTACGTAACGTTGCTGAGCCGCGGCATTGTCGCCGCCGTTTATCAACCCGATGCAATCGGCAATTACTCCGTAAATGTCATCGTAGATGGCATCTTTGTCGGCAGAAGCGTCGATACACTCGACGATTTTGGGCGCAACTGCGTAATACTCGGTAACAAGGGCATTCCCTTCTTCGGTACTTTTCATGTATGTATCGCGGAAGCGGCGCAACGTTGTAAGTTCCGCGCAATCGTCAGCCTTGCCAAGATGACCAACACACGCCGACGTCAGAAAACAACCGTCGGATGATGACGAAGATGACCTCGCACCCAAACTTTCGTAATATTGCGAGCAACCGTTTTCCTTTGCATAATAATGGGTCATCATTTTTTCGTAGAAATTGCAATACGGCGAATCTTCATACCATGAAAAATACACACAATTGTAGCACGATGTCATAAGAATCCCCCTCTTTCAAACGGCTTAGAAAAATACGCCGCGAGCCTGTTCCTTAACTTCCTTGGAAGCGGCAAAGGGGATACGGGTTGTGTAACCTGCGCGAGCGGCAACAATCATCTTGGTGGGCCATGCGAAAATGTCGCGGTTCCAGGTGTTGATTGTGTCGTTGTACACTTCGCGGGCAGCGGTAATTTCCTTTTGCAGGTAACTGTTTTGTTGCATTGCGTCGGCAATTTCCTGGTGAGCCTTCAGGTCGGGATAGTTTTCGAACGCGATGTTGATGCTGCGACCGATTGTATCCAGTTGGGTTGCCATTTCGTTACGAGCCTCGTCCTGAGAGGGTGCCGCACCGCCGCGGTACTGAGCAATCTTGCTGAACGTATCTTTGTCGAGGTCGATTGCCTTGTCAAGCAGTTTAGCGCAGTTTTGCAAAATCATAACGCGTTGTTCAAGATAGTTGTCGATCTGAGAAGCGTCGTGCTGAATTTTTTGTTCAAGAGCGTAAAAATAGTTTTTCGCCTTGATCTTCATCACAAGGAATACGATACCGGGGATGATGCCAAGCACCCACAACAGTATTTCGAAAACGGTCGAACCTGCGCCCACCTTGACGGGGATGTGTTTGGCGATGACGGCTGTATCTCTGCCTTCCTCCAAAACGGGATCGTTCATTTCGTCCAAAAGATTTGCCATAATGATTACCTCCATTTAATTAACGTTTTTAACGTCCGACCGGGCGTTTGCCGCCCGTTTGTCGCGTGATTGTTTGTTGTCACGATGCACAATTGCATCGAATTTTCAATACGTATGCGTTTTTTCGTGACAAAAATCGATTTTACAAGTCTCCCAGGTAAGACGCTGCCAAGCCGTGCTTACTAAGTTTGTTACTGCCGCCGCATGTGCCGTTTTCTTCGGTCAAATCCATCGACGTAGCCCGCTCGACAGGTATGTATTCCACCCATTCCACCGGGATTTCGTGCATTTTGCCGTCGCCGCCGAATTTGGTTACGTACTCTACGTGCTTTTCCGTTCTGAATCCGTAAGCGTCCACCTTCAGTTGGTCAACGTTGTGCCCTTTACGCATAAGCGACGTTTTCAGAATTACATTCGTTTCCGACTCTGAGGGTGCAAACAAACTTTCGTCAAAGCAGTTTGCAAGCACTTCCGACTCGAAACTTGTAAAGTTGCGTTCATACTGGGTGCTGTAAATATATTCCTTCGTCTTGTGCTGCTGATACAGCGGAATTGCCATAATGGGTGCAAGTTCGAAGAACATATTCTGGAAAAAGTGCAGGTAGTATTCCTTCAGGTTGTGCGCGCACAAATCGACGTCGTACACCATGTACCGGCTGTTGTCCTCGTCAATCTGCCAATGTTGCGCATGCTCGGACGTAATGAAGTTGAGCATTTTACTCTTGGTAAAGTCGAAATCGTCGCCGTAAGGCTGCGGCATCTTCATCAGATACAGCATATTTTTCTGTGCAAGCGGCGTAAACAGCAGACGGAATTGCACTTCGTTGTCGCGGTCCTCGGCATTAAACAATGCGTCAAATTCCTGGTTTGCCATTTCGGTAAAGTTGCCTTCTCCTGTGGTGGCCGCCTTACGCGCCTGTTTCTGCAACGCCCTGGCGTCGCGCCTCACTTTGCTTTTAAGCTCGTTTTCGCTAAGTCGCTCGGCATGAGTAGGTTGGTGCGAAAAACTGAGGTCGGGCGCCGCTTCACTGCCGAACACGAGCCTTGTAACAAAGTCGTAGTACGGCTTCGGTTTCTGAAGCGTAGCAACCAACGTTTCGGAGCGCATACGTGTACGTGTGTGTCCTTCGCTGTCGCGGTAGGTTTCCGTCCAACTGATGACAATACTGCCGCTGTAGGTTTCCGTCCCCATGGTCATGCGGAATCGACGTTCCTCGACAAACGGGTTGCCCAGTATTTCGCCGCTGATAAGCCCCACCGTCGATTGGTCGGGGTCGGTGTTCTCGGGCAGTCCGAATTTTCCGTGCAGGTAGTCGAAACGTTTCATGTTGAAGTTTTTGTCAAACTTGAACGTCGGCAACGTTTCTTCGATAATTTCGTACAGTTTGGTGCGCCACAGCAGTTTGTGCAAGGGTGCAACCTGCGTCATGCAGTCGCAATACAAGTTGTCGGCAGTACTTTGCACTTGGGTATGTTGGGCGGATAGTGCCTTTATCTTTTTGTTGAACACCTTGACGACGATTATCACCAGAGCAATGCCCACCACAAGGCAGACAATGCCGACAATCAGAAATGTACGCAAAGTCGACGGCTCGGAATCGTTGTTGACGAAAAACAAAACGCCCATAATTACCGTCGTAACAAAGCACAACACCGCCATTACAATCATAAACCCGCGCCAGCCCTTCATTGAGCCGATTTTGCGGTTAAGCCTGTCGGCGTTGTCGGCTGCCGTACGGTATTCTCCCGATGTCTTTCTGTTTTCGTCGGCATTTATACCGGATTCCTTGACCAGAGAGTTGAAAAATTCGTCCACCTTTTGGGTAAACTTCGGTTTGAACACAGATTCGTAATTCTGCGCAAACTCAAGCATGCTGTCATCCATCGACAGACCACCTCCGTATAAGACATGACGGCTGCACATCGGCCGAACTTTGCCGACCGACGTTACCATTCGACGCACTTTGCACAAAAGCGCAAAACAATGCCGAATAATTACATATTTACACAATGATTATATTAAAAAAAATATACGTTGTCAATACTCTGTACAAAATTGCGCAAAAAGTGTCGGATTTTAAGTTTTTCCGTCGTTGCCCGGAAACATTTAGTCACACACAATTGACAGTAGTTTTTGCTCGTTTACCAATATCGCTACAACGCATAACCTTATCCACAGGGAACGCTTCCGCGAGATATGCCCGACTTCACTTCGTTCCGCGCGATATGACCTGTTAAAATAAACTGTTATTAAAAATTTATTTCATAAAATTAACAAATAGACTAATCATAATATTTTCACAAATCTTCATTGAAATTGAATCAAAAAAACGGCAAAGTCGATTCAGCACAGATTGCAAATCGGCTTTGCCGTAAAAATCAATTATTTTTCAGGAATGTTCCGAGTGAACATCCGCACGGAAGAACGGAAAAGGACATTCCGCGGGTTGTTAGTTTTGACCGCTTCACCCCTGACGTCAACAAATCTCAGTAACGAACAAGGTCGTTTGCCAGGTGGTAAATGTCTTCGTTGAAAATCTTTTTCTTGGCAAGCGCTTCAACGATGTCCTCGTCAAACACCTTGTCCCCGTGAATACCGATTACACGGTTTGTCTTGTCATTGGCAAGGCATTCCACGGCATGCGCACCCATACGGATACCCAGCAGTCTGTCGCGGAAGGTCGTGTCGCCACCGCGTTGAATGTGACCGAGCACCATGCTGCGGATGTTGATTTCCGGCATACGCGCCAGAATCTTTTCGCGAACTTCGTCGGCATGGGCAACGCCCTCGGCAACGACGATAATGTTGTCGTATTTGCCTGCTGCCGCATTACGCTTCAAAACAGCCACCGCTTCGTCAATCGGGCAGGGGTCTTCCGGAGTCATGATTACTTCCGCACCTGCGGCAAGTCCGCCGTACACGGCAATGTCGCCGCAACGACGTCCCATTACTTCTACCACGCAACTGCGATCATTGCAAGCCATCGTGTCGCGAAGCATCTTGATTGAGTCCACAACCACGGTTACTGCCGTGTCGAAGCCGAGAGTAAAATCGGTGTAGGCAAGGTCGTTGTCGATTGTGCCGGGAATACCGATAGTTTTGACCCCGTACAAGGTTGTAAGTACCTTTGCGCCCTGGAAACTGCCGTCGCCGCCGATTACAACAAGTCCTTCGATGCCGTACTTTTTAAGTGTGTCGGCAGCCGCCTGACGTCCTTCGTCGGTTTTCATTTCGGGGCAACGCGACGTACCGAGCACCGTGCCGCCTCTGTGAATAATTCCGTCCACGTCCTTGGCGGTCATCTTGCGCACTTTGCCTGCAATCAGTCCCTTGTAACCGTCGTAAATACCATACACGTCCATGCCGTGATCGATACCGTATCTTACCGTAGCGTAAACCGCCGCGTTCATGCCCTGGCTGTCTCCGCCACTTGTCAAAACTCCGATTGTTTTCATCTTGTTCTCCTTAAACTTTGCATTGGTAACTTCGCGCAAACGTGCGTTTCGCGCAGGTTACGGGTTTTTCTTTTTGTGTTTCCGACGTCGTTTTTACCGCCGTACAGCAGCCGCAAATATCGCATTTGACGACATTTTTCGGTTAGAGTTTCGTTGCCATCGCAAATAAATTTCGCGAGTGTAACAGCAAAATCAACATTAGTAAAACCTTTTACCTGCGTAAAACAACGCTTTTTCGCGTTGTAATTAAATTTGTTTGGTTCAGTCTTTGTCGGCGTGTGCCGCTTTGTACGCGTCAACTTCCACGTTGCTGTTTTCGTGCCAGAACTTTCGCGTGGTTGCCCGACGTTTAATCGGTCCGTTGTCGTTGATGTTGCCATTGAACGTAAGTCCAAGCGCACTGTACACGGCAAACTTTTCACGCAGATAGCGGAAAAATTTGTTTGTGTGGTAGCCCCATGCGCACTCGGCAAGCACGTCGAGGCGCGGCAACAGATTGAAAAACAATTTGTCTGTGTCCGCCACGTATTCCGTCCACAATGCGCCCTCTACGCCAAGCACGTTTTCGCGAGCCGAAGCCCTGACTCCGCCGAGCGGGTTGTAGGACAAGGTCTTTTTGAGGGGCGTTACCGAATAGGGGTAATCGAAATACACATACGGGGTTGCCGACATAATTGCCTTGCGCCCGTTGTTTATCTGTTTTGTTGCGGTTCGTTTCGCACAGCCGTGCACCCACCACACCTGACTTACGATTTCGCCGTTGGCGTCGTCGCCCAGTCCGTCGTTCCAGCAAATTACTTTGCGTCCCTTTTCCGCAAGATGTTCGCGGAAACATTCCACCATGTAGGTTTGCAGTTTTTCAAAACTGCCCAGTTTCAGTTCGGAAAGGCGTTGTTTACACAGTTTGCAATTGCACCATCTTTCCTTCGGGGCTTCGTCGCCGCCGAGGTGAATATATTCCGACGGGAAAATGTCGCAGATTTCGTCCAGAATGTCCCGCACGACTTCGTACACCTTGTCGTTGCCTGCGCACAGAATATCCTTGCTGATACCCCACTTTTTGCGCACTTCCGTCACCTTGCCGCTGCAACTGAGTTCCGGATAGGCGGCAATCAGCGCAATGCAGTGTCCCGGCACGTCAAACTCCGGCACGATGTCTATGTGGCGTTCCTGCGCGTAGGCGACAAGTCCGCGCAACTCGTCCTGCGTAAAGTAGCCTTCGTGCGGAATCTCGTCGACGTAACGTTTGCCGTCGCTGACAACTTCGCTGCCGCCGCGCACCGATCCGATTGTGTTGACAAGCGGGTACTTTTTGATTTCCATGCGGAAACCCTGGTCATCGGACAAATGCAGGTGCAACTTGTTCATTTTGAGCCGCGCCATAAGGTCGATGATTGTCTTTACCGTGTCAACGCCGAAAAAGTGACGGCACACGTCCAGCATTAGTCCGCGGTAACCGAACTTGGGCTGGTCTGTAAGGTAGCAGTTTTCGCAGGACACTATTTCCTGCTTGAAGTCAAGACTAAGCAGTTGACGAAGAGTTTCCACCGCATAAAAGCAGCCCGCTTCGTCCCCTGCGATTACCGTCGCAACACCGTCGGAAATCATGACGGAGTATTGCTCGTGGCGGTAGGTTTCGTCAAGGTTGAATATTACGCGCGACGATTCCATGTCGTCCACCACAGACGGGCGGAAACCACAGCAATTTTCGACAAGTTCGGCAAAGCGGTTTGCCTGACTAAGAAACAAAGGATTTGTATGTATATCGCAGTTTTTGTCTATGCAGAAACTGCCGTTAAGTCTTTCGATTTTTTTAGGTTGGGGAAGTATATGCATATTTCTCTCCACAAAATTTTGCAAATATACTTTGTGTTTACGTTCAATCATTCCTCAGCCTATTATTTTAGCATAGTTTTAACTAATGTTCAACCGATTTACCAAATTTTTTGCTATTAAGACAACAAAAAAAGGTCAAAAATGTAAATCTTTGACCTGTTTTTGCTTATTTTGTTGTCAGATTAGTTACTTCACGATTACGCGCATGCGTTTGCGTTTGCCGACAAACGCCACAAGGGCTATTATGCCGACAACTACCGCCACCGCGAGAACCGTCCACAACATGACGGGCCACGCCGACACGCCTGCACTACGAGCGTAGTTCCACATGGTGACAACCGCCGAGTTGTTTGCGCCGAAGTCGCGCATCATACCCAGGGTAGTCAAGCCGCGATTAAATCCCCCTTCGTTGTCTTCCGCCGTGACAAAGGGGTAACGCCAGTTGCTGTCGTCATAGTCGTCCACGTAACCGAAAAACTCTTCGGCAAATTCTTCCCAACTGTCGTATTCGTACTCGCCGTCGTCGCCTGTCATGTTGACTTCGTACAGTTCCGCAAGAAGGGCGCGGGCGTCCTCGTCGGCTTGAATAACTTCGGGCTTTACCGCAGGCGAGTAACCGATTTCGTAAGCGTTGCCAGCCGCGACATACGGCGTGTTGAGGAAGTTGATAAACAGTTTAGCCGCTTCGTCGTTGGCGGTGTTACGTTTGCTTGCAATGGGGCGCACCCAACCGTCAAACCAGATGTTGCCGTAACTGTGCGGCAGGTAGTAGGCAAGAATGTAGTCGCCCTCTTCCACTTCGCCGTCCTCGCCGGTTACGTCGTTCTTCGCCACGTAGCACACCGAGCAGTTGCCTTCGCTGTCCCACTCGTGTTCGTGCCAGCTTTCTTCGACGGCGTAGATTGCGTCGCCGCTCCACGCAAGGTCGACAATGGCGTTGCCTTTAAGCAGGTCGTCCTTACCGAAGTCCACTTCGTAACCGAACAACTGATCCTTCTGTTCCGTCAGTGCCTGCTTGCAAAGTTCGATTGTATTGTCGTCCACGCAGTTGATAAGTTCGGCACCGTTCATTTTTGAATACTCTCTGCCGTCGCTTGTTGTAAGCCCGTCAAGGCGACCGCTTTCGACAAGGTAAAACAGCGTTGCGGCGTAACTGTCGCGGATGCTGTCCTTCATAAGAATGTTGCCTGTCAGTTCCTCGTGCAAGGGAATGATTTCACCGCTGTCGGTGCGTTCGCCGCTGTCGTTGAACAAAATACCCCAGTTGGCTTTGTTCATTTGTTCGCGCCCGATACCCAGGCGGCGGAACTCTGCGCGATTGTACAGCACGCCGAGTGTTCCGTACATATACGGCACCATGTAGTCAATCATATCGGCAGTTTCGCTTTGTCCCTTTACGGTTTGGTTTGCAAAGCCGCTTCCTATCATTTCCGTAATGTGATTGTCAACGTTTCCGCTGTTGTGTACGTAGTTTGTAAGTTTGGTGTAGTCGATGTATTCCGACGGATTGTCCACGTCTTTGACAAAGTAATTGAGCGGATCCAGGTAGCCTTCGTTAAGCAACTTCTGTATTGCGTATTCGCTAGGGCACATTACGTCGATACGGCTGTCGCCCTGCGTAAGTTTGGTAATCATGGTTTCGTTGGTGTCAAAGGTCACGTAGGTTATGTTTACCTCGCGGCCGCCGGTTACTTCGCGGTAGTACGCCTTGAAGTCAGCCTCGTAGTCGGGGTAGATGTAGTCTGCCCAGTTGTACACCACAAGGTTGTCCGTATTGTCGTCCTGCGTGCATGCAGTCAATGTAAGCACTACGGTTGCGAGTAACAAAATTACGCATACGTATGCAAAAATTCGTGACATTTTTCTCATTTTGCCGCCTCCTTTTTGCTCTTGACAACATTGAACACAAGCAGCAGCGTAAGCATTACCACAAAGAAAATACTGAACACCGCAAACCAGAACGGTTCAAGACTTTTTACGCGTGCGTCCTCGTAAATGTAGGTGCTCAGCGTTTCGATACCGGTGTCGCCCTTGTTGAACTGAGTGATGATGAAGTCGTCAAGCGACAGCGTAAACGCCATTGCCGCACCGGAAACGATGCCCGGCGTAATGTAGGGGAACACCACTTTCATCATTGCACCGAAGGGCGTTGCGCCGAGGTCGAGCGCGGCTTCGTACATGTTGGGGTCCATCCTGGACAGGCGCGGAAGCACCGACAAAATGACGTATGGCGTGCAGAATGCGACGTGGCTGATAATAAGCCTTGTCATGCCCTGCGGAAAGATAAATCCGAACGCCGAAAAGAATACCATAAGGGACACCGCCATGACGATTTCGCTGTTTATCATAGGCAGTTGGTTGACGGTAAGGGTTACGCGCTTTGCGCGCTTTTTGAGGCAAAAAATGCCCACCGAAGAAAACGCGCCAAGCACCGTGCTGATTGCCGTAGCGGACAAGGCAAGTATCAGCGTGTTTTTGATTGCCGACACCAATGCGGTTGCGTCCTCACTGAACAGGGACTTGTAACTGTCAAAGGTAAATCCGTGTGTAAAACGGAAGTTACTTGTGCCGGAAAAACTGTACACAATGATAAGAAGTATGGGCAGATACAACAACGCCAACACCACTGCAAGGTAGCCGTCGGCTAAAAAACGTTTAAGGCGTTCATTTTTCATAATACGCTTTTTACCTCCTCTTCCTTGCCGGTAAGATTGACAAGAACGTTGGCGACAATGACGATTACAAGCATTACAAGGCTCATTACGCTACCCACGCCGAAACTGTTGATTGTCTTGGAAAAGTGCATGTTGATTGCGTCGCCGAACAGATAAATTTTGCTGCCGGACAGAATTTCCGAAATGGCAAACGTGCTGATTGCGGGAATGAAAGTCATTGTTACGCCGCTCATTATGCCGGGGACGGAAAGGGGGATTACCGTTTTGGTGAGCACCGTCAGGCGGTCTGCGCCAAGATCCTCCGCCGCCTCGATGTAACTGTGATCGATACTGACCAGCGTTGTGTGCAGCGGCAAAATCATGTACGGCAGGTAGTTGTACACCATGCCGAACAGCACCGTGCCCATTCCCAGTTTAATGTCCAGTGCAAGGAAAATAGCCTTGGTTGACAGCGTGCGGATAAGGAAGTTGATCCACATCGGAAGGATGAACATCAGCACAAACACCTTATTGCTTGCGTGATATTTGGCAAGCAGGTATGCGCAGGGGTAGCCGATTGCAAGACAGATTACCGTCGTTACAATGCCGATAAGCAGCGAGTTGCCCAGCACCGTCATGCCGCCGCCGCTGTTGCTGAAAAACTCAACAAAGTTGTTCAGCGTCAGTTTGTTGTCGGGCGACAGAAAAGCGTTGATAAGGATAATTACAAGGGGCGTTACCACAAACAGCAACAGAAACAGCATGTACGGGTACGCCAACGCCTTGCGCGAAAAACGAAACTTACTCTTCATTGTCGGGAATCTCCTCCAACAGAATTTTGTCGGGTGCGATTTTGATACCTACACGGTCACCGATAAGCCACTCGTAGTCGCTGTCCACGAAGAAGTCGTAGTAAGTGTCGGTACGTACGATACATTGATAATAACTGCCCTTGTAAATGGTGCTGATGATTGTCGCGCCGATAATGCCGTCATTCTCGTCGTCGGTCAGCTCCACGTCGTCGAAGTCGATTGTTGCCTTGACCTTGGTGCCTTCGGGCAGATCGCTGTCCACGGGGAAACGACCTTCGCACAGTTCCACAACGCCTTTGTCGTACATTTCGCCTTCAAGCGTGTTGATAAGGCGCGCCTTGTGCATGATGTGGAAGTCAAACGGCTTGATGTACAGTCCGATACGGTCGCCGACGTTGACCTGCACGTTGTCGTGAATGACGATTTCGTTGCGTTCGTCGCCGAATGTAAGCGCAGTCACCTGGTAATGGTCGCCCTTGAACACGCAAGTGAGCACTTCCGCTTCCACAAGGCACTGTTTGTCGTCGGTCGGGACGATTTTGATGTCCTCGGGACGAATGATTACGTCGATGGGCTCGTTGTACTTAAAGCCTTTGTCCACGCACTCGAACTTGTGACCGGAAATGTCTACGCAGAAGTCCTTTATCATTGTTCCGCTGAAGATGTTGCTTTCACCGATGAAGT
Organism: Clostridiales bacterium; assembly: GCA_003537755.1. Classification (GTDB taxonomy): domain Bacteria; phylum Bacillota; class Clostridia; order Christensenellales; family CAG-314; genus Fimimonas. Next base: position 2,625 of record DPQS01000049.1, on the reverse strand, counting down.
CCGCAACAAATGCATTTGCAGGCTCGTCGTACACTTTGGTAGGCGTACCGATTTGCTGAATTACGCCGTCCTTCATTACTACGATTGTGTCGCTCATGGTAAGCGCTTCTTCCTGGTCGTGTGTGACGTACACAAATGTGATGCCCAGTTGCTTGTGCATTTGCATAAGTTCCAGTTGCATGTCCTTGCGCATTTTAAGGTCCAGCGCGCCGAGAGGTTCGTCCAGAAGCAGCACCTGCGGCTCGTTGACAAGGGCGCGCGCGATTGCCACACGTTGTTGCTGTCCGCCCGACAGACTGTTGACAGAACGGTGACCGTAATCCTCGAGGTCAACCATTTTTAGGGCGTTGTTAACCTTTTCGGCAATTTCCGCCTTGGTAAGGTTGCGCATTTTTTGCACGGTGTTGCCCTTTTTGTCCACGTAAGGTTCGCCGTCGGGGACGGTTTTCAGTTTCAAACCGAATGCGATGTTGCCAAACACATTGAGGTGCGGAAACAACGCGTACTTCTGAAATACCGTGTTGATGTTGCGTTTGTGAGGGGGCAACTGAGTGATGTCCTGACCGTTAAACAAAATGGTACCGCTTGTAGGTTGCTCGAAGCCTGCAATCATGCGCAGGGTTGTTGTCTTGCCGCAGCCCGACGGTCCGAGAAGCGTAACGAATTCGCCGCGCTTGATTGTAAGTGACAAGTTTTTGACGACAGGTTTGTCGTCGTAGGACTTGCAGACATTTTTGATTTCAATAATTTTGTCCGATGTAGTTGCCATTTTCTTCTCCTTGTACAGGTTGTCTGTCAAAAATTTCTTGCGGACGGGAGCCTTAACGCCCGACCGGGACTTGCAGCCGATTTTTACGTCCAAATACGCCTTTCGCTAAAAGTTACTCGGGGTCGTAACCCACAAAACCTTGCTTTCACCCTTGTTTGCGTTGCGAATGAGGTGCTGGCGTTGTCCGTTTATGCTGAAACTGTCACCTTTTTTCAGTTTGAATTTTTCCTTTGTAGTGATTATTTCCACTTTGCCTTCCAGCACGTAACCGAATTCCTCACCCTCAAACGGCAGGCGTTCCTCGCATTCCGCACCCTCGGGCAAGGTCAGGATAATGGGTTCCATGTCCTTGCGCTGGCTGTTTGGGATCAGCCACGTGTTACTGCCACCGCCGTTTTTACTTTCAAAGTAGTCGGCTTTTGTGTACACCACCTGTTCGCGCTTCGGCTCGGCAAAAAACTCTTCGAGCGTTACGCCGAGAATGTTAAGTATATCCTCCAGCGTGCTTATCGACGGGCTGCAAAGGTCGTTTTCCAGTTGCGAAATGTAACCTTTGGTCAGTTCCGTGCGTTGCGCAAGTTCTTCCTGCGTGAGGTCAAGTTGTAATCGATACTGTTTGATTTTTCGTCCGATTTCTACCATTTTTTCCTCTTTTGTCGTTTTTGCGACTCGTTGTCATTCGTTATTCTGCCGCTTCCAAAGATTCTGAGCGTTGTTACCACCTGAGCGTACACAATTAGCGTTGCAGCCGTAAACTATTTTAGCAACAAACCAACAGTGGTCAAGCCTCGGCTTGTGACGGCGGCTAATTATGCGTTAAACGAC
>DPQS01000049.1:359-864 GCA_003537755.1 Clostridiales bacterium | reverse complement strand
ATGCGTTAAACGACACTCACTGTAAAAAGACAATAAAAAAATGCCCCTACGTCCAATCAACACATATCTACAGTACCTGCCGCATTTCACGACTCAGCCACAAAGGGCAGCATATACGATAAATTTGCGTTGTCTTGGTGAGAAACACGACCTTTCATTTACAACGAAATGCCGTAGCAATGTCGAAAAATGTCGTTTTCCTCGGGCAACGGGTACAGTATATACGAAGCATTAAGTGTTGTCAAACATTTTGATTACAATTTCTAAACTTTTTTGAAAATTTTTGATTTCGGGTTAAAATCCCTAAACTTTTTGTTTTGTATCAAATGCCATAAAATAATATTTGCATTTTTCTTACCGCCGCTACCATTTCAAACAAAAATGCTTTTGAATAAATACATTTCAATATAAGTGTAAAACCATGTACGCCACATTTTGCCATTACAACAAACAACGTGTCTTTGACCATGAGGGATGAGCAGTCGGGGTAGCGGCGCTGTGGGGG
>DPQS01000049.1:0-122 GCA_003537755.1 Clostridiales bacterium | reverse complement strand
TCGGGGTAGCGGCGCTGTGGGGGTGTTTTTTAGTATTGACGATTGAGAACGGCAATAGATTGCTACTACTATTCCGTCATTGCTACAAAAAACCTTAAACGAACGGAACCCTTTCGGGGGAT
>DPQS01000025.1 GCA_003537755.1 Clostridiales bacterium | reverse complement strand
TGCCTCGCGCCGCTTCGCCTATTAAGATTTAATGGTAGGTACGCTTCCCAGCCGCAGGCTCGCGGACGATGTCCCTAATTGGCAACACCTCGCCACCCCTGATGTAGTTGACGAACTGTTTGTAACTTGCTTGCCAACTTCAAATTGACTAACTTCGGCGGACATAGTAAGAAAGTGTTGCAACAAGTAATTGGCAATGAAAAAAGACGTTTTGCCGCCAATTTATATTATGTCATGTTGAGCGAAGCCGTAGGCACAGTCGAAACATCCCCCGGAAGGGTACCTTGTAAACACCCTTTATACAATTGTGTCGTTGCGAGAAGTGAGCGAAGTGTAGTCGAAATTTCACTTTGTCGCGTAAATAATTTTACTTTTCCTACTAAATAACTAACGTCGTTTTCTTCGTTTTAGTAGGTGTACGCTCCGTGCCCCCCCCGCCATTAGTGAATAATACGAGCCCTTAAACAAAAAACAGAGTTCGTATTATTCTTTTCTAACGAATATTTCGGCATAAAAGTCGATTTGGACGGCAAAAAGAAGAATCAGCCGGGCGTTTAACCGCTCGGCTGTTTACTAATGCTGAACTTAGACTACTATAAGCGGATATTTAGTAAATATTTGCTTAATCAATTACTTTTTCAAATCGAAACATTCCGTCCGGAAAATGATCGTCGTTTTTTTTCGCCATTTCCGGCTCGTTCGGATCGGGGTGATGGCTGTTAAAGAACTCCACGATATGAAAACCGCACCGATTGACATAAAAATGGATGTTCCTTTTTTTCAAAATAGGGCGTTACCGTTCCCCATACTTTTACTTCGGGATGAAGTTTCTCAATAGCGCACCACGCAGCATATCCAATGCCTTTACTGTGTGCTTTCGGCGATACAAAAAGAAGTTCCAAATCGCCACGGTCACAATCGGCTTTTATAACAACACCTCCTATTTTCTCTTCTCCCAAAACTATTCGATAAGCCTCGCCGTTATCAATAGCTTGCTCTATCGTTTCACGCGAGATAATCTCGCCGTCTTCTTCAAAGTGCTCGTCCCTTCTTCCAAATTCCTCTAATGCGCCATAATTAAATGCTTCTTGATTATCAAGAATAAATTGATTTCTATCTTCCGGGATCAATGCTACAAGTTTGATTTCAACCATTTAGAATGTTCTCCTGTACGCAAATCTTTTATGTTTATAATTATGGCATATTTGGGGCTAAAAATCAAGTTTTAACTACTCTGATAAGCGCGATCAAACTCAAAAGGATTTTGCGACAATGGCGATTAGGCGTGTACTTGACTGCGCCCGCGGAGCGGCGCGCTTGCATAAGTCAAGCCCCCGCCAAGGTGCAGAATTTCCTATTTACAATGTTGTATGCTTGAAATTCATTGTTGTTTTTGATATAATTTCAATATGGATTGGTTTAATTACTACGGACTTGCCATAATGGCGGTCATTATGATACCTAATATAATTTATGCAGTAAAGCACAAAAAACAAGTGGTCGTTTACGATAACAGGGCGGCTATTATTTTTGAGCAAATCGGCAGATATGGCTGTTTTGCCTTTATGATATTCAATATTCCGTACACATATATCGGCTTTTGGTTTTCTTTCGGGAAAATATTTTACATAACCGTCAATGCAGTTTTACTTTTGGGGTATTGTATATCTTGGAGTGTATTGCGGAATAAAAACGGTATCGCAAAAGCTCTGTTGCTTTCCATAATACCGTCATCGGTTTTTATTGTATCAAGTATACTTATTGCAAGTATTCTTTTATTTGTATTTGCCGTTATTTTTGCCGTAACGCATATTCTTATTTCAATAAAGAGCGCAAAGGCGGAAAATACGGACGAGCCGAAAATAAAAAAGCAAACGATTATTTCGGTAATAGCGGTATTATTGAGTGTAGCTTTGACTTTTGTTGGCACATTTGGCGGACTGCTTGTTTATCAACAAAGCAATTTCGGCAAACTTAAAAATATGTCATCGTCGGATATGATTGAATATTGTTGTTCAGATAAAAACACTAAAATAAGTGTTGCACTCATTGAAAACGGTGAAATCACATATCATATTTACAGCCAAAACGGCGAAGAAACAAACATCTACGATTACGAAATCGGTTCGATTAGTAAAACTTTTGTCGGTGCATTGTGTGCAAAAGCCATAAATGAAAATAAACTAAGTTTGACAGACAGTATTGCGAAATATCTTGATTTGGGAAATGATAAATATTACCCGACAATAGAGAGACTTTTAACGCATACATCGGGTTACGCCGCTTATTATTTTGAAAGTTCTATGATTGGCAACAAATTTGCGCATATCACGAACGATTTTTACGGTATAGGTAAAGATAAAGTTCTGCATAGAGTGCAGAACGTTGTGCTTGAAAATAAAGATTATCCGTTTGTATATTCTAATTTCGGCATATCGGTTTTGGGACTTGTTTTGGAGAGCATTTATAGCGACAGTTTTACAAACATTATGAATGACTTTATCCGTAATGACTTACATTTGCAAAATACCCGGGCAGCAAAACAAAACGGTAATCTCGATAAGTATTGGAAGTGGAAACAAAACGACGGTTATATTCCGGCAGGTTCAATTATTTCAAATATTGAAAGTATGGCGATTTATTTGCAATTATATATGAATAATACCATTTCATATTTGCCGATGACTTATTCCAAAATAAAAGATATAAATGCTAACCAAGCAGCCTACGAAGCAATGAATATTCGCATGGACAGCGTAGGTATGACTTGGATGTTGGACAATAAAAACGATATTATTTGGCATAACGGCGCAACTACCGATTTCAACAGTTATATAGGGTTTACTCAGGACAGACAGCGTGGTGTTGTAATTTTAAGCAATTTGAACGCAAATGATAAAATTTCAATGACGGTAATCGGAGCAAAACTTTTGACGGAACAGTTTGATTTATAAGATTCGATTTACGTTACTAACGCTCCCCCGGAAGGCTACCATATAAACGCCTTTTGTATAAATGTAGTTGACATCAAAAAGCCTTCGCTATCTAAAAAAAAGCGACATCGGCGGTGGTTGGCCGATGTCGCGTTGAGTCAGTCTATTTTTACAAGCAAAGATTTTGCCGCAAGTTCGTCCGGGGTATATTTCTGCAGTTCCTCGTCCAGTTTGTCGAAGTTCAGCACGTCGCCCAAAAAACTGTCCACTTTTACCGTTTCCGTAACCAGCATGTTTATCGCCGACGAGTACTTGCCTGCGCCGTTGTACACACCGAAAATGCTCAGGTGTTTCTGGCAAATCTGCGCTACGCTCAGTTTGCTTTCCTTGCCGGAATATCCTGCCAGGCAGATGTTTGCGTTGGGTGCCGCGCTGTCGTACACGTCCTTCATGCGGAAGTCACTGTTGGTGAAAAATACCAACTCTTTGCACATGCGTCCGCCCGTAACCATCATTATTTCGCGCTCTATGGTCACTTCGTTGGGGTTGAAACAGTAGAATATGCCGTGTTCGCGTGCCAGGTTAAGCAAATCTTCGCGTTCGCTGATGTAGATGGGCACTGCCTGGTAGTACGCCACAAGTTGTGCCAGTATTATGCCCGTGCGCGTGCTGCTGAAAATTGCAATGTGGCGACCTTTTTCAAGGTTCAGGCTGTCAATGATGTTAAGGCAAAATGCGACGTAACTTGCGTACACGGCGCGTTCGTTGGTAAGGTTGTCGGGCAGTTTGTGCAGCAGTGTGTAGGGCAGGTCTATGAAGTTGCGAAGCAGTCCGTCGCAGGTGCGACCCATTTCCTGCATGTTGGCGCACTTGCTGTATTGTCCGTTCTGACATTCGGTGCACACTTCGCAGGGGGCGTATGACTCGATTACTACGCGGTCCATTTTTTGCAACATCGAGTTCTTGTCGTGCACTTCGCTTACCACGCCTACGGCGTTTCTTCCCGGTATCATGGGCGTTTTGCACTTAATCTGACCGTTGTACATGCAAAAGTCCGTCGAGGTGAGTATTACTTCCTCAACCTTAACCTTCACTTGCTCGTCGGTAAGTGTTGACGGTTCAAATTCTTCCAGATGAAGTTTTTGCGGTTCGTCCAAAATCCACGCTTTCATGATTGCCTCCGTTACGCAAAAAGCACAACGTATGTGAAAATTCATCACAACGTACAAAATACTTTTATATTATATCATTTTTTGGAAAAAAAATCCACTGTTTTGCACATAAAGGCAATGGCGAAGCCGTAACGGGATTTTGCGTTCAAAAAAACCTGTTCAGGCTGAAAAACTGACTATTGACAAACATATTTTTGTGTGTCATCATATTGTTGTAAATATTATGAGAGGATTTTGAACAATTTATTTTGCAGGAGGGCAGACCGATGGGTTTTAAGCGATAGAACGGCAAAAGTTTTGGTATCTGCTTTTGCTGTTTTTTTTATTTGAAACGAATTTTGCAAGCGTAGTAATTACATATAATTTAGTAAAATATTTTAGGAGGTGACTGTTTTGGAACGAAAAACACAAAAACCGCTGACAGCCTTTCTCGGAATGCTGTTGTTTGCAATAATTCTTTTTTCGGCATTGTTTATGACCGGATGTTCATTAAGAACCGGTGACTACACCGAAGAACAACACAAACAACGTATTTCAGAGAGATTGGAAAAAGAATTCAGTCACTGGTCATATGCCCCGGGTAAGTATTTTGACAGTTTTGAAGTTTATCCATTGTATGACGAAAACGAAAATCTGGTGTTTTTTCTGATTGAGTTGGAACCGTTTTATTTTGAATTTGTAAAACTTGTTGACGATCCGGATTTCTTGCATTGGTTGATCCGTTTTGACATAATGTATCAATATGATGGTGTAAACGAGTGGTCGCCATACAAGCCGAGCGGAGAAACATCTTCTAATGACCCGAATATTGGACGGGACTGGATTTTGGACGAAAACGGAGAAAAAATCGTTTATAAAAAGAGTCCGTACTATGTAACAGGTAACATCGACAACCGAAAATATATCATTGAAACAGAAAAAAGAGACGAATACGTCTGTGCCGTAAAGGAAAACGGTAAGTTTGTAAATCTGATTAGTGGTGATACTTTTGAAATCGAAAACGGAAGTATCTCGACGCTTCAGGCAACGTTTGACTTGGCATTCAGACCGGAGATTAGACTGTAATTGTAGGGGGTAAATATGAAGAAAATATAAAAGAGAGGAAAGAGTAACGGAAAACGTTTTGAGCGTCCAACCTTTTTCGGCATATTCGTTTGCCGCTTTTTCTATTTCTTCCGCCATTTTTTTGCGCGCGGGTTATATTTTAATACGACCGTTTTATATTTCATATTGACACCTCCGCATTTTCTTTTATTTTAATATTTCTTTTATTATGTGCCACCTGACTTTTGTAATTTATTTGTAATTTATATGTAAAATCGGTATATATAAGCCGAAATAGTTATTGTTTTTCGATATTGCTGTCGTCGTCTGCCTGCAGACGTTTTTCAAGTGCGGACTGTTTGGCGAGGATGGCATTAACCTTATCGTACAAAGCCTCAATCATAATTTCGGTTTTCAGATTGACCTTGTAATCGTTTTCGGCTCTCCTGCGATCTTTTTCTTCCTGACGGTTTTGACTCATCATAATGAGTGGTGCCTGAATCGCCGCTACGCAAGACAACACCAGATTGAGCAGTATAAACGGGTACGGATCGAACGCGTTGGCAGCCATTAGGATATTGACAACCATCCACAAGACAAGAACTCCTGTAAACGAAAAAATAAACGCCCAACTGCCTGCAAATCTTGCGATAGCGTCTGCGGCTCGTTGCCCCAAAGTGTATTTTCCCTCGCTTTCGGGGCGTACCGAAATCTTGCGGTTTGCAAGCAGATTAAGCACTTCTTCATCGCTCATATCCTGACGAATATCGTCGAGCACATCTTTTAACAATTTTCTGTTTTCTTTCATATAGATATTCCTCCCTTGCTTTGGAACCTCGGAAACATGTTTTTTATATTTTAGCATAAATTTCGGCTTTTTTCAACCTCTGCTGAACTTGTGAATGTAGAAATCCAACCTGAAAGTGGCAATCGGAAAAGGCATTGTTGACGAAGAAGGAATCGGTCTTTTGGTTGAGTATTACAAAAACATTACGACCAAAACGAAATAAAAAGTTTAATAAAGAAAAGCAGGTGCGGTTTGTGTTTCGCCTGCTTTTGTTTTGTCGCGGCGGTGCAGTAGGTTGACAACGGCGAGGCAAAGGCGTACAATGTAAGCGACGGAAAGGTTTGATTGCGCGGCTGTTTGCGGCGCGGCGGACGTAACTTAAAACGGAGGTAACTACATGCGTTTACAGTACTTCGGACACAGTTGTTTCAGGCTTATCAGCGACACGGGTACGACAATCGTCTGCGACCCGTACGACGAAAATATGGTCGGGCTTACCATGCCGCGCACCCGCACAGACGTGGTTACGGTTTCACATCATCACGCCGACCACGATTGCACGACAAACATCGTGGGCAGTTACGCCCTGTTGGACTGCAAGGTGACCTGCGCCTGCGACGACATTGCCATTGACACAATCGAAACGTGGCACGACGAGGAAAAGGGCGCAAAGCGCGGCGCGGACATCGTGTTTACCTTTGTCGTTGACGGCATAAAGGTTGCGCACCTGGGGGACATCGGTTTTGTCGATCCGCACGTAGTCAAGGCGTTGCGCGGCTTCGACGTGATTATGTTGCCCGTCGGCGGCGTGTACACTGTGGACGCCAAGGCTGCGGCGGAACTGGCTGCGGCGATAAATCCGAAGATAATCGTGCCCATGCACTACATGACAAGCGCACACAAGTTTACCATTGGCGAACTTGACAAATTTATTGCCGAAGCGACGGCTCGCGGCTGGACGGTTGCCGACAACGGCGCGGATACGTTGCGCCTTGAGGACGCCCCCGAGAATGCAACCACTCAGGTTGTGGTGTTGCAGCAATTCGAGGACTGACAGAGATAAATTGTACGCTTGCCGTCGCTTCAAGTAATGCTTTCAATTGCTTTCGGCGCGACGAAAAAACGTAATGAAATTTTTAGTACGTATCGATTTTTTGTTGTTCTGTGGCAATTAAAATATTGTAAAATTCTTTTATGAAAAAAAGACAGCCTCGTCGTGCATTACTGCCGACGAGGCTGTCTTTACAGAGGGAGAGGAGAGGTGTAAAATAGAACAGTTTTTGTTGCGCTACATTATTATAAGTGCGGCGACAAGCATTGAAATGGCAGGCACAAGGCAACCGACCACGCATTGCAAAGCGGTGTGCCGTTTAAGCGCAACGCACGACCACATTACCGGTACAAGCAGCAACGCGGCAAAGGCAAAGTAGGGATTTACAAACACCGCAAGGTACGCAATGGGTCCCGCAACGCCGCAGCAATGTCCGCTCGGACGCAACCCGAACAACCTGCACAAAAGCAAAACAACTCCGCTGAAAAGGTACGTCAGTGCAAAAACCTGCAACTTCGGGCTGAACCCCACCGTAAACGCCAGCACTGTCAGCACGACGTAGCCAACGCAACTGAAAATAATTGCCAGCGTTCGTTGTCCGTCGCGCCCTTTTGCCCTGAGTTTCGGCACAATCATTTGCACGGGGTAGGCAAGTACAGGCATTATCGTAAGACACGCCGCGACCATGGCAATCTGCCACGGGTCTGTCACTACGTCGACGGCGCAAAAATACATCAGCAGCACTGCGACAAGCGCAACAAACGGGGCAAGCGAAGCCACGCGCACGATCATGGCAAATTTGCTTTGCTCATTCGACACGCGTATCACCCCAGAAGAAAATGGCAACTGTCCCGGGACCGCAGTGGCAGGCAATGATGGGACCTATGTCGAAAAGTCTTATGTCTGCTTTTGGGTATGCTTCGGCAAGTTTTTCCTTTACTTTTTCCGCTGTTTCGATGCAGTTCGAGTGAGAAATCCACAATTTTCCGTCGTAATCGCTGCCGTTTTGAATGTGCGCGGCAATCTCGTCCAAAGTTTTTTGCATGGCTTTGCTTACGCTCATCGCCTTGCTGTAGGCAACTATCTTGCCACTGCGGTTGAGGTGCATTATCGGACACATGCGAAGCAGTGTTCCTACAAACGCCGCCGCCCACGATACGCGTCCGCTGCGACGGAAGTAACTCAGCGTCGTGGTGAAAAACTGGTGATGCACGTTAAATTTGTTGGCTTCCGCCCATGTTGCGATTTCCTGCAGAGTCGCGCCCTTGTCGCGCATATCCAGAGCCGTGTCCACAAACAGTCCGTAACCTATGCAACTGCAGGTTGTGTCGATTACGGTCACTTTGTGCGCGCTTGTTTTGTTTATCTCTTCGGCGGCGATAAAGGCGTTGTTTACGCTGTTGCTCATTCCGCTGCCGAAAGCAAGGTGCAGCAAATCTCCGTCCTTAAGGTTTTCGGCAAAAAACGTCTTGTACGCTTCGGCGGAAAGTTGCGAAGTCGTCGGCTTAAACTCTTCAAGGTCTTTGTAAAATTGCGCCAGCACTTCGGGCGTGTTGTTCATGTGGTCAACGCATTCCGTCATCCCCAAAAAGTAGGAGTAGTGCAACGCCTTGCAGTTGCGTTGCAAAAGGTAGGATTCGGGAAGGTCTACTGTCGATTCGCAGGTAATGTTGTACATATGTTTTAATTCTCCTTTCAGCTACATACTTTATATTTACTTATCCGATTGTTATCGCCGAAGTGCGAGTGTTCGTGCAATGGGTCTTGCCGAGGAATTACCCTACGGGGCGACCGAGCGACGGAAAAAGTAAGTATTTGCGCGTGCTCGCTCGCTTCACTTCGGGTATTGAGGCTTAGTGGTAGGTAGCCTACCCAGCCGCGCCCTCGTTCAGATGTCGCTGCGACTTAACACCTCGCCACCCCTGATGTAGTTGACGAACTGCTTGCAACTTATTTGCAAACTTCAAGTGTACTAACTTCGGCGTAACAAATCCTTGCGTTTGTCGGGTGCCTACGCGGCAGGGCTTTCATATGGACAATTATACGCAACGGCGGGCTTAAAAGCACCCTATTGTTGCTTCGTCGGCTTCTACTGTTGCGTTTTGTCGCGGTAGAAAGTAATTTTGGGGCAGTAGAGAAACGCAAAAACAACTCTACCGACGGTAGAAACGCGTATTTTGGTTGCAAAAAATGCAAAACGGTGGTACAATTTAGTCATGGAACAGATAAACGACGTAACTCCGACCACGGAGGACATCAAACAAACAATAGCAAGTAACTTGTCCGGCTACCGCAAAAAAGCTGGGCTTACGCAACAACAACTTGCGGACAAACTTAATTACAGCGACAAGGCAGTCAGCAAGTGGGAGCGCGCCGAAGCCATACCCGACGTAATCGTCCTGAAGTCCATTGCCGACATTTACGGCGTCAGGGTGGACGATTTCTTTTCGGTGCAGGTGGCGGACAAAGAAGTGACGTCCAAAACCGCCGACAAGGTTCGCCGCGCACGTCACTGGCTCATTTCGCTGCTGTCGGTAGGATTGGTGTGGCTGGTGGCTACGCTTGTCATGGTCGTGTGGTTGTTTGTGGATGCGACTGAGGCAAATCGCACCGTCGGGCACATTTACCTGTCGGCACTGCCTGTCTCGTTCATCGTGGCGGTAGTATTCAGTTGCGTGTGGGGTCGTTTGTGGCAGACGGGTGTAACCGTGTCTGCGCTCATCTGGTCGGTGTGCGTAGTACTGAACGCCTTTTTGCCGTTGCCCAACAGCTGGCTTGTGTACCTTATCGGCGCGGCGTTGCAGGTGCTTGTGGTGCTGTGGTTCGTGCTGCTTGTCGTGCTGAAAAAGAGCAAGAAACTCAACGACAAGACTTTCGGTTGATTTACGCCACGACCGGGGCGTTGACCGTGGCAATTGCCGATGCGACGAATAAAAACAACTCAACAAAAGGCGAGGCTGCGTTTGCGGCTTCGCTTTTTGTTACTTTGTAAAATCGGCTATTTTGTATTGCTTGTCTTTACGCCGTTGACATTTGCGGAGCATTGTTTTACAATAAATAAGTATATTACAGGGCTAAGGCAACATTGTACTTCGCTCTGTCGAGAGGTTTATATGGACAAGATATCCGTTGAAAAAAAATGGAACAAACTCTGGAACGAAAACCAAGTGTACAAGTTTGACGAAAAGGACGTTGCCAACAAGTACTACGTGCTGGAAATGTTCAGTTACCCCAGCGGCGCAAAGTTGCACATCGGTCACTGGTACAATTACGGTCTTACCGACAGTTTTGCACGCTACCAGATAATGAAAGGCAAAAACGTGTTTCAGCCCATGGGTTTCGACGCGTTCGGCTTGCCTGCGGAAAACTACGCCATCAAGACGGGCGTACACCCCGAGGACAGTACTCTGCACAACATCGCCGTAATGGAAGAGCAACTGAAAAACATCGGCGCAATGTTTGACTGGGACCACGAAATAAAGACCTGTCTGCCCGACTACTACAAGTGGACGCAGTGGATTTTCTGCCAACTGTACAAGCACGGATTGGCTTACCGCAAAAAGGCACCCGTCAACTGGTGCCCGAGTTGTAATACCGTGCTTGCCAACGAACAGGTCGTGGACGGTCATTGCGAGCGTTGCGACAGCCAGGTTGTCAAAAAGGACCTTACGCAGTGGTTCTTCAAAATTACCGACTACGCCGAGGAATTGCTTAGCGGTCTGGACAACCTTGACTGGCCCGAAAAAACAAAAGCAATGCAGCGCAACTGGATAGGCAAATCCGTCGGCGGCGAAATCGTGTTCGATCTTGCGGACGGCAGCGGCAGTTTCAAGGTATTTACCACGCGCGCCGACACGTTGTTCGGCTGCACTTATGTGGTGCTTGCGCCGGAACATCCGCTTGTGAAACAAATTACAACCGAGTCGCAACGCGCCGCTGTGGATGCCTACATCGACGAAGTTGCCAAAACCAACGAAATCGAACGTCTGTCCACCGCCAAAGAAAAAACCGGCGTATTTACAGGCGCATATGCGATTAACCCAATCAACGGCGAAAAGGTGCAGGTGTGGACAGGCGATTACGTGCTGGCAAGTTACGGCACGGGCGCGGTAATGGGCGTACCTTCTCACGATGCACGCGACTACAAGTTTGCCGAGAAGCACGGACTTAAAATCAAGCGCGTAATCAAGGGCGCAAATGCGGACGTGGACGACAGCCTGCCTTTCTGCGACTACGGCATTATGGTCAACAGCGGCGAATTTGACGGATTGAGCAGTGAAGAAGGTCGCGTCAAAGTGGTGGAAAAACTTGCCGAAAGCGGCAAGGGCGAAATCAGGACAAACTACCGCCTGCGCGACTGGCTTGTGTCCCGTCAGCGTTACTGGGGCGCGCCTATCCCCATCATTTACTGCCCGCATTGCGGTGAAGTGCTGGACGAAAACCTGCCCGTCAAACTGCCTTACGACGTAGAGTTCAAGCCGGACGGAACCAGCCCCCTTGCAAAACATCACGACTTTATACACAACGTGAAGTGTCCCAAGTGCGGCGCGCCTGCAACTCGTGAAGCCGACACGCTGGACACCTTTGTGTGCAGCAGTTGGTACTATCTGCGCTACCCCGACGCACACAACGTCACCGAACCGTTTGACACCGAATGGATTGACAAGATGCTGCCCGTGGACAAGTATGTCGGCGGTGCGGAACACGCCTGCATGCACCTGCTGTACGCGCGTTTCATTACAAAGGCACTTCGCGACATGGGCTACTTGCACTTCGACGAGCCGTTTAAGTCGCTTGTTCACCAGGGTGTAATTCTGGGACCGGACGGCAACCGCATGAGCAAGTCGCACGGCAATGTCGTTTCCCCCGACGAGTACGTCAACACCTACGGTGCGGACGTGTTCCGTTGCTATCTGGCGTTCGGTTTCAAGTACACCGAGGGCGGACCGTGGTCGGATGACGGAATTAAGGCCATCAACAAATGGCTGGACCGTGTGGAACGCTACGTGTTGGCTGCCTACGGCGACTACGAGGACAGCGGCGTGTATGCGCATGGCGAAAAGGAACTTGACCGCGCCCGTCACAACACAATCAAGGCGGTGGACGCCGATTACAAGGACTTTTCGTTCAATACGGCGGTTGCACGTATGATGGAATTGGTCAACGCGCTTGCCAAGTACGACCAGCAGCCTGCCAAAAACAAACAATTGTATCGCGACACTGTGGACGACCTGCTGAAGTTGCTGTGTCCGCTTGCCCCTCACTTTGCCGAGGAATTGTGGCAACAGACGGGACATGAGGGCAGTATTGTCGTAAGCAAATTCCCCGTGTATGACGAGGCTCACCTCAAGGCTGACGAAGTGGAATTGCTGGTGCAGTTCAACTCTCGCCCCAAGACGCGCGTTACGTTGGATGCAGGACTTACAAATGCGGAAATCGAAGCGGCGGTGCTTGCCGACGAGACTGTGAAAGGACTGCTTGGCGACAGTACGGTCAAAAAGGTGATTGTGATACCGAACAGATTGGTGAATATCATATTGTAGTTTTACGGGGAAACCCCTTTTGTTGCAAAAGGTGTTTCCCCTCACCCTTTCCCCAAAACTTCAATAAGGACGACGTTTTTTTTTGAGCGTGGCGGTTTTGAGTGGGTGTCGAAATAAATTCAAACGGGCGGCACGGGGTGTGCCCCACTATAAAGGGCGCCGAAGTGCGGAAGTTGGTGTAATGGGGTCCTGCCGAGGAATTGCCACGAGTGCGAACGCGTGCTCGCTCGCTTCACTTCGGGCATTGTGTCTTGTGGTAGGTAGCCTACCCAGCCGTGCCCTCGTTCAGATGTCGCTTCGTGGCAACACCTCGCCACCCCTAATGAAGCAAGTTAGCCGTTTGTAATCGGCTTGCGTACTTCGCGATTACTAACTTCGGCGGACGTAGTTACAATATCAATATAAACAATTGCAAACGTCTTTTATAATTGTGTGGTCAAAGATAATTCGCTTTATATCGGCATATACAAAAATGTCATCCTGAGCGAAGTCGAAGGATCCCCCGGAAAGGTACCTTATAAACGTCCTTCGTATAAACAATGACACAATCATCAAAAAGCCTTCGCCCTCGGGGAGAAGGTGTCATGTGGTGACGGATGATGGGATAGTAACAAACACTTTATTGCCGTTTCTTAATATGTCATTGCAGGGCACCTGTTGAAAATCGGTGTCGTAAACGGAGTGCTTTACTAATTGTGCACGCTCCGTGCTCCCCCGAAAGGGTACCTACGAAACGTCACTCTGTAAGCAAATCTTCAATACGTATGCAAAAATTGCTTGCAAAAAGCAAGTGCTGTATTCAAAAAAAAATCTTTGAGTAAAAACATCTTGCTGAAAAGTAATTTTTTAGCCCATCTCACCCCTATCCAAAACTTTTGGAAAGTGGCGCGGGAAAAACACTTTTCGCAGAAAAGGTTGTCCCCGCAAAAATAAAAAAATAAAGAAAATTTCGGAGGTTTTTTTTATGAACAAACAAGATTTTTATGCGGCGGCGACGTCGCTCGGTATCGGCAACACTCCGCTTATCCCGTACGAAGAAGATTTTGACGCCGACATTTACGTAAAAAACGAAGCAATGAACGCCAGCGGCAGCGTTAAGGATCGTCCTGCGCTTGCCATGATTTTGCAGGCGGAAGAGGACGGAATTCTGCACCACGGAGATACCATTGTGGAAGCCACAAGCGGTAACATGGGCATTGCTCTTGCCTACATCGGCGCAAAGAGAGGCTACCGTGTTCTTCTTACCATGCCCGAAACAATGACTGTCGAACGTCGTCAACTTTTGCAGGGTCTGGGCGCGCAACTGGTGCTTACCGAGGGCGCGCTTGGCATGAAAGGCGCAATCGAACAGGCGCAACTGCTTGGCATGGAAAAGGGACATCTGCTCATTCGTCAGTTTGAAAACGCCGCCAATGTCAAGGCACATTACCTGTCCACGGCGGACGAAATTGCCGAAAAACTGGATCGCGTAGACATTTTTGTGGCGGGCGTAGGTACGGGCGGTACGCTTATCGGTACGGGCAAACGCCTTAAGGAAATCTTTCCGAATGTCAAGGTTGTTGCGGTCGAACCCGCAGGCAGTCCTGCAATCAGTCAGGGGCACGGCGGCAAACACGCCATTCAGGGTATCGGCGCAGGCTTCGTGACGAAACTGTACGACGGCTCGGTGGTCGATCAGGTGCAGACCGTCTCCGACGAAGAGGCACTGGATATGTTCTATATGCTCAATCTCAAACTGGGCTATTGCTGCGGTATTTCCTCTGCGGCAAACATCGTTGCCGCAATGCGCTACGCAAACGACCCGATGTACAAAGGGGCAAACATCGTGACGTTGTTCCCCGACGGCGATGACAGATATGTGACTATGCTGAAAAATGCGCCGAAGCAGTAAGTTTTTCTTGGGGAAAGGAAACTTTTGACAAAGTTCCCTTTCCCCAAACCCCAATCCCGAAAACTTTTACAAGGACGCCGTTATTTCAACGACGTCTTTTTTTAAGACATCAAAGATGCAGGACTTCAGATGAATTGAAATAATTGCATATTCGCCGTATATAGTTATGTCATGTTGAGCGGAACGAAGTGTAGTCAAAACATCCCCCGGAAGGGTACCTTGTGAAAAGGACGCCGAGCACGGGTCGTGCACCCACTATTAAAAGAGAAAAAATGTTCGAGCCACATCAAAATATGTCATACCGAGCGGAACGAAGTGTAGTCGAGCGTATCTCTGCGGAAGCACCATTGTGAAATGGGCACCGAAGTGCGTTAGTTGGTGCGGTGGGGGCCTGTCGAGGAATTGCCACGAGTGCGAAC
>DPQS01000024.1:5965-7601 GCA_003537755.1 Clostridiales bacterium | reverse complement strand
CTTTTCCTTTGGCATTTTGCCAAAAATAAAAAAGACGGCTGTCAAGGTTTCGGTACTTTGCCAATGACTTGACAATTTGCCGTTACGGACGTACAATTTAATCAACCAAAACAAAGGAAGTAAAAAGTATGACTTTGTACAGAAACGGCTCTGCGCTTATCGGGGACAAACTGGTGCGCACAGACATTGTTGTAAACCACGGAAAAATAATCGAAATCGCGCCGGAAATCCTTGCTGACGAACAGACGGAAGTTGTCGATTGCACAAACAGATACATTTTGCCTGCGCTTGTTGACATTCACACACACGGTGCAAACGGCTACGACTTCAACACTGCCGACCTCGCCGGTATGCGCAAAATAATGGAATTTTACATTGCGCACGGTGTGGGCACGGTGTTGCCTACGGTGATGACGGACAGCGACGAGGTCATTTGCCGTCAGGTTGCGCTTATCTGCGAGCTGGCAAAGGAATATCCCGAGGTGAAAGGTATCAACCTCGAAGGGCCGTTTTTGTCACCTGCCAAACACGGCGCAATGCCCGTAGAGTGTCTGCAAACGCCAAGTTACGAAAAGTTTCTTACCTATCAGCGTGCGGCAAACGGTTTTATTCGCCTTGTGACCGTCGCACCCGAACTGCCGAGCGCAAAGGAATTTATCGCAGAGGCAACGGCAAACGGCGTGGTGGTGTCGCTTGGACACAGTGCCGCGCATGCAGCGGACGTCAAGGCAGGGCTGGAAGCAGGCGCGCGTTCCTTTACGCACTGGGGCAACGCCATGTCGCAGATGGACAGACTGGACCTCAACATGATGGGTACTGCTCTTGCAAGCAACGCCTATTCAGAGGTTATTTGCGACGGCAAACACGTCAACCGCGACGTGCTGAAACTGCTTGTTGACGTCAAGGGCACCGATCGTGTTGTAGGCATTACCGACAGTATGATGGCGGCAGGTATGCCCGACGGCAATTACACGCTTGGCAAACAGCAGGTGACCGTACAGCACGGCGACGCGTTTGTAACGGGCACCGACAACCGCGCGGGCAGCATATTGGACGCATACGAGGGTTTGGCAAATGTGGTGACGTTCTGCAATCTGCCGCTGCATACGGCAATCAAATTGTGGACGGTAAACCCTGCAAGGCTTGTAGGACTTGACAAGCGAATCGGGACTATAGAGGTGGGTAAAGACGGCGACTTTATCCTGTTTGGGTGAGCCTGCATATGTGCACGTATGACGACTACGCACCTCGCCGGTGGGGCGACTATTGGCTGTCGGTTTTCTCCGTAATCGGTTGCGATTATGTTCCTGTCTTGGGACAGCCAACCGGTGCCACTCTTTGCACCCGTCTATGCCCTCAACCGCATTGCGAGTGTGTTAAGAGTATCGCCGGTTGTCGCCCTACGCACGCATCTGCAGGCTCACCCAAGGTGTGTGGCGGTGAAAGGGCGTTTATATAGGCGCTTCCGCGGGGATACGCTCCGCTACGCGACAAAAGCAGTCGCTTCGGTCGGTATGACATTATTTGTATATACCGCCATAAAGCAATTTACTCTGTTCAGCTCACATTCATAAAACTCTTGCAAACAATTTTATATTGATATTGCAACTACGTCCGCCGAAGTTAATCAACTTGA
>DPQS01000024.1:0-5711 GCA_003537755.1 Clostridiales bacterium | reverse complement strand
CCGCGAGCCTGCGGCTGGGAAGCGTACCTACCAAAAAACCACATTAGGCGAAGCGGCGCGAGGCATCAGCCGCTCCCATATTGGCAATTCCTCGGCAGGACCCCATGCACATATTAACGCACTTCGGTGCCCTTTGTAGTGGGTGCACGCCCACTGCTCGGCGCCCATAAAAAGGCTTATTCCATTCGACTTTTAATGTGATTTGAAAAAGTTCTATTTTGAATAAAACGTTAACGTCATTTTATACA
This sequence comes from Clostridiales bacterium, assembly GCA_003537755.1. Taxonomy (GTDB): domain Bacteria; phylum Bacillota; class Clostridia; order Christensenellales; family CAG-314; genus Fimimonas. Next base: position 5,463 of record DPQS01000024.1, on the reverse strand, counting down.
GTGCAACCGTGCAAACCGTACAACTACATTAAAACTTAATAACGATAAACAAACTAAATATCCGCCACTAACCAAAGTTTTTGAAGGGGTTGAGGTATGGGGAAGGGGAAACTTGTTACAACAAGTTCCCCCTTCCCCATATATTATTGCTTACTTCAGAATCTCATCCAATTGTTTCTGCATTGCCGCAAGTCTGCGGTCGTTGTCCGACGGGTCACCGTGCGCCATGAGGTAGCATTTGATAAGCGGTTCGGTGCCGCTGGGACGAATTACCAATTTGCAGTCGTCCTCCGACGTCATAATCAGTACGTCGGCTTTGGGCAGGTCGGTAGGCTTAAGCAAATCGCGTACGCCGACGACAGGGCTGCCGGCAAGGTCGTTAAGTGGCGAATTGCGGATTTCGTCAAGCAGCTGCTGCTTGCGTACCGCGCCGTCCGCACCCTCGAAGCGGTAACTTACAAGGCGTTGCTCGTAGTAGCCGTACTGCGCGTAAAGTTGTTGCAAACGTTCGTAAAGAGTTACGCCGAGTTTTTTGTAGTGGGCAGTCATTTCGCAAACAAGCATGCTTGCCACGACGCCGTCCTTGTCGCGCGCGTATGTGCCCTTGAGGTAGCCGCAACTTTCCTCGAAGCCGAATACGAAGTTGTCCTCTTTGCCAATTGCTTTAAGGGCGTTAATTACGTTGCCGATGTACTTGAAACCTGTCAGCACTTCGGCAATTTTTGCGTTGTAGTCTGCGGCAATGGCTTTTACCATCGGGGTGGAAACAATGGTGGTTACGATTACGGGCTTTGTCGGCAGTGTGCCGTTTGCCTTGCGCGACGACAGAATGTAGTCGGCAAACAGTATTGCCACTTCGTTACCTGTCAGCGCGTCGAAGCCGTTTTCCTTTTTGACGGCAACGCCCAGGCGATCGCAGTCGGGGTCATTGGCTACGACAACGTCTGCGTTTGTTTCGTTTGCAAGTCTGATTGCAAGTTCCAGCGCGGCAATCTTTTCGGGGTTGGGGTAGGGACAGGTAGTAAAGTTGCCGTCGGGCATTGACTGCTCCTGCACGATGTGCAACTCACCGACACCTATTTTGCGCAAAACTGCAGGTACTACGGCGTAACCTGCACCGTTAAGCGGCGTATATACGACATTTACGCCATCTGCCGAGCCAAGACTTTCCTGCAACACTCTGTTTGTGTAGGCGGTAATCAACTTTTCTTCTACGGGGCAGATGAAACCGTCGGCAACAAGGTCGTCGTAGTTGTCACAGTCCACTTCAAATGGGTTTACTTTCTCGATGTAGGACGTAATTTCGTTGGCAACGTCATCAAGCACCTGACAGCCCGTGTTGTCGTACACTTTGTAGCCGTTGTATTCCTTGGGGTTGTGGCTGGCGGTCACGTTTACGCCCATGTCCGCGCCGAGTGTGCGTATTGCGTAGGACAGAAACGGCGTGGGCATGCAGTCGTCGGTGATGTGTACGACAATGCCGTTTGTCGCAAGTGCAGCCGCCGCTTTTTTGCTGAATTCACGCGAGTTAAGGCGCGAGTCGTATGTGATTGCGGCGGTTGTCAGCCCGTGCGCCTTCATGTAGTTTGCCAAGCCTTGTGTTGCCTTAGCAATGGTGTATTCGTTAAGACAGTTTGTCCCCGGACCCATTTTGCCGCGCATGCCGCCTGTGCCGAATTCCAGGTCTTTGTAGAATGCGTCGGTAATTTGAACCTCGGTCATTTGTTTAAGCGTGGCAAGAGTAGCCTCGTCGGTTACGTTGTCCAGCCAGTTCAGGTAATTTTGTTTTGCTTCGTTCATAACTTCCTCCGAACGGGTCAATTTTTTTGGCTTATTTTCGGGTTTTATTTTACAACGCATTATATTGTAGCATTTTTCGGCAAAAATGTACATTGCTTTGACACGGCTTGTTAAAAATAGTTCGGTAAAGTAACATGCGGGAGTTCGGTAAAGTAACATGTGGGCGAAAAGAACGTAAAATGTTAATTGTCGCGACGGTGCCGACAGACAACTGATTGCAAACCCGTAGTTTACTGTCGAAGATAATTGATGTTGCCGATGAAAAGCGCAATGGTTGACCTTCAAAAAAAATAATTACCGACTACAAGTCAAACAACATTCAAAACTATTTACAAACGGGGTTGGGTAGTATATAATATAACAAAAGATAAATATTGGCTTGGAGGCGGACGTAAATGGCAAGACAAAATTACAAAAACGGGTACTATATAGGTGATGTCAACGATCTGGACGAACGCCACGGCAAGGGAACATATTGCTGGGACTCCGGTGCGCGTTACGAAGGCGACTGGTATCATAACGATATGCACGGACAGGGTACGTACTACTACGACGACGGTTCGGTATACCGCGGTGACTTCAACCACGACAACCGCGAAGGTTTTGCCGTGTTCACTTACAGTGACGGCACTCGATACGAAGGCGAATATCGCAATAACAAGCGTACCGGTAAAGGTACCTACTACTACGCAAGCGGTGCCAGGTACGTAGGGGACTTTGTCGACGGTAATTTCGAGGGAAGAGGTAACTACTACTGGACAAGCGGCGATTGGTACGAGGGTGAGTGGCACAACGACGAACGAAACGGATTGGGCACCTATCACTATGCCGACGGAAGTTGGGTCTACGGCGAGTTTGCCGACAGCAAACTGGTGCGCCGTATACGCAGTTCGGAAGACGCAAGCAGCGGCAACAGCAGTAGCAACAGTAACAGCAGTAACAGCGGCAACAGCGGTAGCAGATCAACTTCATCGCAGTCTACGCAAACAGGCGGCAAAATCCGCACCGAAACATATGACAACGGCACCTACACGGGCGAGTTTAACGACAACGGGAAACGTCACGGCAAGGGCATTTACCGTTTCAACAGCGGCGCAAGTTTTGAAGGCAACTTTGTAAACGGCGTGCGCAACGGACATGGTGTGTACCGCTATCCCGACGGCGACAAATACGTGGGCGATTTTGTGGACAGCAACTTCGAGGGCTACGGAAAATACTACTGGAATGACGGCGACTGGTTTGAAGGCGAGTACCGCAATGACAAACGCAACGGACTGGGCGTGTACCACTATGCAGACGGAAGTTGGCGTTTCAACGAGTATCGCGACGGCGAAGTCGTGCGCACGTTTCTTGACAGCGACGACATAGAGAAAGCCGTTTCGGCAAACATCATGGACGAAATCACTTTCAATGATGGCGTTTACGTCGGTCAGCACAGGGATGAGGTCCAAAAGAGCGGTCTGTTCGGTACGAAAAAAGAAACGCACTACGTTGCCGACGGTTTTGGCAAATTCAATTGTAGCGACGGCAGCCGCTATTCGGGAAATTTCCGTGACAACGAACAATGCGGCTACGGCCTGTACGAAAACAAGAGAATGCGCCTTTACGGCAATTTCCGCGGAGGTAAAGTCAGCGGTGTAGCGCTTATGATTGTAGGCGACGACGCGTATGTCGGCGAACTTAACGAACATGTCGAGTTTCACGGACACGGTTGCCTGTATATGGGTGACGGCGACTGGTACGACGGCGAATGGGCAAACGACAAGCGCAACGGTCGCGGCACGGCGCACTTCGGAAACGGCGAATGGGCTGTTGCAGAATTCCGCAACGGAGAAATTGCCGACGTAATTAAAAGAAGTTAGTGCAACGACTTGAAATCGGAATTCTTTAATCCGTCGTTACGGAATTGACATCCCTAAGGTTGTCAGTGTCGGCTGAATTAACCCGTGATTTTAATTAAAATAAACGCCCTGTCGTTACTTCGACGGGACGTTTTTGTTTGCTTTGGCGCATTTTATTTACAATGCGGCGTTATTGTGGTAAAATAAATATTATTTTTGTGTGCTAACAACGTTTCAACCGCATTGAAATGTCACTTTTGTGTGTGCGGACGCGCTCGACGATGTTTTTTTGTGCTTTATGCGTTGCTGCAGATATGATTGAGTAGTCCGAAAAAAGGAAACTTGCCTACGGAATAAAACCTGTTTTTGTCGGCGAAAAACGTATACGTATACACTTTTTCGTTGCATGACGGAGGTGAAAATGAATTTTTTGCGCAGAGCGTGGTGCCGAATTTATCAAAAAACACTGTATGTCGCAATGGCTTTTATGCCGTGGCGAGAGCCGCAGATACTGAGCGGCGACGGCAGTTTCGCAAGCCTTGCCGATTTTCTGGCGGAAAAAGGCGTTACTCGTCCGCTTGTAGTATGCAGTAAGACTGCTGTCGCGCGGCATTCGCTCGATGTCTTTTTTGAAGGCGCAAATGGCAAACTGGAATTGACCGTGTACGACGGCGTGTTACCCAACCCTACCGTGAAGCAGGTTGAGGAAGGACGGCAACTTTACATTGACAACAAGTGTGACGGAATTGTGGCGTTTGGCGGCGGTTCACCCATGGACTGCGCCAAGGCAATCGGTGCGCGCGTTGTCCGCCCGAAAAAAAATGTAAATCGGATGAAAGGTCAACTGAAAGTGCGCAAAAAATTGCCACCGTTTGTTGCGGTGCCTACAACGGCAGGTACGGGCAGCGAGTGCACTGTGTGTGCCGTCATTACCGACACCGACGCACATGACAAGTATGCAATCAATGACTTTTGCCTTGTGCCGCACTATGCTGTGCTGGACCCGACGCTTACCGTCGGCTTGCCGCCGTTTCTGACGGCGACGACGGGTATGGACGCACTGACGCACGCAGTTGAAGCGTACATAGGCAAGTCGAATACTCGCGCCACACGCAGACATGCGGAAGAAGCTGTCAAACTGATCTATGGCAACCTTGCCGAAGCAACCGCAAACGGCACAAATCTTGCCGCGCGGCAAAACATGCAACATGCTGCGTACCTTGCCGGCTTGGCTTTCACCCGTGCGTATGTAGGCTACGTACACGCGCTTGCACATGCTTTGGGCGGCACCTACGGCACGGCTCACGGATTGGCTAATGCCGTACTGTTGCCAAGGGTACTTGAATCATACGGCAAGTCTGCGTACAGGCCGCTTGCAAAACTTGCGCGGATAACGGGCGTTGCAAATGACTACGACAGCGACGAAGCCGCCGCAAAAGCGTTTGTTGAAAGCATAGACAGCCTTAATGCGGAACTCGGATTGCCAAACAAACTGGCAGGCATTAAGGAAGAAGACATTCCTGCGCTTGCCGCCCACGCCGACAAGGAAGCAAATCCGTTGTATCCTGTGCCGCTTGAAATGGGTGCGGATGCGCTTGCCGACGTGCTGAAATCGGTACTTGTTAGTGCGGAAGAGAATTAGTAAGTGTAATGTGTTGTCGCCGAAGAGCGAGGGTACGTGTAAGGGGTCCTGTCGAGGAATTACCCTACGTGCGAACGCCTGCTGGCTCGCTTCACTTCGGGTATTATAGTTTAATGGTAGGTAGCCTACCCAGCCGCGCCCTCGTTCAGATGTCGCTGTAGGGTAACACCTCGCCACCCC
>DPQS01000064.1:15974-19516 GCA_003537755.1 Clostridiales bacterium | reverse complement strand
TTCCTCGGCAGGACCCCTTACATAGGTTGCTTCACTTCGGCGATTTTTGCATAACAATAGTGTCGCGCAAACTATCTCTCTGCATTCATTGAATTTTGTTTTTATGGTTTAACTATACACATTTTGTGTTTGGTAAAAACTTTAGTTTCTGCAATAAATTACGTCGCTTTTTGCCAGTATTTCACAACCTCATTAGTGCAAGCAGGCGGTTTGCCGCAAGGGCGGCGACTGCACCCAGTGCCGCAAACGCCATTCGCCACAGCATCGTGCTGTACAGTTCGCGCCTGCGTTGTACTACTTCGCGTGCAAAGGCCTTGCCTTTTTGCTTCAATGAAATTACGTTTACCGTTTGACCTTTTTGCGTTGACTTGACGCACTCGAAGTACCCGTCGTACTCCAGTTGTTTCAGTATTGTGTCCACTTCGCTTAGCGTAAGTTTGTACTTTTCGGGCGTGGCGGATATTATCCGCGCGTCTGACATGATGGCGCAATCGTTGTTGACCTTGCACGCTTCGTACACGGCGCGCATTACGGCAACCTCTTTTTTGTTAAGCATGTTACCTCATGATTTACATCGGCTTGTTTTCTATTTTGATAGTTTGCATTGTATTGTAATTCGTATCTGAAATATTTATAAATCCTTGCGCATTCGTTTCAAATCAAAGCAGCCCCGATACAATCGTTGCAAGGAACGCACCCGAAAACGCCGCCGCAAACACGCACGCAAGCAAAAGCCACAATTGCTTGTCTGCAATCTGAGCCTTTTCAACGCGGTTTCGCTCGGTGTCGAAGTAACTTGCCGCCTTGGTGGTGAGGCAAAGGCAGATTTTGTCCTTGTCGCGATACTTTACGTCGATGTAATCGTTTGCCCGAAGATACGACAGCCTGCCTTGCAGTTGCTTTGGCGTGCCGCTCGGCTGTCCGTCGGCAATGTCCGACAGTTGCAACACGGTGTAGCCGTCGGGCGCAAGTTGTTGAAGTTTTGCAAGTAATTTTTCGCTGTTTCTGTCTAACATTGGATTGACCTGCGCACTAAAACGCGCTTTGCAAATTTGTCTTAGGGTTAATTTAGTTATCACTAACAACCTTGGGGATGTCCTTTTCCGCGGCGAAGCCGTAAGTAGGGCAATCGACACTAACCATACAAGCCCCACTGCTTGGGTACACACTTGCAAAAATTATTAGTGGTGGCGAAATTAACCCTACCGTAACTTACAAAAGACTTGAAAAAAGACGGCGTTTGTGGTAATATTTATATGTATGTACAAAAACATGCAACAAATTTCGCTATATGCGCAAAAACAGACGAAAAATTTCGCAAACGGACGAGAAAATGAAAAATTTTGTTACTTTTGAAGGTTGTGACGGCGTAGGCAAAACATATCAGATAAACAAGCTACGCGAGTACTGCAAGCAGCAAAACTTCACAGATGTGGTGTTTACCAGAGAGCCGGGCGGCAGTTCCATTGCCGAACAGATCCGCAACATTATTCTTGACGCAAAAAACAAAGAAATGGACGACCTTTGCGAAGCCTTTTTGTATGCTTCGGCGCGCATTCAGCACCTTCACGACATCGTGCGCCCCGCGCTTGCCAAGGGTAAAGTAGTGTTTTGCGACCGTTTTGTGCACAGTTCCTACTGCTACCAGGGGCTTGGGCGCGGTTTGGGCTACGACCGTGTGGTTGCTCTCAACAAACTTGCCGTCGGCGATTGCATGCCGGAGTTTACCGTGTTTCTGGATTTGTCACCGGAAAAAGCCTTTGAGCGTAAGGGCGGCGCGGACAAAACCGACCGTCTGGAAATGGTAAATCTCGACTTCCACAAGCGCGTGTATCAGGGCTACCTTGACGTGATTGCGGAAAATCCGTCGGCGTTCGAAGTCATAGACGCGTCCGGTTCACCCGAAGAAACGCAGGCACTTATTCGTCAGGCACTTGTGCGCCGTGGGGTACTTCCATGCTGAGCGTGGACAAAAACGTAGGCGGCTTCCTCGAGCGCGCATTTGCCGAGGGGCGCGTAGGACACGCATACATCGTCGTGGGTGAAAAGCAGTATCTGTCGGGACTTCTTGCCGAGTGCGCCATGGTGGTGCTTAACCCCGCACACAAAATGGACGACGGTGAAGTGTGTCACCGCATTGCGACGGGACAGCATCCCGACGTAATAAGCCTGCCGACGGACAAGGTCAAAAACCGCATTTCCGTTGCCGACATTAACCTGCTTGTAGAAGAAAGTTACAAACGCCCTGTAGACGTAAGCAGCGGCGCACGGGTTTTTCTTGTGGACGGCTCGGCTTCGGTTGCGGGTATCGGCAGCGACGTGTGGCAAAACAAACTGCTTAAGACGCTTGAAGAACCGACCGACGGCGTGTTTATCTTTGTCGGCGTTACCGACCTTGAAGGGCTGTTACCTACCGTGCGCAGCCGCTGTCAGGTGCTAAAACGTACTCACAGCACCGTTGCCGAGGTGTGCGACGCACTGCATGCAGACGGCTTTGACAAACGTTCATGCCAGATTGCCGCGGCGTTGTCAGGCGGAAGCGTAAATGAGGGCAGGTTGATACTCAATGACCCTGACACGTTTGCCGCATGCCAAGCCGCAATCAGGTTTGCCACGCAGATGACATCTACCAAAAACGCGTTGGTTTACGTTGCGCCCGTGGTGCAGGCAAAGGACAAAGTAAACGAATTTTTGACTTTTTTGCAATTGTTGTATCGCGAAAGCATTGTGTCGCGCGTAAACGGACAACTTTGTCTGCTTACGGAACTAAGAGACGAAGTGCGGACAATTTCGGACAATTACACAATAGACGCTTGCCGCGCCGCCATCGAAAAAATATTTTCGGCAAAGCGCGCGCTTGACGGCAGCGCAAACTTGCAAGTGACCATCGACGACCTTGCAAGCGCAATTTCGGAGGTTAAATTCAGATGCAGACAATAGTAGGTATTCAATTCAGAAATACCGGTAAAGTATATTATTTTGCGCCCGGCAAACTTGTATTTGCCAAGGGGGACGGCGCAATTGTGGAAACGGCACGCGGATTGGAGTACGCCGAAGTCGTACTTCCCAACTGCGAAGTGGACGACAGCGAAATCAAGGGCGAACTGAAGCCCGTCGTGCGCAAAGCCACGCCAAAGGACACGGCAAATTACAGAGTAAATCTTGAACGCCGTCCAAAAGCAATACGCGACGCGCAGGCGATGGCAAACAAGCGCAAACTGGACATGAAGGTGGTGGACGCCGAATTTAGTTTTGACGGAAGCAAAGCAACGTTTTACTTCACTGCCGATCAGCGCGTGGACTTCCGCGACCTTGTAAAGGAAATGGCGGCTACGTTCCGTTGCCGTATCGAACTCAGGCAAATAGGTATACGCGACGAATGTCGTATGAAGGGTGGACTGGGTCCATGCGGCAGAGTGTGCTGCTGCAATTGCTGCAACACCGACTTCGATCGCGTGTCCATCAAGATGGCGAAGCATCAGGGATTGTCGCTCAACCCGACAAAAATCAGCGGACTTTGCGGCAGACTGATGTGCTGCCTG
>DPQS01000064.1:1900-15824 GCA_003537755.1 Clostridiales bacterium | reverse complement strand
GCAGACTGATGTGCTGCCTGAAATTCGAGGACGAGTACTACGCCGAAACGCTTAAATTTATGCCTAAACTCAACTCCGAGGTCAATACGCCCGACGGTAAAGGCAAGGTTGACAGCGTTGACATGCTGCATCTTACGGTAAAAGTGCGCGTGCAGACGAGCGAAGAGGAAAGTGCCGTCAACGAGTACACCCTTGAAGAGCTGGGTATTACGCCTGTTTACAGCAAGGGTTGCAGTGGCTGCGGCGGTTGCGGCAAAAACGACAACGACGACGAAGCGGCTGACGACGTTTTGCCGACAGACGACGAGGAATAAGTTATGAAATATTTTGTTGCTACCGACATTCACGGTTCGGCGTACTGGGCAAAGAAAGTTGCCGACAAGTTTGTTGCAAGCGGTGCGGATTTGCTTGTGCTTTTGGGCGACGTGTACAACCACGGGCCGCGCAATCCCTTTCCGCAGGACTACGCGCCGATGAAGGTTGCGGAGATTTTCAACGCATTGTCGGGCAAAATCGTAGCGGTGCAAGGTAACTGCGACAGCGAAGTTGACCAGATGATAAGCACATTCCCGTTCGTGCGCGAGGAAATCATGCCTTTTGGCGGACATCGGATTTTGTTTACGCACGGACATGTGCACAACAAAGACAACGTCGGGCAACTACTTGGCGGCGACGTAATGATGTACGGACACTTCCACGTAAACGAAGTAAACGTAAACGGCGGAGTTACTTGCGTGGCGTTGTCCAGTTGCAGTTTGCCTAAAAATAATTGCGTGCCTGCCTATGCCGTTTGTAACGAAAAAACACTAACGGTATATGATTTTGACGACAAAGTGCTGACCGAACTGACATTTTGACGGGCGTTTTGAATTGTAAATTGACTATTAAAATATAAATAAAGGCTTGTGCTGCCCGACGTCCCGCGAGAAAATCTTTGCGGTCGACGGACGTGCGTAAGCCTTTTTTTTATTAGTGGTAGTTCGTTGTTAAAACGATTGAATAATTTGAAATGATTTCGAATGGACGCTGTTGATAGGTGTCATCCCGAGCGTAGTCGAAGGATCCCCCGGAAATGTACTACTCGCCTATAACTATGCCATTGCAACAAATAATAATAGACGAAAGGAACGCTTCCGCGGGATACGCTCGACTACACTTCGTTCCGCTCGGTATGACAGATTTGTATACAACTCTGATTCCGAAATTTTGCTTTGAATTATAGTGTTGTTAAAAGTGAAAATTTGTTTATTTGGTTTGCTTTTAATTTTGTTTTTGCTATTGAAATTATATCAAAAAAAGTTTATAATAATACAAACGATATATGGCGGTTTTAATGTTGTTGCCGTTTGCGCAACCGTACAAAACCCCTTTCGGAGGAAAGATATGAAAGACGTAATTATTATCGGCGGCGGCGTAGTGGGCTGTTCCGTCGCGCGTGAATTGTCCCGTTTCGACGCGGACATTTTGCTGCTGGAACGCGGCAACGACGTGTCGGTAGGCACGAGCAAGGCAAACAGCGGTATAGTGCACGGAGGTTACGACGCAAAGCCCGGCACGCTTAAGGCGAAGTTCAACGTTGCAGGCAACGCCATGTTTGACGCACTTGCCCGCGAATTGGATTTTCCGTTCAAACGCAACGGCAGTATGGTGCTTTGTTTCGACAAAGCCGACATTGGCAAGTTGCTTGAACTGAAAGAGCAAGGCGTAAAGAACGGGGTACAAGGGCTGTACGTGCTGGAAGGCTACGAGGCTGTAAAGGCAATGGAACCCTACGTATCGGAAAACGTTGTCGCCGCGCTTGTGGTGTCAAACGGCGGTATAGTTTCGCCATACGAAATGACGATTGCCTATGCGGAAAACGCCGCTACAAACGGTGTGGAATTCCGTTTCGGCTCGGAAGTTACGGCAATAGACAGAAACGACGGAGGACTGCAAGTGACCTGCGCCGACGGATTTACAGCGCAGGCAAAGTACGTGGTAAATGCGGCAGGCGTGTATGCCGATGTAATCAACAACATGATTTCACCCGACAAAATGCACATCACGGCGCGCAAGGGCGACTACGAACTGCTGGACAAAACCTGCGGTTACATGGCAAGCCACACGCTGTTTCAGATGCCGACCAAAATGGGCAAGGGCGTACTTGTAACGCCGACCTGCCACGGCAACATACTTGTAGGACCTACCGCAACCGACGTGACGGACAAGGACGATGTTGCGACCACACCCGAAGAGCTTGCTTCGGCTTTTGACCGTGCGCTTCTTACGATGCCGTCGCTTAATCGTCGCAACATAATTACGCAATTCAGCGGACTTCGCGCGCACCTGGACACAGACGACTTTGTAATAGGCGAAAGTGCCGCAGTGAAGGGTTTGTACAACGTTGCGGGTATCGAAAGCCCGGGGCTCAGCAGCGCGCCTGCCATTGCGGTGCACGTTGCGGAAGAGATTGCCAAAAAGCTGTCCCTTGGTAAAAACGCAAACTTCGTTGCCGAGCGTAAAGGCATACCGCATTTTGCAACGCTTTCGGATGAAGAACGCCAAAAACTCGTTGCGGAAAACCCGCTGTACGGGCGCATTGTGTGCCGTTGCGAAACGGTAACCGAGGGCGAAATAGTCGAAGCAATCCGCCGTAAACCCGGTGCGGTTGACATGGACGGCGTCAAACGTCGCACGCGTCAGGGCATGGGGCGTTGTCAGGCAGGTTTCTGCACACCCAGAGTAATGGAAATTTTGTCGCGCGAACTTGGCGTGCCTATGACGGAAGTTACCAAGCGCGGCGGCAATTCGCAGTTTGTAATCGGGAGGACAAAGTAATGCAAAACGTTCGTTTGGTGATTGTCGGCGGCGGCCCTGCAGGGCTTGCGGCGGCGGTGGCTGCTTACGATGCAGGCGAAAGAGATATACTGGTGCTCGAACGCGAACCGCAACTCGGAGGCATACTTAACCAGTGCATTCACAACGGCTTCGGACTGCACACATTCAAGGAAGAATTGACCGGACCGGAATACGCCGACAGATATGTGCAACAACTGCTTGAACGCAAAATCGAGTACAAACTGAACACAACCGTGCTTGACGTATCCCCCGAAAAAGTGGTCACGTACGTTTCGGCAGAGGACGGCTTGGTGTCGGTGGCGGCGCAGGCAATTATACTGGCGTGCGGTTGTCGCGAACGTCCGCGTGGCGCAATCAACATTGCAGGTATGCGCGGAGCAGGCGTTTACAGCGCAGGCACGGCGCAGAAACTGGTCAACATCGACGGTTACATGCCCGGACGCGAAGTGGTTATTCTCGGTAGCGGCGACATCGGGCTTATTATGGCGCGCCGCATGACATTCGAAGGGGCGCACGTCAAAGCCGTGGTGGAACTTATGCCATATTCGTCAGGGCTTAACCGTAACATAGTGCAGTGTCTCAATGACTTCGACATTCCGCTGTATTTTTCCCATACGGTGGTAAAAATCAATGGCGGCGACCGTGTGACCGGGGTCGTTGTCGCAGAAGTTGACGAAAAACTTCGTCCGAAAAAGGAAACGGAACAACTTATCGAGTGCGACACATTGCTGTTGTCTGTCGGTCTGTTGCCGGAAAACGAACTTGCCAAAAACGCGCAAGTCACGCTGAGTCCCACAACGGGCGGTGCGGTAGTGGACGAAAATCTGATGACGTCGGTTGACGGCGTGTTTGAATGCGGCAACGTGCTGCACGTGCACGACCTTGTGGACTTCGTGTCGGCGGAAGCGACAAACGCAGGTCAACGTGCGGTAATGTACCTTAACGGCGCAAAGCCATGCAAGGATAAGATTGTTGTCAAGTGTACGGGCGGTGTGCGTTACAGTGTGCCTACGGTGCTCAATCGCGACGAGGAAACGCATGCGCAATCGTTCAAAATGCGCGTCGGCAACGTATTCAAGAAGGTGGAACTTGCCGTGTTTGCCGACGGAGTAAAGGTGTTCGGGCGCAAACGCCCCGTTGTAACGCCCGGTGAAATGGAAAACATTACGTTGACCGCCGAGCAGATGTCAGTGCTTAAACACGCAAACGAAGTGGAAATTACCCTTGTGAAGGAGGGCGAGACAAGATGAAAGAAATGATTTGCATCAACTGCCCGATGGGGTGTCACCTGACGGTGGACGACAGCGACAAAAGCAACATAAAAGTGACGGGCAACACATGTCCGCGTGGCGTTACATATGCCGTAAACGAAGTAACAAGCCCCAAACGCATGGTGACCGGCTCGGTGAAAGTTGTCGGCGGCGATATTCCTATGTGCTCGGTAAAGACCGTCGAAGCTATCCCCAAGGGGCTTATTTTCGACTGTCTTGACGCGCTTAAAAACGTTACGCTTGCCGCCCCGATTGCTATCGGCGATGTGGTTGTGGCAAACGTTTGCGACTGCGGCGTGGACGTGATTGCGACAAAAAATATAGCCAAAAAGTAGTTTCAACACTGCCTTACAGTAATGCGGCAGACGTCTGTATAAAGTTTGCCTGTAACTGTTGTGTCACACTTTGCTGTAACGAAATTTTTAATACGTATTGCTTTTTTGCTGACAAAAATACTTTTTTGCGCGAAAAAAAACGGTACACGTGGATTCTATTCGTTGGTAGCTCACGAAAACGTTTTCGGTGGCGGCGACAGAAAACTTAATCAAAACAAAATCAGACAAAATTCCGAAGGAAGTGCGATATGAAATACATTCTTGCGCTGGATCAGGGTACGACGAGCAGTCGTGCCATCGTATTCGACAAACAAGGTCGCGTTTGCGGCAAAGCACAGCAAGAGTTTAAGCAAATTTACCCTAAACCCGGTTGGGTGGAACACGATCCGCATGATATTTACGGTTCGCAGGTCGGCGTTATTTCCGAGGCGTTGATTCGCGCCGGCGTAAGCGTGGACAGCATTGCGGCAATAGGCATAACCAACCAACGCGAAACCACCTTTGTGTGGGAACGCGCGACCGGCAGACCCGTGTACAACGCAATCGTGTGGCAGTGCAGACGCACAGCCGACTACTGCGAAGAGCTGAAACGTGACGGACTTGCCGACATGATTTATCAAAAGACGGGACTTGTGTTGGACGCGTATTTTTCCGCGACAAAACTCAAGTGGATACTAGACAACGTGCCCGCCGCGCGCGGACGTGCGGAAAAGGGCGAACTGCTGTTCGGTACCGTCGATACATATCTGATGTGGCAACTGAGTAAGGGCAAGATTTTTGCCACCGACTACACAAACGCCAGTCGCACGATGTTGTTCAACATTCACACGCTGAAGTGGGACGACGACCTGCTGCAACTGTTCGACATTCCGCGCGGCATGCTGCCCGAAGTTTACCCGTCCGGACACAATTTCGGGCTTACCGACGACGCCTTTATCGGGCGCGAAATTCCGATTTGTTCGGTGGTGGGCGATCAGCAGGCGGCGTTGTTCGGACATCTTGCGGTAAACAGCGGCGACGTAAAAAACACCTACGGCACGGGCTGTTTCCTGCTTATGAACACGGGCGACAAAGCCGTACTTTCCACAAACGGACTTGTCACGACCCTTGCGGCAGGCATTACCGACAAGCCGCAGTACGTGCTGGAAGGCAGCGTGTTTATCGGCGGCGCAATCAATCAGTGGCTGCGCGACGAAATGCGCATGATTAAGTCCGCCAAGGAAACGGAAAACTACGCCGTACGCGTGCCGAGTACCGACGGCGTGTACGTAGTGCCCGGGTTTGCGGGGTTGGGCGCGCCTTACTGGGACGCCGACGCACGCGGAACCATTGTTGGCATTACCCGCGGCACCCAAAAGGAACATTTTATTCGTGCCTGCCTTGAAAGTATCGACTACCAGGTGTACGACCTTGTTGCGGCAATGCAACGCGACGCCGACGTAAAAATTACCAATCTCAACGTTGACGGCGGCGCAAGCGCAAACAACTTCCTTATGCAGTTTCAGGCGGACATTCTGGACGCCAATGTGGTGCGCCCGATGGTTACGGAAACGACGGCTCTCGGTGCATCCTATCTTGCCGGGCTTACAATCGGCTACTGGAAGGACATAGACGACATTCGCAGCAATGTGGAAGTAGACAAGGTTTTTGTGCCGCACATGAACGAGCACACTCGCCGCGACCTTATCGAAGGCTGGCAAAAAGCCGTCCGTCAGACATTGTGCAAGTAGGGGGTTTGCTGTAAGCAAACGCACCTGAATACTTTGCGTGTTGAGGCGGGCAGCCTGAAAAATACGAAATATTGCACGCTTGCAAATAATCATTGGCGTTGACGATAGTTTTTGCGAATGTGCGGTGGTTGAATAAAAATGATTTTTACAATAAACAGTGACAATTTAATTGCCACAATAGACAGTTGCGGTGCGCAATTACTGTCTGTCGTGGCAAACGGCAAACAACGACTGTGGCAAAACGACGACGGAAGTTGGAACGGTCACGCGCCTGTGCTTTTCCCTGCGTGCGGCCGCACGAAAACGCTTGTCGACGGGAAGCCTTACGATTTGCCAATGCACGGCTTTGCCAAAAGGTGTGAATTTGTCGGCAGGCAGATAGATGCTTCCGAGGTACAGTTTACGCTTGTCAGCGACGATTTTACCCGTGCGGTGTACCCTTTTGACTGGAAGTTTGTAATAACTTACGGCGTGCGCGACAACATGCTTACAATAAACTGCGACGTGACAAACATCGGCGACAATCAAATGTATTTCAGCCTTGGCGGACACGAAAGTTTTGCGCTGGACGGCGATATAAGCGACTACACGCTGTACTTCCCGAGCGACGAAAAAATCGTTACGTTGTTGCACAACGAAAAAGGGCTGCTGACGGGTGAAACGCAGACCCTTGCGAGCGGTCACTTTTTGCCTCTTCCGCGAAGTTTTATGACGGATGGGCGCACGGTGATAATTGCCGACGTAAAGTCGGATTTCGTGCAACTGCTTGACAAGCAAAACAACGTCGTTGCCGAAAGCCGTTTCAATGGCTTTACGAATCTGCTGTTGTGGCACCCGAATGCCGACAGCAAAATGGTTTGTATCGAGCCGTGGCTCAACCTTCCCGACAACGCTGCCGCGCCCGCAACGGAACTGTCGCAAAAACGCGGCTTCGTTTGCCTTGGCAGCGGTGCAAGCAAGCGTTTTGCGCGGGAAATAAGGTATTTTTAGCGTAGCTTTTGCAATTGCAAACACCATTAGTGACTGTTTGCGTTTGCCGCCTGATAAATTTCGTCAAAAAACAGTATAAATTCGACCAAACCCGTCGGCAAAACTTTTGTCGAACGGGTTTTTTGTTGCAAAAAACGTGTTACAATTGTTCGGAAAAGGAGCAAACGCCGCCCTTTGCGCCGCAGCGCGGCAAGGGTTTGGCGGCAAGTACACAAATGGCAAGAAAAATCGTTGTAACAAGCGGCAAAGGGGGCGTCGGAAAGACCACGGTTTGCGCAAATCTGGGGCTTGCTCTGGCGCGGCGTTCCCTCAGGGTGCTGCTTATTGACCTTGACATAGGGCTTAACAATCTTGACGTGGTGACGGGCGTCGAAAACAAGGTTGTGTACGACCTTGTGGACGTAGTGGAATGTCGTTGCCGACCCCAACAGGCGTTGATTCGCGACGAAAACGAGCCTACGTTGTACATCATGGGCAGTTGTCACACGGCAAAACGGCAAATTACGCCCGACGCGGTAAACAAAGTTATCGGACGGCTTAATGACAGTTTCGACTACATTTTTGTCGATTGCCCTGCCGGCATTGACGTGGGTTTCAGGCGTGCCGTAAGTTGCGCCGACGAAGCGATAGTCGTGGTTACGCCGCATATATCTGCCGTGCGTGACGCCGACAAAACGGCAGGGTACCTCGGCGGCGTGATGAGTTACGTCGGGATAGTGGTCAACCGCGTGCGCGGCGACCTGATTGCCGACGGCGAAATGCTGTCCGCGTTTGAAGTGTTCAGCGTGCTTAACGGTACGCCTCTCGGCGTTGTGCCTGATGACGACGACATAAATTGCGGACTTGTCAGCGGCGCTGCGGCAAAACCGTTTGACATACTGGCAAAAAACCTGCACACCGGCAGTCGCGAAATGTACGATTGCGTAACGCCATTCAGGGGCATTTTCGGCAGACTTCGCCGCAGACTGAAAAGGCGCAGATAGCGTTGCCGGACGTGCCGTTCGCGCAAAAGCCTTATTGTGGTAAGTTTGTGTAAACTGTAATCAATATCTATTATTGAACAAAATTACAGGCGCAGTAGAAATAATTTTTCGGAAGGACAACATATGAAGGTCTTTTGTGCAATTATGTCATTGCGAGGCACAAAGTGCCGTGGCAATCCCCCGAAAGGGTTCCGTTTGTCTGAAGCAGGGGCTGTGTAATAAGTGTTATTGAAAAAGAGGAAATATGAAAAATCAAAACAACGCTTTGTATGACAGAGTGAAATCTATGGTAATTACAGACAAGTTCGGCGCGCTTCCGCAGGGATTTACCGAACGACTGTCAGGACTATTGGCGGAATATTTTGTTTACGACGGTTTGCAGGTACACACGGAACTCGGCGCGGAAAACAACGTTTTGCTGTGTGTGTCGGTCAAGCGTGCGCGTCCTGTCGGAACGCCGACAACCTGACAACCTTGCGGCAATTTGCAGGGAGGTTTTACAACAAATTCGTCCGACGTTTTTGTCCAATCGGTTTTACGACTTTTACGTGACTAAGCCGACTTGATTTTCGACATTTTTCGCTTTGCCTGAAAAAAATTATGCCGTAGCGGCAGCCGAAACAGTACTACACGGGCGGAGCGACGAGTATATTACATTGACTACAAACGGAGGTGGTTTGATGAATTTTGACGGTGTTGAAAGCGTCGTTCGCGACGGCGAAGAAAACGATTGGCTTGACGTAACCTACAGCGAGCGTAAATATGACGCCGCTCCGCAAAAGCCTGCGCATAAGTTTAATCTGTGGCAGCGCATGAGTCGCAAGTGGAAGGTGTTTTCCATTGCCTGCCTGTGCATCCTTGCGCTTGTCGGCGTGTTGGTGTTCAGTCCTGCGGCGCGAAACGGCATTGCTACCGCGGCAAAAAACGCGTACTTGGCGGTGGCATCGGCTTTCGAGCGCAAACAGGACACGTCGGCGACCAAATTTGACATACCTTGTAATGCGGAACTAATGGACGTCAAGGACGGCGTGGCTACGTTCGGCGGCGGTCGTGCGGCATTGTCTTTTTGCGGCGGTAAGGTGACGAAAGTTGACGAAAACTCCGTCACGGTGCAACTGGGCGACGATTTGTTGCTGTGTTACGGCGGACTTACAAGCGTGTACGTGGCAGAAGGTCAAAGCGTGCAGGCAAACGAATTGCTGGGCAAGTACGACAGTACTTTTACGGCGACTATCGTTAAGGGCGAAACGACTGTCACTGATGTTGTTGCAAGTGACAATTCCATTGCATGGAACGTCTGAAAATCAGGTTCGGACTAAGTTTCTGGATATTTTTGGCGATGGCGACGGTGCTCCGCAAGGGGTACTTCGCCATCATGTATTTTGCGGCGGTTTTGCTTCACGAACTGGCGCATTATTTTGTTGCAGACAGACTGTTTTACCGCTGTTACGAGGTGCGCGTGTCGGTGTTCGGCGCGGTGTTGTACGGCGATTTTACCGACGTCTATCCGCGCGACCGCATTCTGATTGCCGTTGCGGGACCTGCGGCAAACTTTGTTGCGGCGGTGCTGTGCCTTGCTTTGTGGTGGGTTGCGCCGCAAACATACGTGCCCACGGAAAACTTTTTTGCGGCAAACATTACGATGGGACTTGTCAACTTGCTTCCGTGCTATCCGCTGGACGGCGGTCGCGTGCTGACGGGACTGCTTGAAAAATACACTGCAAAAGCCATCGGGTACACAAAGACGGCAACGTGGATTGTTGGCTTTGCGCTGTTCGGCGTGTTTGTGTTGTCGCTTTTTGTCGGTTTGAATCTTTTTGCGGTAGG
Source organism: Clostridiales bacterium (assembly GCA_003537755.1). GTDB lineage: Bacteria > Bacillota > Clostridia > Christensenellales > CAG-314 > Fimimonas. Next base: position 5,850 of record DPQS01000064.1, on the reverse strand, counting down.
ACTTTTTGCACTTGGACTGCTTGGCGGCGTGGCAGCCGAAAGCGGCGGCGAGTGTTACGTGCGGACGAGTTACGCCGACAACCTGTGGCGAAGAAGAGGTATGGAAAAGAAAACTCTCGTGTTTACGACGGACAGTCGTGTGTCCGATGTCGCAAAGCGCATGCGCGGCAACTTTTTGTATTCTCTGGACGTGGTGGACAGAGATTTACGCGTTGTCGCGACATTTGACGTTGCGCAGGTAGAGTCGCTTGTGCTGGACAATCCGCCTGCGACTTTACTGTGTGATGTGATTGAAAACGGCAATAAAAATGCCGCCCCAAGCAGTGTCGTGGCGGTGGAAAATTGCGCCAAAAAGTAACGTGCCAAGTGACGTTTTGTATATAAATTTTAATAACGTATGCAAAATTTATCGACATAAATGCGGTTTGGACGGAGACGTCAATCAAGCAGGTTCGGTGTCGTCGGCAGGTTGTAACGACGGTTGAGCAGACTGTACATCGCAAGGGCAAACAGCGCGGTTGCCCACAGCAATGAGTACACCTTGAAGTAAGACAGGAAACTTATCGCGATCATCCATATCGCGCCGCCGAAGTACCACCCGAAACGCCCTTTTGACAGTGCGTAACTTGCGACTATGCCGTTTCTGCGAGGCGGTTTTTCACTAAGTTGCGGCAGTTTGTCGGCGGTGATAAAAAGTTGCAGTGTTTGTTCCGCATTAAAAACTTTGTAATCGAACTTGTCTGCGGCTGCGTTTACGTTCGGCGAAACTTTGCTGCAAAATACAATCAGTTTGTCGCAATCGGCACGTTTGGCGGCAACTATACTCGCGGCAAGGTCGGCAACAGACAGTTTGTCCGCGACAAAGTTTATCGCAACGTAGTAGTTTGTGTCGTTTTTGTTTGCGACGATGTAGTCGTTTGAAGATGTCGTCACCGCATATCCGTAGTATGTAAGCATGGGTGCAAACAATGCGGCGTTGTCCGCTTCGAACATAAGTCTGTCTGTAAGTGTGTCAGACTTTTTTTTACTTTGTTTTGTTTTTTGCGTTTTTGTCTGCTTTCTGTCGGTAAGATACGCACAAATGTATGCCGTCGCGGCGGCAATTGCTACTGCGGCAAGCACTGACGCGGCATTGTCGTGCGTAAGGTATCTTGCCCATGCAAACGCCAGAAAAAGTGCAAGCAGTGCTGACAAAATTGTGTTTATAACTTTATTCATACCGTAATTGTTGACAAAATGGTTAATATTTATTGTAAAAAAACGCAAAATATTGTAAAATGTAGTTATGAAAATTGTAATTTACGGCGGTACGTTCAATCCGCCGCACAACACACACGTGCGCCTTGCCCGAGAGGCAAAAAGGCAACTCGGCGCGGACAAACTTATCGTTGTCCCCGGGGGAATGCCGCCGCACAAATTTTGCGCCGTCGACAAAAATCTGCGCTTCGAAATGGCAAAGCTGGCGTTCGGCAGTTTCGCCGAGGTCAGCGACGTGGAAATTTTTCGCGACGGCAAAACCTATTCACTGGACACGGTGAAGTATTTTGCCTCGGTCTATCCCGACGACGAGTTGTATTTTCTCATCGGCGGCGACAGTTTCGAGCATTTTGACGAGTGGCATTGTCCTGCGGAAATACTGCAATACGTTACGCTGGCTGTTGCGGCACGAGGTAACGGCATAAGCGACGAGACAAAGCAACACTTCCGAGACACATACGGCAAAGATTTTGTCCCCGTTGACTTTACGCCCGACTTTGTAAGTTCTGCCGACATACGGCTGCGGTATCAGTTCGGACTGCCGACAAGCGACGTTCCGCAAGCGGTGGACGAGTACGTGCGCAAACACAATCTGTACACGCAGTACCGCGCCATGGCGGACAAACTTCGCCCATATCTTACGGAAAAGCGATTTATGCACACTTTTCACGTCGTAAAACGTGGCTTAGAGCTGTGCACGGCGGAAGAATATGACAAGGTTTTTGTTACCTGCCTGCTTCACGACTGCGCAAAATACCTGTCGCCCGACAGGTACGCCGACTACGGCTTTGTACGCCCGTGCGATATGCCCGATAGTGTGGTGCACGCTTTTCTCGGTGCGCTTGTTGCGGAAAAAGACTTCGGCGTGACGGACAATGAAATACTGAACGCCATCAGATACCACTGCACGGCAAGACCGAACATGACCCGCCTTGACAAGATAGTGTACGTTGCGGACAAGACGGAGGAAACGCGCCCGTATCCGCTTTCGCACCTTCTTTGCGGAACATTGGACGAAATGTTTGTAAAGTGTTTGTTCGAAGCCAATCGTTATTGCTTGACAAACCATGCCGGAAACGTGTATTATCTTACTTCACAGGCGTTGGATTTTTACAAAAATCAGGCAAACGCATAGCAGCGGCAAACAAATTGTCCGAAGTGTACAGAAATTACAAAAAATTCATTAGATAAAACGGAGATACTTATGACAAAAGAAACAAGTAATATTACCGGTACTGCATTGGCTATTTGCAAGGCTCTGTCGGAAAAAATGGCATCGGACATAAAGGTGGTCAACATCCACGGAATGAGCGACCTTGCCGATTACTTTATTATTTGCAGCGGTCGTAGTGCCGCGCAGGTAAAGGCGATTTTTGACCATATGGACGAAGAACTGGAAAAACAGGGTAAGTCTGTCGTTCGCAAGGAAGGCGTGAGCGAAGGCAAATGGATTGCCGCCGACTACGGCGACGTAATCGTGCATATTTTCCACAAAGACTTGCGCGGACTTTACGCACTTGAAAACCTGTGGGACAAGGGCGACAACGTTACCGTTTACGAGGACTGACAACAACGGGTGAAAACGGAGCGGCTTTTTGCGCTGCCCCTACTTCAAAAAAATCCCGGATATCGCAAGTCTGACCTTTTATTGCGTTAAAATACAAATTATCTTTATGCGGCTATTGTTGCCGTTAACAACTGCCGCATATGTTTCTGCGCTTTGGTAAAGTAAAATTTGCGGGAGCGGAAAAGTAAAAACAGCGGCACAAACAAAATACTTACGTCGCAGAAATGCGGCGTCGGTGAGATGGTAGTAGCCACCCATCTTGGAGGGAAGCGAACATTTGCGTTGTATGCGTAGTGTGAGCCGAAGTCCGACGAGCAAACGCTTGTCAATAAAAAACTACACTAAGGAGATAGGCTCGGAGAAGGCTGTCCGCGCCTTAAAAACAAATGAAGAAATCTGCAAAGTACATTGCCGTCAACGCGGTTGTTGCGGCACTTTACGTAGCACTCACCGTACCGTTTGGCGCACTTGCGACCAACCCGTACATTCAGATTCGCCCCGGCGAAGCCATGACGATACTGCCGGCGTTGATGCCGTACTGTATTCCCGGGCTTGCGATAGGTTGCGCGATCGGCAACATTGTGTCCACGTTTGGTATCTGGGACATAATTCTCGGCACGCTGATTACAACTATTGCGGCATTGCTTACGGCTTTTGTATTCAAAAAGTTTTACTTTGCGCCGTTGCCGCCCATTTTGCTTAACGCATTTTTGCTTCCGCTGGTGTGGCTGCTCGCAGGCACGGACGGCATGACGTGGGTGATTTACCTGATGCAGGTCGGCGGATTGCTTGTGTCGCAAAGCGTGGTGTGTTACGGCTTGGGGATCCCGCTGTACTTTCTTGCTAAAAAACGCATTGTCCCCATGTTGAGGTTGGACGAAGAAGAGCAACAGGCAAATTAGATTATATGGTTTTCCTTTCTCAATTTTTTTGAGGAATAAAAGACTGAAATCGACTGTATGTAGTTGACAGGCAAATTGTATCTGCAAACAGATAAGATGTGCAGCGGTGTTGTATCAATTTGCAATTAACCTGCCATACTTTGAAAAAGTATATACAATTTGTTCTGTTTATCCCCACCCCCAAAAAAAGTACACAAAGTTTTTGAAAGGATAGGGGTTCGGGG
>DPQS01000064.1:0-1741 GCA_003537755.1 Clostridiales bacterium | reverse complement strand
AAACTTTTTCCAAAAAGTTTCCCTTTCCCCGTAAACATAAACAAAAAAAATCAAAAAAAATCACACAAAAAAGGAGTTTACATATGAAATACACAACGAAAGGAACGTGTTCACGCGAAATAGACTTTGAGGTAGTTGACGGCAAACTGCACAACGTAGGTTTTGTAGGCGGTTGCAACGGTAACTTGCAGGGTATCGGTCGTCTTGTCGAAGGCATGGAAATTCACGAAGCCATCGACCGCCTGAGCGGCATTAAGTGCGGCATGAAAAATACTTCCTGTCCCGACCAATTGGCAAGCGCGCTTAAGGAATACTTGAAAAACAACTGATTTGCGACAAAACTTGCTTTGCGCGTGGACAATATTGTGTTTAGCGAGGCAACATATTGTTAGTTGCTAAGGCGAAATTGCATCGTGGCGCGAAACGGGCACATATTGTAACAAAATGCGTTAGTTGTTTGGCGTAGACGAGAAAATTTCAGAATTAAAAATTACACATATCGCGGTATTCCGAAAGAAAATCGGAATGCCTTTTTTTTTATTTTTCACAAACGTATTTACTTTAAGTTTACCTTGTAGTACAATAATAAAAATAATAAACGTCGTCGAAAAGTCTTTTGGCGGTAGCAAAAAAAGTGACTACGAATTAGCGGAAACAGACGTTGCCAAGAGTAAAGCGACAACACGGGAGAAAAAAATATGCTTGTACTTTTTACAGATACCGACACTGACATGACACCGCAACTGGCGGAACATTACGGCTACAAACTTATCAGTATGCCTTACGTGATTGACGGCGTTACCGTGCGCCCGTACGTCGACTTCGACACCTTTGACGCGCATGCCTTTTACGACAAACTTCGCGCAGGCGTATTGCCGCAAACATGTGCAATAAGTCCCGACGACTACGTGCAGTACTTCGAGCCCTATTTCAAAAACGGCGACGACATACTGTACGTGCATTTTTCCGAGGCAATGAGCGGCACGTTTAACGCAATGAAACTGGCAGTGGACAGCTTGAGCCACAGTTACCCGAACACCAAATTTTACACGATTGACACCAAGGGCATTACTACGCTCAGCTTCAACATAGCGTGCGAAGTAGGCGACATGTATCTGGCAGGTAAAACCGCCGAAGAAATGGTGGAATGGGCAAAGACGGAAGTTGACAAGTTTGCCATTTATTTTTACGCCGACGACCTCAAGTTTTTCAGGCGCAGCGGACGTGTGACCAATCTTGCGGCAACAATGGGCAACTTGTTTGGCGTGCATCCTGTGCTTAATATGGGCAGCGACGGTATGATGCACACGCACAGCAAGGCAAACGGACGTATGAAAACGCTTAAACTCATTGTGGGGTACGTGGAGGCACTTGCCGACGACATCAAAGGGCATCGCGTTTGTATCGGACACACCGACGCGCGCGACATCGCCGAAACGCTGGCGGGACTTTTGCGCGAAAAGTTTGGCGACGACCTTAACATAATAATTGAGGACGTTAATCCGACCGCGGGCAGCCATTGTGGGCCGGATGCGGTAGGGGTGTGTTTTCACGCCATCCACCGGTAGCAACGCCGCATATACTTCGCCATGACGGCAAAAAGGGTATCGAACACTCAGTTACGTACGCTTAGTACGTGCCTTCGTGTCCGATACCCTTTTCGTCGCCCTTGCTTGCATCTGCGGCGTTGCTACGATGTGCTTGACATGTCAAAAATCCTTCGCCCTCGGGGAGAAGGTGT
>DPQS01000070.1:22051-29825 GCA_003537755.1 Clostridiales bacterium | reverse complement strand
GGGTGATAGTGAGCGAGAGTGTACCCACGTGGTGGGGCTTGTACGGTCACTGTCGCTTACCCTACTTACGGCTTCGCCGCGGAAAAGGACATCCCCAAGGTTGTTAGTGATGGCGAAATTAACCCTATGCGTTTTTTGAATACTTTACAAGCGTGCGTACCGTGCCGTCGTCACAGCGTTGCCAGCCTGAACACGAGCCACGTCATCACTTCGTCTTCGTCCAGAAACGCCTTCAACTTGCCGTCGGCTTCCACAAACGCCGACAGTGCGCGCTTGAGTTGCATCGGTTTGTAACGGGCGGCAACATCCTTGGCAAACATAATCGCGCCGCGTTTGACGCCAAGGCACTCGGCAATCTTGTCCTCGGTAAGTTCCGTCGAAGTTTTGACGTAGTACACGCGACGGTAGAAGTTGTACAGCAGCCCGAACAACGCCCTGTTGTCCTCACCTTGCGCAAGCAACCCCTTGTAACTTGCCATTGCGCGCTGCACGTTGCCCGAAGCGATAAGTTTGCTGAGGTCGTACACGGCATACTCGACGTCCTTGTGCACCAGCATGTCCACAGATTCACTATCGAACTTGCCGTAATCGATAAGTTTCTGCGTTTCCGTAGCCACGCGCGACATGTCGCACAGGCAGTACTCGGCAAGTTTGCGGACGGCAATCGGGTCGGCGTCGACGCCTTGCTTGCGGCAATAGGCTGTTATCCATTTGCCGATGCCCGCCCCGTCCAGTTTGTTGCAATCGACAAATTCCACGCCGTCCACGCCGTCCAGCGTTTTGGCGTTGTCGAGGTCAAACACCACGCAGTAGTCGGCGTCGTCCTGAGTAAACAGTTTGGACAACTTGCGTTTGACTTCCTGCATCTGCTTGCCCTGCGGCATGACAAAGCCCCTGACAAATACCACTTTTTTGCCGCCGAACAGCGAACCCGACATACAGGCGTACACGATGTCGTCGGTAGTCGGTGCGTCCAGCGTGTCAAATGACATTCCGTCGTCGGCTTCCACGCCGTAAACTTGTCTTACGGAAGAAAGCGCGCGTTGCTTCACCCAGCCGTCATTGCCGAACAGACACAAAGCCACGAAGGAATCGTTAAGTTTTTCGCGCAGTTCCAAAAATTTTATCACCACTTTCCTCCGTTTTGCTTTTTTTGCGGCAGTTTTGCCCGACGCGCAGATAAATGTATACTAATAATTTACTGTAACTACCTGAAAGATACGTTTATTGTACCATCTTTCGGGCGTATTGTAAAGTTTCCGTACTTATTTGCGCCAAGGTTGAATGGGTAATTGTTCTGATACAGACTGATAAAAGTTTTGTTTTCCGCGCCGTAACTTGCAAAAGCCTTGTTGCCGACGTAAATGTCGATGTCGCGGCGAGCGTAGGCAAAGTTTGCTACGGCAGTGTCGCCGCCGACGACAACCGCCACGCTGAAATTGTCGCAACTAAGTAACGCCGCCCGAAGCGAACCGTCGTAAACAGGCGTTACGGTGACGGACTTGCCCATCGGCAAATTTTTGAAACCGTACACCGGCGTGATGCCGAGCCCGGCAAGAAATTCCGTCGCAGGGTCGTTGCCGCTGCTATCCAGCACAAAGAAGTCGTCGCCTGCATTTACGCACATGCTTAACGATTCTACGTCAACGGCATTGTAGTTTGTAACGCACCACGTTACGTGCCTGACATTGTGGCGGTATACCTTGGGCAGTACTTCACCAAGGGCATACAACCCATCGGGAAAGTTGGTGACAATCACCGCTTCCCCGTCGTCCGACGTCATTGCTGCGGCCGGCTCGGAAAAGTCCACCGAAACATACGCTTCGGTGCGGCAGGGCTTCGGAACGGCGGCAAATATAATCGTTGCAGCAAACGTCGCCGCGAGAACAACATTTGTAATTACATTGGCTTTGCGACCGAGGCGAACAAAGCCGCCTGCGACAAACATCCACACAATGGTTACGACGGCGGTAAGCACCGACACCGCAACGCCGAAACGGGTGAAGTCGTTTTGCGTAAAGAACCTTGCGGCAACGATAACGCCGTCCGCAAGCCACGAGGCAGGATACACGAGGAAATGAAATATCCACGGCAACATACCGACAAGCGCAAACACAAACGCCAGTGAAACCATAGGTATGGCAAACACGTTGACAACTATGCCGATGAGGGTGGTTTCGCCGTAGACGTCGAGAAGGGCACAAACGGTAGCCGCCGTGCAACTGACGGACATGGCAAGAGAGTTGACGACGGGTCGAAGCCACCCCGGAATGCGGCTTTGCGAAATTTTGCGCGACAGCGGCGTGTAAAGAGTGGCAATGCCGAACACCGACAGAAAGGACAGTTGGAAACCGACGTCGTACAGATACAGCGGCTGCACGCACAACAGCACCAACCCCGCCCACGACAGGGACGTAAGCAAATCGGTTTTGCCGAGAAGCATGCGAGCGATGTACACGCAGGCGAACATCACCACCGCGCGGACTACCGACGGAGAAAACCCACACAGCCACGCGTAGGCAACAAGCGGAACGAGAGCAATTGCCAATTCCGCGGCAGGGTGCAACTTAAGCAAGCGGACAAGCCCGACAAACAACGCTGCCACAACGCCGACGTGAAGTCCGCTGACGGCAAGCAAGTGCACGATGCCTGCGCCGTAAAAGGAAGCGTAGGCGTCATCGGCAATTGCGTTGCGGTCGCCGGTAATAAGCGCGTACAGTACGCCCGAACTTTGCTCGTCGCCGTACTCGGTGCAGACGTCGTAGACATACCTGCGCACCTTTTCGGCGAAGCGTAATTCGCCGTGACCGACAACGAAAAGAGAGTCCTGTTCGATGTTGTAGTAAGTGCGGTTTCTGAGTGAAAAGGTATCCACGTCACTGCGGAACACGTACTTACTGCGAAGCGTGCCCACCACAGTCACAGTGTCGCCGGTTGCAAACGACGCGCCGTCGTAAACGTACATTTCCACGCGCCCGGGCAGGCGGTAGTCTTCCGTCGCGCAGTCCTCGAGATACAGTTTGTTTACGGCGTTTCCGTTTCTTCCAACGTCGGATACGCGACCCGTCAAAGTGACCTTTTCCGAAACTATTTCGCGACGGTCAAAGGCAAACAGTTGCATGTAAGTCAGCAACACACCCAGGAGAGCAAACGCACACGCGACAACGGGAATGTACCACTTGTTGCGCTTAAACACACAAATAAGTACAATAATAATGGCGAAAGCGGCAAACAACACTATCGGCACCCACAAGTTGCCGTAGATACATTCCACCGCGGCGAACACGCCGAAACACATTGCAATAAAACAAAATAAAGAAAGTCGAAGGTTAATTATCCTCACGGTAATCATCCTCCGACACGTAAAATTTGTAAAAATTTTCGTTGTATTTGTCGCCGAGCGCGCTGCGCAAGTCGGCATTGTTGCGTATTTTGCCGTTTGTGGAAATGTAGTCGGCAAGCATGTTTATGACGTCCGTTTCGACGTTGTCCACGCCGAGGCGGCTAACAACATACATACCGTTGACGTTTGTCACCGAGTAGCGCGTTTTGCCGACAACGTAATCGACGATGATCACGTCGCCGTCGTGAACAAATTCAAGGCTGTAAGCAGGCAGAACGCCGTTGTCCGACATGCGGGCGTATTCAAGCACTGCCGTTTGAACGTCGGTGCCTTCGGGGATTTTGAAAAATCCGCTGTTTTGCACTGCGCCGCAGATGTAAACGGACGCGTATTTTGTCTGATTGTCGGGCAAATCCTTGTCACCCATCGGCGTAACGTCGTCGCGACAGCCGACAAGAAGGCACGCAACCACCAGCACCGCCACAAAAGACAAAATCCCGATACGTTTCAATTTTTTACCCCTCTTTAGTGTTTTAATTTTTTATGTAAAAAAATCCTGCCATAGCCGGGACTTTCTATGAGTTCAACCTGAGCAACAGGATGGGTGATCTGTCTGACGTCATCAGTCCCTTACCGAGGCACAGCCCTTTGACTCCACACGGAAGCCGTAGTAATCCGACATCGACGCCCGAACACAATCCCCTTTTACGAAATGTAGTTGACGCAAAGTGAAAGAGGTGTCGAACAAGGCAGGATGGTTTGTCGCAGGACGCGACAACAAAATTTTAGGCTGACGGAAAGTTGTTTTGCGGAAGTGCCCTTTTTTGTGGCAGCCGTGCGGGCAGAACAAAAGAATGTTGCCAGCGACGCAAGACTAACTTTCTTATAAACAGTGTAGCACAACAGCAAACACTTTTCAAGTGTTTTTGTTTATTTTATTGTCAACAATAGCTTCAATGTTTCGGCGGAATACATTGTGCGAAAGGCTTACAGAGACCAACCGAAACACCGTTTTTCAGACAAAATCGGCAAAACTTCGCTTAAACACTTGACATTAAAGTTAACTTTAGGTGTATCATTTTCTATTAAATAAGTTTTTAGCTGTCGTCGCAGATTGTTTTCGGCGGCGGACTTAAACGGAGTTACGACATGACAAAGACCATTACAAACCGACATTTTACAGGCGAACGCGCGTTGTTTAAGTGCAGCGACGTACATCTTGTTGACTGTTTGTTGAACGACGGCGAAAGCCACATCAAGGAAAGCCGCGACGTGACGGCAACAAACTGCAGGTTCGGCTGGAAATATCCGCTGTGGTACGGCAACAACCTGACCGTAGAAGGCGGCACTCTGCTGCCCGAGGCGCGCGCCGCAATATGGTACAGCACCAACGTAAAGTTCAGCAACGTGAAGATACTTGCACCCAAGGCATTCCGCCGTGCGAAGAACGTTACGCTGACCGACGTGGAATTTAGCGACGCCGCCGAAACGCTGTGGGGTTGCAGTTACGTAAAAATGGTCAACGTGCACGCCGTGGGTAACTACTTCGGAATGAATTCCACCGACATTGCCGCCACCAACCTGACAATCGACGGCAACTACTGCTTTGACGGGGCGAAAAACATAACGCTGCGAAATTGCGTGCTTAACAGCAAAGACAGCTTTTGGAACTGCGACAACGTGACGGTGTACGACACGGTGATACGCGGCGAGTACCTCGGTTGGAACAGCCGCAACCTGACCTTTGTCAACTGCACAATCGACAGCTTGCAGGGATTGTGCTACATCGACGGGCTTAAACTGGTTAATTGCCGCCTTGCCGACACCAATTTGTGCTTCGAGTACTGCCGCAACATCGACGCGGACATTACGGGAAACATCGTCAGCGTCAAAAACCCGCTAAGCGGCAAAATCGTCGCCGACGGATACGGCGAAATTATCCTTGACGACAACGACGTAGACCACACCAAAACGCAATTGATTGTAAGGTAGTAATTGCCATAAATTTTTTGCATCCCCCTCATCCTTCACTACGTGACACCTTCTCCCCGAGGGCGAAGGCTTTTGAGCAGTAATTTAATTACTCAAACAATATCAAACATATCCCCACCCACTACCCTTAAGTTTTTGAAGGGTTGGGGTGTGGGGCACGCGGCGTGCACCCACTATGAACAGTTTTACAACAACGCAAGAGATTTATATCACAATATAATTGTATTTCGCCGCGAAGTAGAAAAGGAAACTTTTTACAAAAAGTTTCCCTTCCCCACAGTTTCCCTTCCCCACAAAAAAACACCCACAAAAATAAAATGACTCATAAAAAAGGAAAAACATGTACGACTTCGACAAACAAATAAACCGCCGGAATACCGGCTCACTGAAATGGGACGTTGCCGCAAACGAACTGCCGCTGTGGGTAGCAGACATGGACTTTGCCACTGCACCGTGCATAGTGGAAGCGGTGAAAAACCGCGCCGAAAGCGGCGTGTACGGCTACAACATCATCCCCGAGGAATGGAACGCCGCCATCTGCAACTGGTGGCAGACAAGGCACAACCACACAATCGACCCCGGCAGCCTTATTTTCGCAACGGGTGTAGTGCCTGCCATTTCGTCCGCCGTGCGCAAGTTTACCACGCCAAACGAAAACGTGCTTGTGCTGAGCCCCGTGTACAACATCTTTTTCAACAGCATTGTCAACAACGGTCGCCGACCGCTGGAATGCCCGTTGCGCTACGACGGTGAAAAGTACTCGATTGACTGGGACGACCTTGCGCAGAAACTTGCCGACCCGCAAACAACGCTGATGTTGCTGTGCAATCCGCACAACCCCGGCGGACTGGTGTGGTCGCGCGACGAACTTGCAAAAATCGGTCACCTTGCCAAAGAAAACGGCGTACTTGTACTGTCCGACGAGATACACTGCGACCTGACCGACCCGGGGACGGAATACACTCCCTTTGCTTCGGTCAACGACGAGTGCAAGTACAACAGCCTTACCTGCATTTCCGCGACAAAGGCATTCGGCATAGCGGGGCTTCAGTGCGCCGCCGTGTACGCCGACAACAAGTTTGTCTGCCACAAAATATGGCGCGCGCTCAACACCGACGAAGTTGCCGAACCAAACACATTCGCTATTGTTGCGACAATCGCCGCATTTACCCAAGGCGCACCGTGGCTGGACGAACTTCGCACATACTTGTACGCAAATAAACAATACGTATCGACTTTTTTGCAACAAAACCTGCCGCAAATCAAGGTCGTGGACGGAGCTGCAACCTACCTTATGTGGCTGGACGTAGGCGCATATACCGACGACAGCCAAGCCTTTTGTCGAGCAATCCGCAGCAAAACAGGGCTGTATCTGTCCGACGGCGCACAATTCCGCGGCAACGGCAACAGGTTTGTCCGCATGAACGTTGCCTGCCCTCGCGCAACACTTACCGACGCCCTGAACCGCCTGCAAACGGCACTGAAATAAAAATAGATAAGAGTGTACCTTATTATGAGATTACGAGAAATACGCGAGGACAGACAACTGTCGCAACGGCAACTCGCCGAAATACTGAACGTAAAACAAAACACCTACTCGCAATACGAAACGGAAAAGCGACAAATACCCGTCGCCATGCTGATTACACTGGCAAACTACTACAACGTTTCCGTCGATTACCTGCTGTGTCTGACGGACATCGACGAAAAGTATCCGCCGATGTAACCGATGTAGTCCGTTTTGCCCCAAACAAAGTTTATTTTGCCTTGAACTCGGGCAAACTTGCAACAAGGGGCAATTTCCGATAGAAAATATCTCTAGTCATCACTAATAATTTTTGGCACCCGAGCGTGCACGATTAGAGTTACAGCCATAAACTATTTGTGGCTGTAAATAATTAGTGGTCAAGCCTCGGCTTGTGACGGCGAAATTAACCCTGCACTTATAAAAAAATTTTCTGTAAAATCCCGCAAAACAAAAAATTGATTATTGACTTTATTGTTATTAAGATATATAATAGTGGCGTATGGCAAAATACGCCATTTTTGTTTGCTTTTTTGCCGGGCAAACGGCAAAGCGGCAACCGTCCGTCGGTCAAACCGCACAAGCAAAAATCTACTACGTAAAAACTTTTTTTGGAGGAAAACTAAATGGCTAAGAAAACTATTGACGGTAACACCGCCGCCTCACACGTTGCCTATGCATTCAGCGACGTAGCGGCTATTTACCCCATCACACCTTCTTCGCCCATGGCGGAAGTGGCAGACGAATGGTCTGCCCAGGGCAGAAAGAACCTGTTCGGTCAGACAATCAGAATTGCCGAAATGGAATCCGAAGCAGGCGCTGCAGGCGCAGTACACGGCAGCCTTGTCGCAGGCGCACTGACCAGCACTTTCACCGCAAGCCAAGGTTTGCTGCTGATGATCCCCAACATGTAC
>DPQS01000070.1:21217-21868 GCA_003537755.1 Clostridiales bacterium | reverse complement strand
ATGATCCCCAACATGTACAAGATCAGCGGCGAATTGCTGCCCTGCGTGTTCCACGTATCGGCAAGAGCATTGGCTGCCCACGCACTTAACATCTTCGGCGACCACCAGGACGTAATGGCATGCCGTCAGACAGGCTTCGCAATGCTGGCAAGCAACAGCGTACAGGAAGCAATGGACATGGCACTTGTCGCTCATCTGTCCACACTGGAAGCACGCGTACCCTTCCTGCACTTCTTTGACGGTTTCCGTACCAGCCACGAAGTAAGCAAAATCGACGAAATCAGCTACGAAGACATGGCAAAACTGCTTGACATGAAGTACGTAGACGAATTCCGCGCACGCGCACTCAACCCCGAACATCCTCAACTTCAGGGTACTGCTCAGAACGCGGACATCTACTTCCAGAACCGTGAAGCAGCAAACAAGTACTACCTTGCAACCCCTGCCATTGTTGAAAAATACATGGAAAAGGTCGGCGAACTGACGGGACGTCACTACCATCTGTTTGACTACGTAGGCGCACCCGACGCAGACAAAGTCATCGTCCTTATGGGCAGCGGCGCAGACGCAGTTGAAGAAACCGTCGATTACCTTACCAAACGCGGCGAAAAGGTCGGCGTGCTGAAAGTACACCTCTACCGTCCCTTCTCG
>DPQS01000070.1:19054-21052 GCA_003537755.1 Clostridiales bacterium | reverse complement strand
GTACACCTCTACCGTCCCTTCTCGGCAAAGCACTTTGTGGACGCTATCCCCGCATCCGTCAAAAAGGTTGCAGTGCTTGACCGCACAAAGGAACCCGGATCTCTCGGCGAACCCCTGTACCTGGACGTTGTTGCCGCACTTGCCGAAGAAGGACGTCACATGGACGTTGTTGTCGGCGGTCGTTACGGCCTTGGCAGCAAGGAATTTACGCCCAGCATGATTCTTGCAATCTACAAGAACCTGGACGGCGCAAAGAAAAACCACTTCACCGTAGGTATCAACGACGACGTGACAGGCACCAGCCTTCCCGTTGACGAAATGATCGACGTTGCACCGGTCGGCACCACACGTTGCAAGTTCTACGGACTGGGCAGCGACGGTACCGTCGGCGCAAACAAAAACAGCATCAAAATCATCGGCGACCACACCGACCTGTACGCACAAGGCTACTTCGAGTACGACAGCAAGAAGAGCGGCGGTCTGACAATCAGCCACCTGCGCTTCGGCAAGAACCCGATTAAGTCCAGCTACCTCATCGACCAGGCGGAATTCATCGCTTGCCACAACCCCAGTTACGTAACGCGTTACGACATCCTTGCAGACGCCAAGGACGGCGGCACGTTCCTGCTTAACTGCAGTTGGACGGACGAGGAACTGAACAACGAGTTGCCGGCATTCATGAAGCGTCAGATTGCCAACAAGCACCTTAAGTTCTACACCATCGACGGCTTGCACATCGCAATGGCCGCAGGCAGCGCAAAATCCACCAATATGGTAATGCAAGCCGCATTCTTCAAACTTGCCAACATCATCCCCTACGAACAGGCAGAGGAATACATGAAGCAAGCCGTTGTCAAGAGTTACGGCAAGAAGGGACAAAAGGTCGTCGAAGCTAACTGGGCTGCAATCGACGGAGCAATCGCAGGACTTCACGAAGTAAAGGTACCTGCAGATTGGGCAAACGCCACCACCGGCGCGGCACTTCCCGAAGCAACCGACAGCGAATACTTTGAATCATTCGTTCGTCCCATCGTGGAACAGAAAGGTAATACACTGCCCGTATCGGTGTTCAACCCCAGCGGTATCGTACCGACCGGCACCACTCAATACGAAAAACGCGGCATCGCCGTCAACATCCCTGCATGGGACGCAACCAAGTGCATCCAGTGCAACCAGTGCGCATTTGTTTGTCCGCACGCCGCTATCCGTCCCGTACTCGTTGCGGAAGGCACCGAAGTGCCTGCAAACTTTGCAACCAAAGCCGCTATCGGCGTGAAGGGAGCGAAGTTCCGTATGCAGGTAAGTCCGCTTGACTGCACGGGCTGCGGAAGCTGCGCAAACGTTTGTCCCGCCAAGGAAAAGGCACTTACAATGGTACCTGCCGAAGCGCAAACGGCAATCGAAGAACCCAACTACAAGTTCAGCCAGACAGTGGAACAAGTGGAAAGCGGACTCAACCCGGCAACCGTCAAGGGAAGCCAGTTCTGCCAGCCTCTGTTCGAGTTCTCGGGCGCATGCGCAGGCTGCGGCGAAACACCTTACGTCAAATTGGTAACGCAGTTGTTCGGCGACGAAATGATGATTGCAAACGCAACCGGCTGCAGTTCCATTTACGGCGGTTCCGCACCCACATGCCCCTACACCGTCAACAAGGAAGGTCACGGTCCCGCATGGGCAAACAGCCTGTTTGAAGACAACGCAGAGTTCGGCTTCGGCTACAACCTTGCACTCAAACAACGCCGCGCCAAACTTAAGGAAACGGTTGAAGCACTGCTTGCAATCTGGCAGGAAAAGGGCAAGAACCCCGAAGGCGTTGCCGCTTGTCAGGAATGGCTGGACGGTTTCAACAACACCAAAGCAAGCAAAGCCGCTGCGGCAAAACTGCTTGCCAACCTTGAAACTCACGGCAAGTGCGAATGCTGCAAGGACCTTGCAGACGAAATCATCAAGAACAAGGACGTACTCGTCAAGAAATCCATCTGGATCTTCGGCGGCGAC
>DPQS01000070.1:0-18879 GCA_003537755.1 Clostridiales bacterium | reverse complement strand
CGACGGCTGGGCATACGACATCGGTTACGGCGGACTTGACCACGTGCTTGCACAGGACGAGGACGTAAACGTACTTGTACTTGACACCGAAGTGTACAGCAACACCGGCGGACAAGCCAGCAAATCTTCGCCCACAGGCGCAGTTGCCAAGTTTGCCGCTGCAGGTAAGCGCACCAAGAAGAAGGACCTTGGTATGATGGCAATGAACTACGGCTACGTGTACGTTGCTCAGGTAGGTATGGGCGCAAACCAGGCTCAACTTGTCAAAGCTCTTACCGAAGCCGAAGCATACAACGGACCGTCACTTGTAATCGCTTACGCACCCTGCATCAACCATGGTATCAACATGGGCAAGTCGCAGGAAGAAATCAAGCGCGCAGTCGAGTGCGGTTACTGGCAACTGTACCGCTTCAACCCGGCACTTGCGGAAGAAGGCAAGAACCCGTTTACCCTTGACAGCAAGGATCCCACCGGCAACTACCAGGATTTCATCCGCAGCGAAACCCGTTACGCTTCTCTTGCAAAGACCAAGCCGGAAATTGCAGAAACGTTGTTTGAACGCAGCGAAGAAGAAGCAAAAGCAAGAGTTGAAAAGTACAAGAACCTTGCCAACAAGTAATTGTACGATTGCCCTTCTCGGCGAAACTGAATACAAAGGACTGTCGCTACTTGCGGCAGTCCTTTTTTAGTAAACCGAAAAAATCGCTATTAAAATAACGAACATACGGAAATTTACGATATCGTCGTTTATCAAAAAAATCGGACAAGGCTTACAATCAAAACGTCATATCTCGCCGAAGTGAAGCGTGGTCGAACGTATTAAATAAGAGAATTAAATACAATCGCTTTACAAACCGGGCTTTTTGAAATTTGTGCAAAAAATCGTTGACTTTTGAAAACGACTGCTGTATAATGTTTAAGCAAATTGAATATGCGCTGTTAGTTCAATTGGATAGAGCGTTGGTCTACGGAACCTGCTCGCCTTGCTGTGTTTTTTTTGCTTGTTTTGCCTGTCGGCAAAAGCTACGCCCTATGCACAGCGGCTGCGCTCCCCACAAATTGCCATTTGCGGGGTCCCCGAAAAACCTTTGGTTCCTTTCATTGCTTACGGCAAATATACAATCAACTTCATATGCGCTGTTAGCTCAATTGGATAGAGCGTTGGTCTACGGAACCAAAGGTTAGGGATTCGAGCTCCTTACGGCGCGCCAGATAAGTCTTGTTTAACATAAACAAGACTTTTTTTAGTGTTTTCAAAAGCGATTTTGCAATTTTTGAAACATTTCAACCAAACGCCGTTATAAAAATATGTCGTTCTTAGCGTAGTAAGAATTCCCCCGAAAGGATACCGCTTGGCTGCAAATCAAGCCCTTTTCTCAAATAGTAACAGACGATTTGCCGAACTGACGAAAACAATACCAAAAGGCGTCCTTTGCAGCAATGCGAAGAACGCCTTTTACTTTGATTAAAATACAATCGAAATGACAATCTGTTCGTTTCGGCAGGTGCGGACAGAATTGTACCGTTCGTCCGCTACCGACTTTGCGCCGCTACACAAACAATCCGACAAACTGTACGACAGCCCACAGCAAAGCGATGCTGACCGTCGGTAAAAACAGATACGCGGCGAGAGAATGCTTGCCAAGTATCATTACGGGCGACAGCCATTTCGGCGGTGTGGCGCGTTTAAGGACGGTCTTTTTGTCCTTGTAGACGTGCTTGCCGTACACGGCGCCGAGAATGAAAAATCCGAGGTGCGGCAACAGCGGTTCGAAGTTGTTGGGCGAAAGTTGGTAACCGTGTTGGTTGTACACAAGCAATGCAAGCAAACCGTTGTCCACATACAGCCCGCCTTCGTGGAATCTGCTGTAGAAGTACAGCGCAACGCCTGCCACTATTATTGCCGAGGCAATCGCAATCCGCCACCAGTCGGGCAATTTAAGTTTTTCAAGCAAGTACCACACGGTAACGCTTATTGTCAGCACCGCGACGATGTTGAAAATAAGGTATCCCGTCAACCTGTCGGGCATCACGAAGTGTAGCGCGAGGTAGCCGCCCATAAACACGAATGAAAATATCCAGAACTTGATTACGCGCATAACGCTGCTGCGCGAAAACTGACAACTTATGCCTGACATAAAGCATATCACCCACAGCCAGAATGCGTAAGAGTTTTGAATAAAGTCGTTGGTGAGGTACGCCACCGCCCCCTTGCCGATTGCCTGCCCGAACGGGGTCTGAAAATGAATGATGTCCCAGTAGTAGGAAAAGCGCGCAATATGGTCAAAGGTGACGAAAATCATAATGATTCCGCGAATAAGGTCCAATTCCCACACGCGAAGATTGTGCCCGGGAACATTGTACGTAAAGTATTCTTTTATTTTTTTCTTCAGTCTGCCCCAAAAGCCGAGTTCCGCCTCTTGTGAGGGTTCTTCCGTCGGCGTTTCCAAGCCGTCCTGCCCGATAACCTGTGTGTCCATTTTTCTTCCTTAGAGTTTTTGTCGCCGCCGTCCGTTGTTTTGCGCTTGTGACAATGTGCTGCATCTGCAAAACTTCCGTCCGGCAGGTGATAAGCATAATACCATATTTGCGATTTGTACGCAACAATAATTGCCTTTAATACTGTATTTTTTCACGAAACTGCCCTTTTTGTTACTTTTCGGGCAGAGTTTTCTTGTCGCCGCGAAACAGTTCCGCAGGCAAAACAGACATGTATTCCGCCCAGCGATACTCGCGGACAGGCATTACGCGGTGTTTGTCGTCATCAAAAACAAGCACCAATGCAGGCGAAATCGCCTTGTGCCGCGCGGCAAAATACCACCCGACAAGCCGCCCCTCGGCAATAAGCCGCTTTGCCGTAGCATGATAATTGTAGTACATGTTCCTTTACACCGCCTGAAATAAAAATATGTTTTTGTCATAGCGTGGTTAGTTGTTTTCAGTCGCGCAAAAGTCCGCCTGACATATCGATATGCAATTTTTGTTGCCTTTGTGACGGCAAAAGCCATCGATTTGCCGAAGCAGCCGTTGCCGCTAATCACCTTGAAGTGCGACAACTGATAAACGCGCATTAAAATTACGTCAAACTGTTTCACAATCAGTATGCAACGTTGGGCGCACAAAATACGCAGCTTTGCAATCAACGGTTGCTTGATTTGTGCGAAATTGTGTTGTATCATAGAAGCACAAAAGGCGACAACAAGCCAAAGGGGAACACGACATGCTGGACTTCAACGCAATAGGCAACAAAATACACGACCTGAGAGTAGCAAACGGCTACAGTCAGGACAAATTAGCGGAAATACTGGGCGTAACGCACCAGGCAATAAGCCGTTGGGAATGTGGACTTGCCGCACCGACCGTGGACAACATTGCCGAACTTTGCGCGTTGTTCGACGTGGACTTCGAAACGTTGCTGTGCATAGGCAAACCCGTCAATATCGACGCCAACGACATCTTTGCAGGGCACAGCCGCCTGTACGTGGTAAAACAAATTGCCGAGGGACGTGTGGGCTACGACATAGCGGCAAACTTTTCAATCTTTATGCCACAGGAACGTTTAATGCTGCTTAAGGCAATTAAATCAGGCAAAGTGTCGGTTAATACGGCGTTACTGCAACATAAACTTACCGACGAAGAAAAACTATATTTACGAGGCAAAAAATGAAAAACTACAAAGCAAGCCCTGCGCCGCAGGAAAAAATTTACGTGGACAACGGATTTTTGTTGAATGCCGACGAAAAGAAAACACAAATCAAAGAGATGTTAAAGACAATAAAAGATTGGAGGATATGACAATGAACCTTGCTTCTATGCTGCCGTTTCTGGACGAAGAAGGACTGCAAATACTTGTGGACGGATTGATTGACGGCTCGCTGACTGACATTTCGCTTGGCGAAATACTGCATTTTCTGGAAGACGAACAGATAAAAGAATTGTACAACCACTACGCCGCGCACCCCGAAAAGGGCGTTTCGACAACGATATTTTTCCCCTTTATGGACGACGACGATGTAGACAAGGAATTTCTCAGGCAGTTTGCCGCAGGCAAGATAAACAACGAAATACTGCCGTTTGTTTCCGACGAGGCGTTGCATTCCATGGTGGAACAATATGTAGCAAACCCTGATTGGAACCTTGACATAGACGACCTGTACCCGTTTCTCGACGACGACGACCTGACGTTGCTGCTTAAGGCATACCTCAAACACAAGTCGTCGGCAAACACCACGGAATCTGCCGACAAAAACTAATCCACAATTTAGGGTTTCCATTCGCCATCACCAACAACCTTAGGGATATCCTTTTTCATTCTTTCGTGCGGACGTTCTCTCAGTGTACATTGTCCGCAAAACAACCAAAGAGCCGCCCCTGTCCGGGGCGGCTCTCGGTGAAAAGAGGAGGATCTGCGAAAATCGCGGATCGACAATATTGAGCGGACACATGCAACGCCGACGGACAGTCACGCATTTGCGCCGTTTCCGGCGGCGGCGATCTTGTTTGTTTCCCGCGCCTGACTGCCGACTTCGGCTGCACTACCACGGCAACAATACGTTGCTTCTTCCGCATTTATACCCGGGCTGCGCTTACAGCCGCTTGAATCAGCACAAAATCACACCGCCGCGCCCAAACATTTTGTCCGAACGTCGGCGGTTAATTTTACTTATTGACATCACCCGAAACATTTTTTATTCTTCTCTGTCGATTTTGTAAACAAATTTTCGACAACGCTAATCAAATGTTTTCAGATTTTCCTTTTTCTTTATTACTAATCGTCGTAACTTACTTCGTAATCGATTTTGACAACCGCGCCGGTCATGGTGTCGATTTTAACTTCAAACTCGTACTTGAGCCCTGTAAGTTCGCTTACATAGGTGGATTCGTATTCCACAACGGTACCTTTTTGTTCGTCAATCTTCCACGTAAGGTCGATGTCGCCGAGTTTCAGAAACAGCAGTTTGTCGCGGATGATGACGTTGAGACGGCTCGAGTAATCAATGTCCACGCTACCGCCGTTGTCCTTTTCGCGTTCGTACTTGACAAGCGTAGCCGAGAAGTCGTACTCAAACTCGTACTTAGTGCCTTCGTAGACAAAACTCAACTCTATTTCGTCGTCGTTTTCCTCTATGGGGTCAAACGTCACGTCAACTTTGCCCTGATCCAGCAGTTCGATACCTGCGATTTTCAGCGCGTCGCTCTTTATTTTTTGCTTGATTGTTTCGATCTGTTCGTCGGTAAGTCCGTCGGGACGTTCCGCTTTCTTAGCCGTGGATTTTACTTCCAGTTTGAACACCGTTCCGCTGTCCGCCGATGTTTTTGCGGCGACCACTTCGCATTCGTACTCGAAGTTGCCTGACTTAAACTCAACTTCGTACACCATTCTGCCGTCTTCGTAGTCCAACTTCACTTTGAGGTCGACAATGTTGCCTACGGTCACGCCCAGTTCCGCCTTGATATAGTCCTTTGCCGCATCCAGCGCAACATCCGCGCCGATGTAACTTCCGCTGCTGGCAGTGCCGCCGCCGTTGTTGTCATCGATGCCGTTAAGTATCAGCGCAAGGTCGTTTATCTTAAGTTTTACAAGTTGTTCCACACTGTATTTGCCGTCGGGGGCACTGCGCAAAATCTGCACCACCAGTCTGGCTTTTGCCACCGACAGGTCGTAGGTTGCGACAAGGTCGGTCGTTTGGTTGTTTTCTTCGGCGTTGTCACTTTGACGAGATACAATCACGTTGGGCACGACGTTGTTGTTTTTCATCGCGCTGTCAATCTGCGCCTTGACGGACTGTTCCAGTTGTTCCTTGTTTGCGTCGTTTGTTTCTACGTCAATCAGCACCGAGTTGCTCATTTCCGACAGGTAGCCCTTGCTGTACATACTGCCTACAAGCGCGTACACAGCCACGTCCAGCGAGCAGCCGCTGAAGTCAAGTCCGCTTATCACCTGTTCGGCGTCCTCATTGCGGGCAATTACCTCAATTACTTTGCCGTCTTTGTTTACGTTGATTTCCAGGCTGGGGTTTACGTCCAGCGACACCGTCGCCGCCGAAGCCGTAACCGCACCTTGTTTTGTCAGTCCCACAATGCCGAATACGCTTACCACCAGCAAAACAAATGCCAGTGCGCATGTAGCGTATCTCCAGTAATTGGTTCTCGCCGCCGCTCTTCTCGTCGGTGAGGTGGATTGGCAATCGGCTTTGATTTCAGCCAGGTTGTCAGGGGTGGCATTGGTAAATCCCCTGCGCACGCTTTTTTCCGTTTGTCTGTTGTTCATAGCGGTCACTCCTTAATTAGTTGTTGTAGTTTGGCCAGCGCCCGATTGTATTTACTGAGCGTTGTTGATAGAGGCAATCCCAACATGTCTGCAATCTCGCGATGCTTAATTCCGCCTACCGCGTGCATAACCACAATCTGACGTTCCGTCGCGCTTAGTTTGGCAAGGCAACCTTGCACCAGCAACTTGTCGTCGGCGTTCATACGCTCGTTGCCTGCAAATTGCTGTTCCAGTTCCTCGTCGGTAACGTCTGCGAAACGCTTGTTCAGGTTAAACTTGGCATAGCACATATTTTTAGCGATGGTCAGTATCCACGCCATGGGTTTACCGTGCGAAGTGTACGACGCCGCCTGCTCGTAAATCTTGACAATGCAGTCGTGCATGACGTCCTCTGCGTCGTACTTGTTGCGAAGTACCGACAGAGCATAAGCATACACGGACGTGCCTACAAGGTTGTACAGTCTTTCCAATGCGGTATCGTCACCCTCTGCAAGTGCGTTAAGGCACCTGTCAATCTCCCGGGAGGATGGTGGATTGTTGTTTTTGTTGGGCTTCATTTGTAACCTCTTTTCAATCAGTCAATGCCAAAGCAGCAAGTTTTATTGCAACCGATTGGTAAATTTTGAAAATTTTTCGTTTTTTTGCGGTAATCAGACGACAAGTATTGTTACAAAACGATAAACAAGCGTATTAAGAACAACAGTCAAATAAGCAAAAACGCCTTGAAACAAGCGGCAAAACCGATTGTTTCAAAGCGTGTGCGTGCAATTTGTCAGATGCAACTACTCGTCGTCGTCCTCGTCGTCATCGTCCCCGTCATCGTCGTCATCATCATCGTCGTCGCTTTCTTCGCCGTTGTCCTCGTAATCGTCGTCGAAGTCGTCGGGATAATCGTCGGGGTAGTCCTCCAGTTCCGTGTCCGGGTTGTCCTCGTCATACTCTTCGTCATCGTCGTCGTCCTCGTCCAACTCCTCAAGCGGAATTACCGTATCGTCGTCGGCTGGGTCGGTGGTATCTTCGTCGTCGAGATAAGTACGCCAATCGTCGTTGTCCTCGTCGATGTCGTCGCTTACCTGTTGCGAGGCGCGGGCAAGGCAGTTTTCACACATATCCTCATCCATACCGATGTACGCCGCCTTGCATGAGGGGCAAAGTTTAAGCGGCTCTTCTTCGTCAATGATGTCATCAAGCAAAACAAGTTTGCTTTCCAGCCCCAACTCCGACTTGCAAACGTCGCACATTTCTTCCGTTTCGGGTATGTAGTTCAGTTCGCAACGGGGGCACTTTTTGTATTTAACTTTTCCCATAAATCACCGATATAATTTAGTCGTCCTTTTTGACGCCCGTATAATTTAGCATTATTCTTGACAAATGTAAACTGTTTTTCACCGATTTGTTGTACATTATTTTGTCAAATGTGAAAAATTATGAAAATTTCCCACAAAAAGTCGGCATTTTTGACGAATCGGCAGTAATTTTACGCCACGTTGCAACCGCCGATATTCAAAAGCCAACGAAACAGACAGCGTTTGACTACTGCATCGCACGGCGAAACATTACACGAAAAGCGGCAAATGACGGCAGCGTGCGCCTCTATTTGTCGTCGCCTTCGTCGTTGTCGTCATGCACAGATGTCGCGCCGTCGTTTTGCGCAACCGACAGTCCGTGTTGTTCGGCGGCGTCAATCGTAAGACCTTTTTGTTTGCAGAGTTTTACAAGGCGCACGATGTGCACGGCGACAAGAGCAAAGTTCATCACCCACACCGAAGCCGACTTGATAAGAATGCCGTACACCACAAACACCACCGCGCCCACGATGTTGACAATGCGTATGGTGCGTTCGTCCTTCATAAGAAAAGACACCAGCACCAGCGCGGCGGCAAGCAGCCCCAGCCATTCCACAAAACTACCGTAATCGAACACATTGTTTTTAATCCATTCCAACACAAGAAACCTCCTTGCGCAGTGCAGACTACTCAATCCGCGCGCAGTTTTGTAACATCCTTTTTAACTCGGAAACATAGTATAGCAAACGTTGTCCGAAAATGCAATACCTTTAATATAAATAGTCGTTTTGTTTAATCAAAATTATTCTATTCCATTTTACTTTACATTTCATTTTTCACGCTGTTTTCTGCCGTCATGCCTGCAAGAATAACCGTCACAGGCAAATCGGTGCCGCAATCGGATTTTTCCCTTTCCGTTGCAAAATCAACGCTGCCGCCGCGCCCTATTTGTGCATATTTACATTGACAATGTGCCGTCAAATTGGTACAATAGTTGTGTGGAAAAACCACTCGGAGGACGTACGATGAGCAAAATAGTTGTGGGTATCGCAGGCGGCACCGGTTCGGGAAAAACTACCGTCGCAAAGAAGATTCTTCAGGCGTTTGACAAAAACGCAGTCATTTTGTCGCACGACTACTACTACAAAGAATACCCGGATTTGCCCATCGAGGAAAAACGAAAACTCAACTACGACCACCCCGACAGCCTGGATACAGACCTGCTTGTGCAGCACATAAAGGCACTCAGAGCAGGGCAATCCATCATGCACCCGACGTACGACTTTTCCACCCACAGCCGCAACGCCAACTGGTCGCGCATGGACAGCGCAGACCTGATAATCGTTGAAGGCATACTTATTTATACCAACAAGGATTTGTGCGACCTTTGCGACATCAAACTGTTTGTGGACACAGACGCCGACGTGCGCTTTATACGCCGCCTGCGCCGTGACGTAAACCGCCGCGGACGTAGCATGGAATCGGTAATTACGCAGTACCTGTCCACTGTAAAGCCCATGCACGAACAATTTGTTGAGCCCAGCAAGGCAAAAGCCGACCTTATCATCCCCGAGGGCGGACACAACACCATTGCCGTGGGAATGATTGTGGACGCCATCCGCAAAATGATGAAAAACGAGCAATAAACAATGAAGATACAACTTGACGGCATAAGCAACGCCCGTGACATCGGCGGAATACCCGTCGACGGCGGCATTGTCGCGACGGGCAGACTTCTGCGAAGCGGCGAACACAGCCGAATGACGGAAAGCGACGGCAAGCGACTTGCCGCGTGCGGACTACGGCGCGTAATAGACTTGCGCACCGCCGCCGAACGCGACAACGTGCCCGACCGCAAAACAAACGGCGTGGAATACGTCAACATACCCATAATACAGGCAACAACTTTCGGCATAAGTTACGAAAGTGCCGACGGCCCCACAATAGCACTCAAACTGCAACAGGGCATACGCCGCATGCGCGACAAAGGCGAAACACCCGAGGAACACATGCAGGAACTGTACGGCAGATTTGTGCGCAACGACCACTGTCGCGAACATATCGGTCAGTTTGTGCGTTTGCTTGCGGACAACCCGACGGACGGCGCAACGCTGTGGCATTGCAGCGCAGGCAAGGATCGCGTGGGCGTTTGCACAGCCGTGCTGCTGCACTGCCTTGGGGCAAGCCGCGAACAAATAAAAGCCGACTACATGCTGACCAACGAACTTACACGCGACAACATGACGTCGGTAGTAAACAAAGTGCGCCCCTGCGTGTCGCCCGAAATGATGCAACTTGTGCTGAAAATGCTGTATGTGGACGAGAGTTACATAGACACGTTTTTTGCCGAATGTGACAGATTGTACGACGGCATTGACGGTTACGTTGCGGCAATAGGCGTTACCGACGAACACAAACGCAAACTTGCGGAAAACTACATACTGCATTGACAAACTTCCGTGCAATGCAACAAAAAGGTTTTCGGATACTTTGCACAAATCGTTGATTCGGCAAGACGGGTAGCTTGTAACTGTTTTGCCGGCAACAACAAATAATGTACGAAGTTATACAGACATAAAAAATCCTTTTCGATTTTGTTCGAAAAGGATTTTTTGTTTCGTATTAAGTTTTTACGACAAACTACTTGTTTTCGGTTTCGTTGTCAGCGGTTGTTTCGCTGCCTTCGGTGTTGTCGTTGTCGCCGTAGTGAACGCGACCGTTGATTACGTTTGCACCTTCGGGTTGCTTGGGTTTAATGCACAGAAGTACAACGATACCTACTGCGGACAGACCTGCGATTACATACAGAACAATCTTCCACGCGTCAACCTTCTTGGTTGTTTCGGCGTCGGTTTTCTTAGCGTTTACGTACAGGTTGAGGGTAACGACAGACTTCTGACCTTCGCTGTCAACGCCTTCGTGACCGTACTTGTCGACGAACGTGTAGATTACGCGGTACTTAACGTCGTCCTTGTTTGCGCTTACATCGTCGTTTGTTGCAAGAATACCGCTGCTGGATACGATGTCGGAGTAACCGTCAACCACCTTGGTGTCGGCTGTCGTGTCGTAAATTTTCGTCCAGTTGCCGTCGATTTTCTTTTCAATAACGTAGTTGACGGTAATGTAGCTGTAACTGTTGTCGCTGTTTTTGCCGTCGTCACTGAATGTGAACAAAGACGTGGATGTCGTGATGGAGTAACGCGTACCTGCAGTAATTCCCTTGGAAACGAGTTCGTCAAACTTGGTTGAGTTGACGGTAACCACGGGGCTGTCTACGTCCTGCGTATTTACGGTAATAAGCGCAGACTTGGCAACGATTGAGGATTCTTCGAGTTTGTATTCGTACTTGTCTTTCTTCGTTTCGCCTTCTGCGGGTTCGTCTGCTTCTTCAATCTTGGTAGGACGAACGACAACCAGACGGAAAGCCCACACGCCCACGCTGTTGACGTCTACTTCCTTGCCTGCTTCGGCGTGGTTTGCATTTGCGAAATCTCCGGGATACTTGCCTGGCTTGAAGTATTGAAGATAAATCTTGTCTGCACTGCTTTCCAGTTTGCCGTCGGTGTCGAAAGTACGCGTCATACCGGTAAACAGGTTGTCGGCTTCGGTTTTGTCAAGGTTTTCGCTTACGGTAATTTTACCCAGTTCAAGAAGTGCCTTGCTGAGTACGCTGAGACCGCGCTTGTCTACGGTGCCGTTGTCGGCGGCGATAAACGCGTCGATTTTATCCTGGTTGGCAGTTACCGTCGGCGTTGTGTCTTCGGCAAGCGCTACCGCCGAAACACCCAGCATTCCGACAAGAAGAGTCAATGCCAATACTAAACTGATGATTTTTTTCACGATTGTTCCTCCGAGGGGCAGCGTTGCCGCCCGTCTTTTTAGGGCAAAAGGGTATAAATCGCCCTACATACCCCATTATTTTACAATTTATTTGAGCGGTTGTCAACACTTTGCCCGATATTACTACAAAAACCGGGCAATTTGCGACGTTCAGTCAAGGTTGTCGGACGTTTGCGGCTGCTCGAAAAGGGGCACACCGTCCTCGTCGCCGTCGCTGTCGGCAAGGTTTTCCACAAATTTGGCAATGTCGAAGCGTTTCCACGGCTCGGTAAGGGGCGGATACGCCACAAACACCATACGTTCCTTGCTGACGGGATGGGTAAGTTCCAGCTTGTATGCCCACAGTGACAGATTTTGTCCGCGGACGATGTCTCCGCCGTAGCGTGCGTCGCCGTACACGGGACATCCGATCGCGTTCATCTGCACACGGATCTGGTGGCTGCGCCCGGTGCCAAGCTGCACCTTGACAAGGCTAAGATTGTCCTCGCTTTGCAACACTTCGTAACTGAGTTCGGCACGTTTGGCGTCGTGATCGCCGAACGTTGCCACGTACACCGTGTTGGTGAGAGGATTTTTCTTAAGGTAGTTTACCAGCGTGTCCTTGCGCTGTTTGGGCGTGCCGACAACCGTGGTAAGGTAAGTCTTGACCATGTCGCCGTCGACGATTTGCTTGCTGAGGCGTTCCGCCGCTTTGCTGTTTTTGGCAAACACCATTACGCCGCCCGTGGGACGATCGAGACGATGCACCAGCCCGAGATAGACGTTGCCCGGCTTGTCGTACTTGTCCTTGATGTAGCCCTTAAGCAGGGTCAGCAGGTCTATGTCGCCGCTTGCGTCGGCCTGGCTCGGAATATTTTGCGGTTTGACGACAACAAGAATACTGTTGTCCTCGTGCAAAATCGTGACGTCATCCATTGTAAAATTTCTGCTCATTGTAACTCCGTTTTGGAATAAATTGTATCGAAAAAGACGATACGTATTGTAAATTTCGTGACTATGTTGCCGTCAGTCAAGTACTCGCGACAGGTAGGTTTCCCTTTCGCCGTCACAGATAAAACAGTAAAACAGGCAACGCCGACATGCCCGACTACAGACAAAATTACAGTTTTGTTGTCGTGGATGCAGGCAACACAACCATTGTAATGCACAACGTTTGTTGTTACCTTAGGACGAAAAATCGTCATGTTTTTCGCCCAAACATTGCCGCCTGCACACGAATATATATTATATACTAATTTGCCGAACTTGGCAACCTTTGCAATGCGGTAAGAAACAACTAATGGCTCTGCTTGGTTGCAATCCGACACTGCAATAGATTTACTTCTGCCCGCTCATCCGCGCCTTGCCGGCGAGGCGAGTAGATTGTTTGCAGTGATTTTTGTCACTGCCGATTTCAATATACGTCATTGCGAGAAGCGACTGCTTTTTTGTCGCGACGTGGCAATCCCCCGAAAGGGTTCCGCTTTGTTTCAGTCGGGCACTGCAACAAATTTACTTCTGCCCCCTCATCCGTCACTTTGTGACATCTTCTCCCCGAGGGCGAAGGCTTTTGCGAGGACAAGACCATACGTTTTTCACGCCGACATTATCCTGAACAAATGCAGCCAACGGCAAATATCTTGACTTCAACAGAAACTACCACCTACTCAGACGGCGGAGATTGGTGCAGAGAGCCGCAACTGGCGAATGAGTGCGACAGGAACGTACTAAGCGTACGTGACTTAGCACGATTGAGCACGTAGCGGCTATATGTGCCAATATACGCCGTCGTTAAAACGTAATTAAGCCGCTGGCGCCGCAGGGTAGCACCACCCCGCCTTCGTCTGTAGGCAGGCACACCTCGTAGGCTTCCACCGTCGCTTTGTCCGCCCCGGGGATACTACGCTTAAGGATGTTGCTCAGCACGGCAGGTTGCAACCCCGTCGTGTAACTGTTGATAAGCACAAACAGCGGATTGTCGCTGAGTACGCCTGCGCACAAATCCACAAAGTCGCAGATGTCCTCTTCGATTTTCCACACTTCGCCGTTGCTTCCGCGTCCGTAACTGGGTGGGTCCATAATGATGGCGTCGTAACGGCGACCGCGGTTGATTTCGCGTTTGACAAACTTGCGGCAGTCGTCCACGATGTACCGCACCGGACGGTCGGCAAGTCCGCTGAGGGCGACGTTTTCACGGCAACGTTCCACCATATTTTTGGCGGCGTCCACGTGACAAACGCTTGCACCTGCCGACAGACACGCAACCGTTGCGCCGCCCGTGTATGCAAACAGGTTAAGCACGTTTATCGGGCGGTTTGCGCCTTTTATGAGGTCAATCATAGTTGCCCAATTGGCGGCTTGCTCGGGGAAAAGTCCCGTATGCTTGAAACCCATCGGCTTGACGGCAAAGGTCAGGTCACGCCAGGAAACATGCCATTCGTCGGGGACGGGTTTGTTGTATTCCCAGTGTCCGCCGCCGCTGCTTGAGCGCAGGTACCGCGCGTCGGGGCGCAGGATTTTGTCCAGCGGTTTTGCCGCATGCCATATCACCTGCGGATCGGGGCGCAGAAGCACGACGTTGCCCCACCGTTCCAACTTTTCGCCGTCACCGGTGGCAATTATTTCGTAATCTTTCCATTCGTTGTTGATTTTCATGATTTTATTATACCGCAAGCCGCGGTTTTTCTCAACTGTTTGCGACAATGTGCGCAACCTTGACTTTTGCGTCGAACACAAACGAACGGACATCGCGACGAAAGGCAGATTTTACCCTTTACATAATGCACGACTATTACTACATTTGCGTCCTATTAAAGCGCGATACACAAAAAAAACAGACCTCGTCCGAAGTCTGTTTTACTGTTTGTTTTAATTTACATTGTATGTTGTTCTGCATAAACCGCCGCACATAGCAAAATTTTTACCACTGGCGATTGAAATTATCTGTTTCTTTTACAACAGTTGCATTACAGCACCAAGTGCGCTGATGTAAACGATGCTTACAATAATGTTGATTACCAGCGCTACTGCAGAAATTACGATAGCTGCAATCGCAAGACCTCTGCCTTCGTCGTTCATCTCTTGAGAATCCCTGTAACCGAGTATACCCAAAATCAATCCTACCAACGGGATGAAAAACGAGAAAATAAAGCCGATCAACGCTTTGTTGTTTTTCTGTCTGGGCGCGGTTTCGGTAGCAACCTTTACTCCGCAGTTCGGGCAAACGTATGCATTATCCGAAATCTCTTTACCACAATTTTTGCAATACATTTTTTCTTCCTCCGTGTTTTTCTCTTATTGTATCACATATGTGATTGAATGTCAATACATATGTGGTTTATTTATTTCACAAAAGTATTGTATTATTTTACAAAAGGGGAAAACTCGTTACTATGGATGTATTGAAAAGAATAGAAGAATTACGAATACAAAAGGGCTGGACGATGTACAAACTAAGCAACGAAGCCGACCTTACGCCATCTACGCTTGCAAACATGTACGCAAGAGGCACAAGCCCGTCTATCGCCACTCTTACAAACATATGCAGGGCACTGGGAATAAGCCTGTCTGATTTTTTCAAGGATAACAGCGAAGAAACTGACAAAAACTCGCTTGTGCAGAAGTTTGACAAACTTAACGACGAACAGCAAAAAGCCGTCATTACAATAATCGACGGCATGCAAAAATAGTGCGAAATGTCGCCAAAAATATATATGTATTGCCTTTTGACAACATTACACAAAAAAACTCACCGATTGTTTCGGTGAGTTTTTATTACTTACGACGGTTTTTTTGCTCAACTAATCGTTTCACAAACAGAACACTGTAACTACGTCAAGTTGAGCGTAGCAACGCGCGCATTGCGCAATCTAAATATCTCGCGAAATCATTCCTTTCGACTATTGCTACTTATTGCAATAAGCATAATTATAGACGATCGGTACCTTTACGGGGGATCCTTCGACTACGCTCAGGATGACTTAATTACATGAGCAACGTTTATTAGAAAACGTTTCGAACTTTGAAATGATATTTATAAAAAATCTCTTAATAATCAATAATACACTTTTTCAAGGGTGAGACCTTTTGCAGGAAGGGTACGAAAAGCAAGGCGTTTGCCGTCAAGCATGTTTTGCACGTCTGTCAAATCGTAACGTCCGCTGCCGACAGCCACAAGCAGACCGCACATAATGCGCACCTGATTGTACAAAAAAGCGTTGCCGTTGACGGTAAAACAAATTACGTCGTCGGGGTGCGCCGTCACGTCAAAGGAATTGATTGTGCGCACCGTCCCCTTAAGGTTGCTGCCGGTGTTCTGAAACGCGGCAAAGTCGTGCGTACCGACAAGCAATTTTGCCGCGGCTTGCATGGCTGCTACGTCCAACTGTTTGTAAACCTGCGCGTGCGTCGCGTCGAGAAGGGGTCTGCGCACGGGCGAAACGTACACGCGGTACACGTAAGTTTTGCTTACCGCCGAAAAACGCGCGTCGAAGTCCTCCTCCGCTATTTCGGCATAGGTCACCGCAACGCTGTCGGGAAGCGCGAGGTTTACACCCAGACACAACTTGTACGGATTAACATCGCGGTCGGCAAAAAAATGTACCGTTTGCCCTTTTGCATGCACTCCGACGTCCGTTCGGCCTGCGGCATACACACGCACGAAGTCGCAATCGAAGTATTTGCCGAGTGCGCGCTCCACTGCGTCCTGCACCGAATTGCCGTTTGTCTGGCTTTGCCAGCCGCAAAAATCCGTGCCGACGTATTCAATTGTAAGTTTTATTTTTTGCATTTTGCATCAACCTGATTTTTGTCGGCAACAAACTTTTGACAACCCGGCACTAAAAATACAGCCACGTGATATTTGCCCAACTTTGCTGATTACAATACACCACAAACACACCTACAAATACCGAAACTGTCACAAACGCGCCAACCGCGTCGCGCCAGCCGAGGCGCATTTTGTTCAGTTGCGTGCGCTTGTCCGAGCCTTCGTAACAGCGGCTGTTCATGGCGTTTGCCAGTTCGTCCGCGCGACGAAATCCGCCCACAAGCAGCGGAATAAGGATAGGAATAAAAGCCTTTGCACGCTTGATAATGTTGCCCGTGTCGAAGTCCGCGCCACGGGCCTTTTGCGCACGTATTATGCGGTCGGTTTCTTCGATAAGTCCCGGTATAAAGGACAGTGTAAGGCTCATAATAAGCGCAAGATCCCTGACGGGAAAACGCAAAACCTTGAGTGGCGACAGCAAACTTTCGATTGCGTGCGTAAGGTCAACAGGCGTTGTCGTAAGGGTGAGAATGTTTGAACCGACAACAAGCAACATAAGCCGCAACAACATTTTTGCCGCAAACTTGATACCTTCGTCGTAAATTTCCAGTATCCACCAGCTCCACAGAAGCGTGCCGCGCTTGGTGAAAAACAAGTTCAGTACCGCCGTAAACAACAGCAGTACGAAAATGCCCTTGACCGACTTGAGTATGCTGCCAACCGGTACGCGCGACAGGGCAATCACCACAAGCAAAAACAGCGTAATTGCACCGAACACGGCAAAACTCGTCACGAAAAATATACCAACCATAAACAGCAGGCACAGCACCAACTTTACACGGGCGTCCATACGGTGAACAAATGACTCCGCCATGTAGTACTGACCGAAGGTAACGTCACGAAACATGTTCGTCACCCCCTTTGTCCGAGCCTCCTCTCAACGCGCACACCGCCGCAAACACATCGTCAACCGACAGTGCATCGTCGGGCAAAGCGTAACCTGCCGCTTCCAGTACGTTGCAGAAACGCGCCATATGCGGCACTTCCAGTCCCAGCGCGGTAATTTCTTCTTCCTTGCGGAACAGCGCGCGTGTTGGCAAGTCATATGCAACGTTGCCGTCGCTGAACACAATCACGCGGTTGGCGTTTTCGTACACTTCGTTCATGTCGTGCGACACCATCACCACCGTTACGCCGTTTTGTTTGTTAAGGCGTCTGACCAGCGACAAAATTTCTCTTTTGCCGTTGGGGTCAAGCCCTGCAGTCGGCTCGTCCAGCACAAGCAGCGACGGGTTGGTGACAAGCACCCCTGCCAGGGCGACACGACGTTTTTCGCCGCCGGACAAGTCGAAGGGTGACTTGTTGCGCACCTCGTCAAAGTTCATTCCGACGGTAAATAGCGCATTACGCGCAAGTTCCTCGTGCTTTTCCGCGGGTATGTCGAAGTTTTTAAGTCCGAAACAGACGTCGTCATACACGGTGTCGGCAAACAGTTGGTACTCCGGATACTGAAACACCATACCTACCTGTCGGCGCAACGCCTTGAGGTCGGGCTTTTTGGCGGAAAGGTCTATCCCAAGCACCGACATATTGCCTTTTTGCAGCCGCACCAACGCGTTGAAATGCTGCAAAAACGTGCTTTTGCCGCTTCCTGTATGCCCCACAATGGCAACAAACTCGCCACGCTTGATGTCCAGCGACACATCGCTCAGTGCATAAACCTTGTTTTTGTCTCTCTTTTTTGTGCTGTAACTGAATGCGACATGCTCGGCGTACACCGCGCTGTCCTGCGGCGCGACAAACGGCGTTATCTGAGATTTTTGCATACCGCACCCCCTAACGCAACGTCATCGTGGCAATGTTCGTCCACATCGAAGCCTGCCGCTTTAAGTTTTTTTGCAAGTTCAACGGTGCGCGGCGCGCGAAGTCCCACATCCGCAAGTACCTTGTCGTCGGCAAAAACCTCGTCTGGCGTGCCGCTTGTCACAATGTGCCCGTGGTCCATCACAAACACCTTGTCGCAGTCTACAACCTCGTCGGGGAAGTGCGTAATAAGTACCACCGTCATGCCGCCCTTGTTAAGTTTGTGCGCGACGGCAAGCACTTCTTTTCGTCCCTGTGGGTCAAGCATAGCCGTCGATTCGTCCAGCACAAGCACGCGCGGCTTTATTGCCAGCGCGCCCGCAACGGCAATGCGCTGTTTCTGACCGCCGCTTAGTGCCGACGGGCTACGTTTGGCAAATTCCGACATGTCCACAAGTGCCAACGCCTCGTCTACCCGCGCGCGTATTTCTTCCGACGGCAACCCGAGGTTTTCCGGTCCGAACGCCACGTCCTCTTCGACAATGCTTGCCACCATCTGGTTGTCGGGGTTCTGAAACACCATTCCCACCGACTTGCGTATGTCGAAAATCGCGTTTTTGTCCGTCGTGTCCATGCCGAACACCGTCACTTTTCCCGTCTTGGGCAGCAACAACCCGTTAAGCAGTTTGGCAAGCGTGGACTTTCCGCAACCGTTGTGTCCGACAAGCGCGACAAAAGAGCCCTCGGCAAGTTGAAGGCTTACGCCTTCCACGCCGACGGCAGGCGAAGCAATGCCCTGTTCGTCGTAGGTTTTGTAGTAGTAGGACACGTTGTCCAGACTGATTGCGATTTTTTCGTCCACCGATTTACTCCGTTTGAAAATTTGCAAGCGCAAATGATTTGTTTGTCTTAGGGTTAATTTAGCCATCACT
>DPQS01000047.1:26826-27177 GCA_003537755.1 Clostridiales bacterium | reverse complement strand
CCCCACAGCGCCGCTACCCCGACCGCCCACCCCTCATGGTCAAGGGCGGCATTGTCGGTTGCAAAGGCAATAGGGATAAATAACATAGTCAAAAGATATGCAATTTCGTGTGAATTGTAATTACGTCAATCCGCCAATGACATAATTTGAAATGAACCTTATACAGTCTATTTCAAACTGCGTACCGCCGAAGTTAGCGCATTTGAGGTACTTAAGCAAGTTGCAAACAGTTCGTCAACTACATCAGGGGTGGCGAGGTGTTGCCAATTAGGGACATCACCGCGAGCCTGCGGCTGGGAAGCGTACTTACCACTAAGCCCTAACAGGCGAAGCGGCGCGAGGCATCAGCCG
>DPQS01000047.1:23336-26613 GCA_003537755.1 Clostridiales bacterium | reverse complement strand
TTCCTCGGCAGGACCCCTTACACTCGCTAACGCACTTCGGCACCACTAAAAAAGTATAACGAAACGTTCTTTTATTGTTGTTGCTCAACGTATCGGTTAATTACGTATTTTCTAAAACGTCTTTTCCGCTTTTGCTAAAATTTTATTTTGCCGATAAATTCCGCCATTTTTAAGTTGCGCTTCAATATTTTGCAAAAGTATTGAAATCGAAAAAAATATGTGATATAATATAATCAAGGTAAAAGATCAGGCATCGCGCCGTTTTTGTGTCTGTGGTCGTGTTTGGCTTGCGGCGGTGTAGCAGCAGTAAAGGCGAACATCCGTGCAAATGCCGACCTGTCAGCTGTTTCGGGCGCAACGGTAACGCCCCTTTTTGCCTAATACATCAAGTTGGAGGTACCTTTATGAAACTTGAAATCGTAGCAAAAAATTACAGAGTGACAGACAGACTGGAACAGATCCTCGCGGCAAAGACTCGCCGTCTGGACAAGTATTTTCCGGACGCCGACACTCCGTGCAAAATAGTATTGACGGATCTCGGCAGACAAACAAAGATGGAAATTTCCATTAATTATCACGGCACGCACCTGCGTAGCGAAGTGGTGGGCGACACGATGTACTACAACATCGACCAGTGCTTGCCCAAGCTGGAACGTCAGATTGTCAAGCACCGTGAAAAGTTGAATCAGTCTTTCCATCTGCCGGAGCGTCCTGCCGAGTTCGAGTACGTGTCCGACGTAGACATGACGCCGCCCGAGATTACCAAGGTGAAGTCTTTCGATATATCCCGCATGACCGCGGAAGAAGCCGCCGAGAATCTGGACATGGTGGACCACGACTTTTACGTGTTTGTCAACAGTGAAACAAACGAGGTGGAAATTGTCTACCGCCGTAAGGACGGCAAGATAGGCCTCCTGCAACCTCACGCCGAAGAAGAATAACAGTAGTGCGCCGTATCGGCGCGCACTGAAGTCGCACGAGCTTTGCCGCAAGCAGACAAAATTTGCAAGTGGCAATGACTACGCGTATAGTCCGTATTAAGGAGAAAAAATGATACTCAATATGTTGGCAGAGGGCTTTTCCGACAGCAGTTTCGCAAGGCTGTTTTCCGAAATGAATCCCTTTGTAATAGCAATGTTTATTATCGGCATTGTGTTTTGCGTGATAGAGTTGCTTATCCCCGGTTTCGGGTTTTTCGGGATATCGGGTATAGTGCTTGTCTGCGCGGCAATTGTCGTACGTATGGTAATGGGCGGCGACGCGCTTATGTTGCTGTACATGCTGTTGCTGTCGGCGGTGTTGTTCGGGCTGCTGTTTTTGCTCATGGGTAAGTTTATCCGAAGCAGGCAAAAGAACGAAAATTCGATGTTTACCGTCAAGTCGGCTGTCCCCGACGGGCTTACCGAAGGCACGGCGGACTACACGTCGCTTGTTGACCGCACGGGCAGTGCGACAACTATTCTGCGCCCGGTAGGTCGTGCGGAATTTGACGGCAAACCGGTTGACGTTGTCGCACGCGACGGCTTTGTTGACAAGGGTGCGACGGTCAAAGTAGTTGCGGTGGAAGGCTCCACTGTGACCGTTGTCAAAGTGGACGACAACAAATAAAACGTATTTCAAAGAAGGAGAAATGTAAAAAATGCTTTCATTACTGTCTATCAGTGCAGGCGCAACCACGGCAATTACCGTAGCGGTTGTTGCTGTAGTATTTCTGTTTATACTTATGTTGTTTCTGCCTATCGGCACATACTTCATTGCCGCGGTAAGTAACGCTCACATCAGTATGGGACGTCTTGTCGGTATGAAGATGCGCCGCATTAAGTACAAACAACTTGTAGACGTGTACATTCGCGCAAAAAAAGCAGGACTTGACATCGACATTGCGGAACTGGAAAGCCACGTAATGGCAGGCGGTAACATCAGCAACGTCGTAAATGCCCTTATTTCGGCGCACAGCGCAAACATCGACCTCAGTCTGCAATCGGCAAAGGCAATCGACCTTGCAGGCCGCGACGTACTCAATGCCGTTCGAGTGTCCGTCAACCCTAAGGTCATCGAAACCCCTGTAATTTCCGCCATAGCCAAAAACGGTATCGAACTGCGTGTAAAGGCGCGTGTAACGGTGCGTGCCAACATTGCCCGTCTTATCGGCGGCGCAGGCGAAGAAACAATCATCGCGCGCGTGGGCGAAGGTATCGTAACTACCGTCGGCTCGTCCGAAACGCACAAAGAAGTACTGGAAAACCCTGACATGATCAGCAAAACCGTGCTTGCCAAGGGTCTTGACAGCGGTACGGCGTATGAAATTTTGTCCATTGACATTGCCGACGTGGACGTAGGTCGCAACATCGGCGCACAATTGCAGATGGACCAGGCAGAAGCAGACAAGCGTATCGCGCAAGCCAATGCCGAGGAACGCCGCGCAATGGCAATCGCACAGGAACAGGAAAACCGCGCCCGCACGCAGGAAATGCGCGCCAAGGTTGTGGAAGCCGAAGCGGAAGTTCCCCGCGCCATGGCAGAAGCATTCCGCCATGGCAGATTGGGCATCATGGACTACTACCAGATGCAAAACATTCAGGCAGACACAGCAATGCGCAACTCGCTGAGCGGTGACAGCCACACTGTAAAAGCAAGCGGCAGTAAAGGCGACAACAAGTAGGTGAAACCATGTTTCCGATGCTGTTTATATTAGGTTTTTTCGTCGTGTTCGCAATTATGTGCGTATGCTTTAAGAAAAAAGCCAATCAAAATAAAACCGACGGAAGTAGCGGCGCAACAACGCGCAGCCGCAGTCAATCCGACGACGGGTATTCGGCGGATAACAGCGGGCTTACCCCGTCGCAACGCGCTTACCTCAATGGTCTGCGCGCGCGGAACGGCGAACAGCGGACGGCGCAAAACGGCAACTCGGCAACCGCCGACACGCACAATGACAATTGTCCTGCCGTAAGAGACGCTCACGCGCACGACCATGTCGGCTTTGAGGAACATTATGCTCCCATCGAGGGTAGTCTCGGCTCGATAGACGACGAAGGTTGCGCCGACCTCAGCGGCGTGCGCCTTATCGAAAACGACCCCGATTACGCCCCGACAACCGCCGACAATGACGTTGACGGCAAGGAACTTGCCCGAATTATGATTCTCGGCGAGGTGCTCGATCGCCCCGCATGGAAGGGACCATACACACGTAAATAGCACTCAAGGCACAGGCGAAAGTTTGTGCCTTTTTGCTTGTTAACCAACGAGTTGTGTTTAACGCATAATTAGCCGCCGA
>DPQS01000047.1:15441-23132 GCA_003537755.1 Clostridiales bacterium | reverse complement strand
AGTGATGGCTAAATTAACCCTAACGAAAATTTCTATCGCACGTATGGCGACGGTGAAAAGCATGCAAACAACGTTTGCCGTAATATAATCAAAAAATAAACATATTTTTCGGTTTTGTACGCCTCTTTGACATAGACACAAACGCCCGTCTTGTGGTATAATGTATGTGGAGAAAGATTGGTGTAGCAGCAAACTTGCATTTGCGGTGGCATTAAGTTGTTCTGCCGTAGCTTTTGCAAGCAAACAATGGTTTGCCGTTAAGGCAAATCGGGGTAGGTGCAAATTGGCAAAAAACAGTAACATGCTAAGTTTTGTCACTCCGCCTCGCTGGTGGGGTGAGAAGTGGCGCGAGGGTTTGTACGCAGGCAACGGCAGAATTGGCGCAAACGTCTACGGCGGAGCAACGGAAGAACGAGTGCTTATCAACGATTCATCGCTGTACCGCATGGGGCGTACAACCGTGGTGCCCGACGTTTCCGAAGTCATGCCCGAAGTTGTCAACCTTGTCAACGACGGGGAATTTCTGCGTGCGCAAAAAGTAATCCCCGACGCCCTTGCTGCCAAAAACTTCCGTCCGCAGGCGGAATATCCACTGCCGCTTGCCGAGCTGAACCTGCACCTGAGACATAATGCGACGACGTCCGGCTACCGCCGTGTGCTTGACATGGAACGCGGCGTTGCAACAGTTTCGTACAACGTGGGCGGCACAAAGTTTGTGCGTGATTTGTTTGTTTCGCGCACCGACGACGCCGTGGTGTACAGGCTCAGTAAAAACGGCAACGGCGCAATTTCCTGCACGCTGACCGTCGAACTTCCGCACAGGGTAAACGCACGCACTTACGAAGGCGTATGCGAAATGCCTGACGGCGTGACGGTGACCTACGACAAGCAATTTGTTTGCTTTGCCGCACGCAACGACGACACCGGCGCGGACTACGGAATGGTGTGCAAAATTTCACCCCTTGGCGGAACAATGCGCGCAGAAACCGACAGGCTGCTTATCAACAACGCGCAGCAGGTGCTGATTGTCGTCAAAACCTTTGTCGGATCGCGCGACAAAAAATTTGCCGAGCTTAAACTGGAACTTGCCTCTATGCGCGACGGCTTTGAAAAAATGCTCAAGGAACATGCTGCCGTGCATGCGAAACTTTTCAACAGTGCGCTTGTCAGGCTGAATGACGGCGCGGACAAAAACGTCGAAGAACTGCTTGCCGAAGCGGAATGCGGTCATTTGTTGCCCGAACTTTGCGAAAAACTGTACAAGTTTGCCCGTTACCTGTTTGTGTGCGGCACATGCGACGACGGCAGATTGTTTACCCCGACGGGACTCTGGAACGGCAGTTACAAGCCGTACCGCAGTTTTCTGACCTTCGACGGGCAAATGCAGACAAGCTACCTGTTTGCGTTGCAGGGTAACATGTATCAGGGTCTTGACAAAACTTTCGACAATTTCGACAAGTTTGTCGGCGATTACAAAAACAACGCGCAACGCATATTCAACTGTCGCGGCGTGGTAGTACCCGTGGTGCAAGCTCCGAAAACCGGGCGGCTTGGCACAACAGACGTGTTCGGCGTACACTTTTCGGGCGCGGCGGCGTGGCTGTGCAATTTCTATTACCGCTACGTAAAAGTAAGCGGAAACACGCGCTTTTTACGCAGTAAACTGCTGCCGTTCATGAAGGAAGTTGCGCTGTTTTACATCGACTTTGTGCGCGTCAATGACGACGGCAATGCGGAAATCGTGCCTTCGCCCTTGCCTATGCGCCTCGGTGACGGCTACAAACTCGACGGCAGACCGATAGTTGCCAAAAACAGCATACTGGACTTCGAGTTGTGCCGCGACCTTCTGACAAACCTTGTCGAAGCCTGTCAAACTCTCGGCGTCAAAGTCGACGACCGTTGGCAAAAACTGCTGTCGGCCCTGCCGAAACCGCAAACAGGCAGCGACGGCGCAATGAAGGAATTTGTCAACAGCATAATCGGCGTGGACTATACGGGCGTTTCCAACGGTACGCTGTATTCCGCTTACTTCGGACAAGGCGTAAACCTGCTTGCCGACGAGGACGAAACGTTCCTTTACAAGCGTACAGCCGACCGCAAGCGCAGTAATCCCGCCGCTCAGAACAGTTTCAACACGGCAGTGCTTGCCTCTGTTTACGCGCGTCTGGGCTTAGCCGACGAAACCGTTGCGGCATTGTGCGACGTGGTGCGCGGCACTGTCACAAACAACCTTGTAATGCTTGACAAGGATTGGCGGGGCATGGGTGTGTGCGGCAGCGGGGTATGGAGCCCCGTGCAACTTACAAGTAACCTTGTGTTTGCAAACGCCGTACAGCAGATGTTGCTGTATTGTTGCGGCAACTACGTAAACGTGTTTCCTGCCGTCCCGAGTGACTGGCATTACGTCGAATTCCGCGACATGGCGTGCGACAACGGCGTTACCGTGTCGGCAATCAGGGACGACTACAAGGGACAATTCAAAGTGTGTGTAAGCGGCAAAAAGGACTTCGTAGTAAAACTGCAACTTCCTGCATTTGTGCGCAAACCGGTTAAGTGCAACATTGACGAAAAGCCCGAAGGTAACTGTTTCGAACTTAAACTGCAAGGCAGCAAGGCTGTCGAACTGACGTACAAAATTCCGCAGATAAAAAGGAAAAACAAATGACGAAAAGACAAATCGAAAATTCGCTCGACTACAAAACATACGGTCGCACGATAAAAACTTTGGTTGCAATGTGGGCGGTTTTTGCCGTGCTGGTTCTGTTTGTAATGGCGTTTGTGCTTATGCCTACCACAAATGTCGGCGTTGTGTTTCTGTATGCGGCTACGGTGTCGGTCGGTGTGGGAGTCCTGGCAATTTCGGGACCTGTAATTTACTGCATTGTCAAGCGCGCGCGTATGCTGAAAAATATCGACGAGTACAAGGTGTACTCGGCTGTACTGGACAAACCGCATGTGTATCGCGGAAGCGTGCGCTACGAGGTGTGTCTGCCCTATGACGACAGCAAAGACATCACGTTGAACACTCCGTATATGTTTGGCAGCGGCATGTTTGCCGTCAATCTTGTGGACGACTACAACAACAAAAAGGTAAATCTTGCCTACAATGGCAAAACGGGCGTGTTGGTAGTGCTCGGGCTTGCGGACGAACCGCTTGTCGAGCCTGCCGACACTTCGGAAATAGAGTAAAGAAGGAGTTGAAAACATGCAAAAGCAACAATTACTTTACGAAGGCAAAACCAAGCGCATGTGGCAGACGGACGACCCGAAACTGGCAATTGCCGAGTTCAGCGACGACGCCATGATGTACCATGCAAAAAAGAAGCAGTATTTTGAGGGAAAGGGCGCGTATTGCAACAAAATAAACGCCATTCTGATGCAAAACCTCGAGGAAAACAACATTGCAACGCACTTTGTTTCGCTTAACGACGACAACAGCAGCGTAGTGCGCCGCGCCGAAATGATACCCGTGGAAGTGGTTGTGCGCAACTACGCCGCAGGCAGCATTGTTGACAGACTGGGTCTTCCCTACCACAGCAAACTGCGTTTTCCCGTGCTGGAGTTCTGCTACAAAAACGACCAACTCGGCGACCCGGTAATCAACGAATATCATGCGTTGACGCTGGGGCTTTGCGACCGCGAGGAAATGAGCTTTATGTGCTACTGCGCCACCAGGGTCAACAAAGTGCTTAACGACCTTATGAAACCGCTGGGCATTGTGGTTGCCGACTTCAAGCTGGAATTCGGACGTGTTGGTACGGGACTTGTGATTGCAGACGAGATTACCCCAAACGTGGCGCGTTTCTGGGACGAAAACACTCTTAATCGCTTTGACGACAACGGCACCAGCCCACAAAAAGAGTACGAAGTCATTCTTGCAAAGTTGCAGGGTAATTTGCAGTAATCCTTGCGTGTAACAAGTTTATTTATTGGAAAAGGTCTTTTATGAAATGTATGTATTGTGGCTGTGAAGACAGCAAAGTAATCGACAGTCGTTCTACCGACGACGGGCGCAGTATTCGCCGCAGACGTGAATGTGTACAATGCGGTAAGCGTTTTACCACATTTGAAACAATCGAAATTTCACCGTTTCTGATTGTCAAACGTGACGGCACGCGCCAGCTTTACGACCGAAGTAAACTTAAAAACGGCATTTTGCGCAGTTGCGAAAAACGTCCCATCAGCATGGCGCAGATAGACAAAATTGTTGACAACATCGAAAAAACGCTGTACAACAGCCTGGAAGAAGAGGTGACATCGCAAAAAATCGGCGACCTCGTAATGGACGAGTTGAAGCAACTTGACGAGGTTGCGTACATTCGGTTTGCTGCGGTTTATCGTCAATTCAAGGACAGCGCGACTTTCTTTGAAGAAATGAAAAAACTGTTTGAATCGAAAAAGGTGTAGTTGCAATTCAGTCATCGGCAAAGAGGTTGAAAATGTCTTTACCGATTGCAAAAATTATCGGCGTTCAGTGATGGACAATAGTGTTCCCGTTCGCCGTCACGTTTACAAA
This sequence comes from Clostridiales bacterium, assembly GCA_003537755.1. GTDB lineage: Bacteria > Bacillota > Clostridia > Christensenellales > CAG-314 > Fimimonas. The sequence goes on along the minus strand of DPQS01000047.1, from coordinate 18,616 downwards.
AATTATCGGTGGCGGTAGCGGAAAACCTGAAATTGAATGGAGGTTTGTTGTATGAACATTTTTTATTTTTCCGCAGAGGTGGAACCGTTTGCCAAAAGCGGCGGTTTGGGTGACGTTTTGGGTGCGCTTCCCAAGGCGGTTGCCAAACAAAAGGACAACAACGTGTACGTGGTAATGCCTTACTACAAGGACATAATCAAACTGTCTTACAAGGCGCAGATGGAATACCTCGGGTATTTTTACACCGACGTTAACTGGCGTCATCAGTATGTGGGCGTGTACAAACTCGTGCGCGACAACGTAAATTATATATTTTTGGACAACGAGTATTATTTTCAGGGACCGATGTACTGCTTTGCCGACAACGAGCGTTTTGCCTACTTCTCCAAGGCGGCGTTGGACCTTGTTGGCTGGCTGGGCGTAAAGGCGGACATTTTGCACTGCAACGACTGGTCTACGGGCTACATTCCCGTGCTTAAACACGCTTTTTACGGCGCGTGCGACAGTGTGTCGGGCGCAAAGACAGTGTATACCATTCACAATCTGAAGTATCAGGGGTGGATGAGCGTCGAGTGCATGAAGGATTTGACGGGGCTGCCAGACTGGTACTTTACCGATGACAGACTGCTTGCCTCCGGCGGTGTAAACCTGATGAAGGGAGCAATGATTTTTGCCGATGCCGTGACGACAGTATCCGACACCTACGCCAAAGAAATTGCCACGCCGGAATACGGCGAAGGGCTTGACGGCGTTGTGCGCAGCATCGCTTACAAGATGAGCGGCATAATAAACGGCGTGGATTACACGGTGTACAACCCGGCGCACGACGAACTGATTGACGTAACCTACAACCGAGTAACCTACAAAAAGGGCAAAAACGCCAACAAAGTTGCCCTGCAACGCACGCTGGGGCTTCCTCAGCGCGAGGACGTGCCGATGTTTGCGTTTGTCAGCCGCATGGTGGACCAAAAAGGACTTGACCTGTTGCTGCCCGTGACGGAAGACCTGTTGCAACATGACATTCAGATAGTGGTGCTCGGCACGGGCGAACTGCGCTACGAACATGCCTTCAAGGAAATTGCTTCACGCCATCCCGACAGGATGTCGGCTTGTATATTCTTCGACAACACTCTTGCGCACAGGGTTTACGCGGCGGCGGACTTTGTGTTGTTGCCCAGTCTCTTCGAGCCGTGCGGACTTACGCAACTTATTGCGCTCAAGTACGGTGCAGTGCCCATAGTGCGCGAAACGGGCGGACTTGTGGACACGGTCAAAAGTTACAACGAAGAGACGGGCGAGGGCAACGGCTTCAGTTTTGCGCCGCTCAGCTCGGCAGACCTCGAATACACGATAAACCGCGCGATAGATTTTTACTACAATCGCAACAAGATTTACCGCACGATTCAACGCTTCGGCATGGGACAGGCTTTCAGTTGGAAAGAAAGCAGCGCAAGATACATTACGCTGTATCGTAACCTCGCTCGTAACTGATTTTTGCATACGTATATGAAAATTTGTGTATTTTCCGACTTCCACGGCGACGTTGAAGCGGTGGAAGAAGCGGTACGCATTGCAGAAAAATTGCACCCCGACAAGGTTGTCGTGTGCGGCGATATTTTCGGCAGTAACGAAGGCTCGCAACGCAAAATTGCCTGTTTGCTCGGTCAAATCGACAGCGTGTTGTACCTTGTGCGCGGCAACAACGATTACCTGTGGCAGGGTGTACATTTGCCGACAAGCCTTGACGACAATGCCGTGATGTATCACTTCGGGCGCACTCTGTATTTTACCCACGGTGACCGTTTCAATGCACTTCGTATGCCGCCGCTTATCGGCAGTGGCGATGTGCTTGTGCACGGTCACACGCACATCGGGCGCATACGCGTGGTTGACGGCGTAATTGTTGCAAACGTCGGCAGTATGGCTTTGCCGCGTGACGGCATTGCCGATTACATGGTGCTTGACGAAACGGGCATTGCGTTGTTCGATTTGCATGGCAACCGGTTGCAAAGTTACAAGTGGTGACGTTGCTGAGACTCACATCTTGCGATAAAATAAAGTTGGCAGAATTGTTGCGTAATGCAGTAACGACGTAATGATACACCGGAGAATATTTGAATTTTTGTCGCAAAACGTTATTCAAAGCAGAACTAAATAACAAAAAAAGGAAGCAGCCCGACTTTGCTTCCTTTTTTTTGTATGGATACAGGTGATGTTTTTATATGCGTGCACATCGTCTGCGACTTTTATCGAAAAGGCATGTTTGTAGGCGAGCGGAGCCATTCCGGGGGAGCACGGAGCGTGCACCTACTAAAACAAAGAAACTTCCGTTAGTTGTTTAGTAGGAAAAACAAAATGATTTACGCGACAAAGTGAAATTTCGACTGCGCCTATGGCTTTGTTCAACATGACGTAGAAGTACGGCTGTTAAAAACGGAAAGATAATTATGAATATTAAAATCAACCTTATGAAAAATGAATTTAATAAAAAATAACGGTCTGTAAGAAAACTTACAAACCGTTAAACGTGTGTATGTACGACAAAATCTCGTTTTTCAGGCACCTTTCGGTGGTGTGTCGGACTATAACTACTTTTTGCTACCCCATGCAAATAAAAAAAGACCACTACCCATTTTATTGGATAGTGGTCTTCGTTTATATGGTTTCGTGGATATCGACTCCGCATTTGAATCGGAACTCGATATCGTGTTTTCCTTCGACTTTTATGCAATCGATTGAAAAAGTGTCGAAAAACGCCCTCCCGTTCGGTTACTTCGCTCCGGTCAACAGCTTGTCCATCGGGATTCTCTCCGGGTATTTTCCTTCGGTTAGAATATCGCTTAAATATTTGTTGTCCAGAATCATATCATCCCGGATAAGCTGCCAGTTTGCCTTTTTCCTAAAAAACACTTTGAAGATCAGGAAATTCATAATCGCCCCGATTACCGGCGTTGTCATGCCGAAAGCCTCTGTATGAGAGAAATGGCACCCTGTCTCTGTTCGCTTTCCTTCAAAAGTAATAAAAGCTGTCTTCTTGTCGCTTTGGAAGACTATGCGGAAGTGGTTTTCATCCTGCTCGCATTCCTTAATTGTACCGGTCACATCGTAGTCCAGCCCCATGACAATCTCGCGGAAGCGAACCTTGCTTCCTGCATGATAGTTCCCGTTATAGAGA
>DPQS01000047.1:14588-15239 GCA_003537755.1 Clostridiales bacterium | reverse complement strand
ACAAACTCTTCCTCAAAGTTAGCAACCCACGCCTCCATTTTCTCATAGGGTGCCGGAATATCTATCTGTTCCGTAAGAATAACCATTATCAGTTTCTCCTATTCTGTTAAAGCGGCATCGGCACTCCGGCAATCTCAAGGATTACGACAATAGCAATCGCAAACGCCGCAATTCCGACGACCTCTATCTCTTTTGATTTCGTTTTGTCTGCTCCGCAACTAATTCTATTATAGCATATTTTTACCGACTTTTCAACAATTTTAGCATCCGGACTAAATAAAAAAAGACCACTACCCGTTTTATTGGATAGTAGTCTTCGTTTATATGGTTTCGTGGATATCGACTCCACATTTGAATTGGAACTCGATATCGTGTTTTCCTTCGACCTTTATGCCGTCGGTTAAAAATGGGCGGAAATGCCCCTGAAAATGCAAAAATGATGGTCTATAAGAAAAGACTTATAGACCATCACACTTGGTAGAGACAGTAGGACTCGAACCTACGACCTCTTGCATGTGAAGCAAGCGCTCTAACCAACTGAGCTATACCCCCATGAAAACGCTTCGGGGAAGCGTCCGGTTCTGGTCGGAGTAAGGAGACTTGAACTCCTGGCCTCATGGTCCCGAACCATGCGCGCTACCAACTGCGCTA
>DPQS01000047.1:12944-14570 GCA_003537755.1 Clostridiales bacterium | reverse complement strand
AGCGCTCTAACCAACTGAGCTATGCCTCCGTAACTTGCTAAAATATTGTAACGCATTTTGTGGCATTTGGCAAGAGTTTTTGTGTAATTTTTTCGCGCGAATTTCTTCGGGATGTTACATTCTGTGTTGTTGTCGTAAATCTGAAAAATACTCGAATTGTTAAAAACGACAATTACGTCTGATTTTTCAAACAATTGTTGACATGGCAGAATAAAAATGTTACCATAGACATGCAAAATAGTTTGTTTAGTCTGCAAAATGATTTTTATTAAGAACGTTATTTCACCACTAAAAGTAAATAACCGTTTTTGTTGCGTAAAATCCATATATACAGGTAAAAAACGATACCGCATATGTATTACCCGACATGAATTTTGTCGTTGTTTTATTTTCAAAAACGATTACTGATGGCAACTGCACTCAATGACGAAATGTTTATGGCGCACATCAAAACGGCGTTGTTTAACAACTAAAATATCGAGGGAAGAATAATGGACGTATTTGTAATACACTCCGGAAGCGACCGCGCAATGGTTGACAAAGAGATACTTAAAATCAGAAAAAACTTATTTTCTTTTAATACGCTTGTACTTAACAACGGCGGAAGATTCTGGAAGGGTGAAGCCAAACAGAAGATTAAACGTGCGCAAATGGTGGTGTTTTTTGTGGGCGAGTCCTCTTACAAAAGTCAAAACATAGATTGGGAAATACGCACGGCAATCAAATACAAAAAGCCGATTTATGCCGTCAGGCTGAATGAAAACAATGTTCTGAACGAAAGTCTGAGTGTATTTGACGGGTTTTCCGGCACGAAGCAATTGTATTGCAAAGAAACAACTCTTGACGAAATTGTCGATGTAATCAAAAATTACAATGCGGGCAATTACGACGTGTTTAATCAGGATATCGCAAACATCGACAAAGAGGTGCTTCTCGAGCAGTACAAAGTATTTCTCAAAACGTCGGAAGATCTGGTTGCGCGCAGACAAAGCGTAAACAATTTTTACATTTCTGTCAATTCTGCACTGATGGGCGCATTGGGCATGATTTGGGCACTCGATATTTTGTCGATTTACAAGCTGTTTATAGGTATACTGCTTGCAATTGTCGGGATTGTTTTGTCCATATCGTGGATCAAGTTGCTGTCGTCCTACGGCGACCTTAACGGAAGTAAAATGAAAATAATCAGTTACATTGAAAAACAGTTGCCTGCCTCGCTGTACGATGCGGAATGGCAAGCCTTATCCGACAAACTGAACAAGAAAAAATATGTTTCTTTCACCAACAGCGAAAAACGTATCCCGTATTTGTTTATTGCGGTGTATGTGTGCGCACTTGCTTGCGGCGTGGCTTTTATGTTGTAGTGAATTGTCAGGGTTGATTGCATTTTGCGATCGGCCCTTTTTGTTTGAAAACAATACGATGTCGACGATGTGAATGTTTGAAAAATTGTTTTCCCCATTGACTTCGGTTTGTGTTTGTGCTATCATTAAATACAGTCAGGTTGTTAGGTGACGGTTGCGTCTTTTGCCGCATTGTCAGGTAAAACCTTCCGCACGACGACCGCAAAGAGGTATTATTATGCAAACTTGTCAGATTGAAATTTCTAAATTGTACGGACTGGAC
>DPQS01000047.1:9128-12774 GCA_003537755.1 Clostridiales bacterium | reverse complement strand
ACTTTCCGCGATGACGATGTGATGGACAAACGCCCCGCAATCGTCGTTGTGCCCGGCGGCGGCTACGCAATGGTCAGCAAGCGCGAGGGCGAGCCGATTGCCGCGTACTTTATGGGCAAGGGGTACAATGCGTTTGTGCTTACCTATTCCGTCCGTCCGCAGGCATATTATCCCGCGCAATTGCTGCAACTGTGCGCTTCGGTGGACTACATACGTAAGCATGCAAACGAGCTGCACGTTGACCTTGACCGCATATACGTGGTTGGTTTTTCCGCAGGCGGTCACCTTGTAGGCAACTTCGCAACCGACTACATGAACGTAAACGAAAAATTTGGCAAAAACTGGGATATTGCCGCAACGGCGGCAGGGTTGTGCTACCCCGTAATAAGCGCGGAGTACAGTGTCGGCAGCTTCCAGAACCTGCTTGCAGACAGAACCGACGCAGAAAAGAAAACGGTTGCGGAAAGCATTGCCCTTGACAAAAACGTGACTGCGGGAACTTTGCCGAGTTTTGTGTGGACTACTGCGGAGGACAAAGTCGTATCGCCGATAAACTCTATTCGCTACATCGAGGCATGTCTTGCTTGCGGCGTGAAGTGCGAACTGCACATGTTTTCAAGCGGTTGGCACGGACTTTCGACATGCGACGAATTGACAAACGATTTTCAGCCGTTTATGACGCGCTTGCAAAATTGGCTGCCTCTTTGCGAGACATTTTTCTCAAGTATCGTAAAATAATTGTGTCGTAACATAATCATTTTTACAAAACATCTTGATTTGACAACGCAACTGTGATACAATTTAACGGCAAGTAAATTTGTTTGCAAAAATTGCATACGGTTGCGTTTTTTTTTGCACCGTTATGTTGTCGCAGTAGCAATTTTGCAGCGACAAAAAAATATAAATCGGACGGGAAGAAAAATGGCTACTACCGAAAAGAAACTTAAACGCCGCAACGGCTGGTGTATCGCGCTGGCTGTAATCATGATACTGGGCGGCTGCATCGCAATCCATTACGCAGCGTGTGGCATTACCCCTGCGGAAAATTACTACGGCAACGGAAAAGAGTGGAAATCGACGGACAGCTTCGCCGAGTACTACGATTCCATGCCCACGCTTAAACTTGCCGAAGAACAAACGTCGCTGAAAATTATGCAGATTACCGACGCGCAAATAAAGTTCGGCTACATGACGCAGGACGTTGAAACTTTTGACCTGCTAAAAAAGGCAATTGCCGTCAATCGTCCCGACATTGCCGTCGTTACAGGCGACCTTACGCTCAGCATTTTTGCCAAGGGTGCGGTAGAGTACTTTTGCGATTTTATGGAAGAACAGCAGGTTTACTGGGCGTTTGTGTACGGTAATCACGACAGCGAATACGGACTTAGCAAGTACAGACACAGCAAAATTTTCGATCGTTACAAGTACTGTCTGTTTGACGGCGGTCCGAGCAACATCAAGGGCGAAAGTAACTATTTTGTCAAAGTTGTGGACAGCCGCGGCGACTTGCTGTACGCGCTTAGTATGATTGACAGCAACATGTATCCCGATGTCAAGGTTAACAGCGGACACTTGCTGTACGACGAAGTTTCGGCGGAGCAAGCCGAGTGGTACGCCTGGAACGTGCAAGGGCTGCGCACGATAAAAAGCGACATTCAGTCTTCGCTGTTTATGCACATGCCTTTCCGCGCGTATGCCGACATGTACAACGACATTCAAAGCGGTGTTGTAACGAAAAGCAGCGGCTTCATTCTGGAAGAAGGCTGGACGTACACCAATCCGTTCAGCGGAAAATCCACCGAAATGCCCGGTGTCTACTTCCAGACGGGAAATATTTCCGCCGATTACGACGGCGGCGGTTACGCGCTGTATGACAAAATTGTGGAACTCGGCTGCACTAAGGCAGTGCTTGCGGGACACGACCACGTCAACAACCTGCGCGGCGTAGACAAAAACGGTGTAATGCTTGCTTACGGACGTTGCTGCGGCTACCATACATATCCGTTTTTCAAGGACGAAAACGAACTGAAATGGCTGCATCCCTTTGTGCGAAGTCTGTTCAACTACACCGACGTGCAGATGTTTCGCAGCAAGTGGATCGACCCCGAAACGGGTAGAGTGCTCGGCAAGGGCGTAAGTTATCTCGAAGTTGACTTGTCTGCGGAAAACTACGGCGCGTGCCACATGTACGACGTCGCGCACGAATCGCTCAGTAGCGGCGTTGTAGACAAGGAATACGTACTTGATTTTTAACGGTGCTGCCTGTCGGGTCGCTTATGCAGGGCGTGACAAATCGTTTGTAAATGTATTCTAAACATAAACCCAAAAGGGCTTGACAATTTTTGTCGAGCCCTTTTTTGCCACTTCAATTGTAAATAAAAAATTACTACGTATCAATTTTTTTGTGATTTTTTGTTGCGTTTCAAGTCGACATTTTTCAACAAATCGGCAATTTCGTCAAGGCAATTTTGTGTGCCGTTGAGCGTATGGGCGTACCTGGTTTGCTTTGCGACAAATGCTGCGCGGTTGTCGTAAACAAATTTTACCGCGCCTGCGAGTCGGCTTTGTAATTTGTTTTCGTCCAATACCGTTCCGCATCCGCGCTTTGCAAAGTATTCGGCGTTAAGCCGTTGTTCTCCGCGAGAACCTTTTACAAGGGGCACGGCGACAAAGGGAGTTTTGCAAAGCGTCAGTTCGCACAAAGTGGTGCTGCCTGCGCGCGTCAGACAAACGTCGGCGGCTGCAAACAGGTCGCCCGGCGTGTTGCAAAATTCCGCCTGATGTACAAAGTTGCAGTCGATACTTTTGCCCTTGCCTGTAAGTACAAAAATATCGAATTTATCCGCAAGCGACGGCGTGTCGGCAATTGCTTCGTTCAACGCCTGCGCCCCGAGGCTTCCGCCGATAACCAGTAGCAGCGGCTTGCTTCCGTCAAATCCGCAAAAATCAAGTCCCTTTTGTCGGTCACCGTCAATCAGACTTTGTCGCACAATCATGCCGACAACGGTGGTGTTTCCTTTCTTTTGCGGAAACGCCGACAACGCACGTGTTGCGTAACGCATGGAAATTCGGTTGGCAAGCCCCATCGAAAGGTCGCTTTCGTGCAGAACGGACGGAATTTTTCTTCTGCTTGCGGCAATTACTATCGGCAAGCCGACGTAGCCGCCCTTGCTGAAAATTACTTGCGGCTTAACTTCGTCAAGGATTTTGCCTGCCTGTTTCACCGCCTTGGCAAACCTGAACGGCAGCGCGAAGTTTGACAGGCAAAAGGTGCGGCGCAGCTTCGGTGCGTCAAGGCGAAAATATTTTTCCACTTTGCCGCTTTGGACATACGGCGACAACAGTTCGCCGTCGGAATGAGTACTGCCCGCGTAGAAAATCTTCGCATTGCAAAATACTTCGCCTGCTTTTTCGTTTCGGCATTGACCGCTTTGTTTCAGTTTGCAAATTTCGTCAATCAACGCAAGGTTGGGCGTAACGTGACCTGCGGTGCCCCCTCCGCAAAATAAAATGTTCATATCGGTATTTTATGTACAAATATTATTAAAAATACGGTATTGACAGCGGTGCAATCGTCGGTGTACAATAAATATGATATGCCGAAGTGTGGAAGTTTGTGTATTGGGGTCCTGTCGAGGAATTGCCA
>DPQS01000047.1:2870-8886 GCA_003537755.1 Clostridiales bacterium | reverse complement strand
TTATTGGCAACACCTCGCCACCCCATGATGTAGCAATTTACCATTTGTAACTGATTTGTGTGCTTCAAGTAGGCTAACTTCGGCTCAACGCGAAAAATAAAACCCCACAAGGAGAATACCTGTATGAAACAAACTGATTTTACGTCGCATGACGGAAAGCGTATCGCGCTGTACACCTGGGACGAGGTTGCCGAGCCTAAGGCGGTTGTAAAAATCGCCCACGGAATGGTGGAACACTCGGCACGATACGACGACTTTGCAAAGTTTCTCAACAGCCGCGGTTACATCGTGGTGATGAACGACCACCGCGGACACGGATTGACGGCGGAAGAAGGCAGTCTCGGTTACGAGGACGGCGACATGTTTACCAACAATGTCAACGACCAGCTTACCCTGATAAATTACTGCCGCGAAAAATACAACCTGCCGGTATTTATGATGGGACACAGTTACGGCAGTTTTGTCACGCAAGCGGTTGTCGAGCAGCACCCCGACGTCAAAGGTTTTGTGCTTGTAGGCAGCAACTACATCAAGGGTGTGGCTTACAGCGTGTGCAAGACCGTAGCCCGCAGTATGTGCCGCAACAAGGGACCGCGCCACGAAGCTAGGTTTATTGCCGACCTCAGCTTTAAGCCCTACGACAAACACTTCAAGGGCGAGGGTACAAACGCATGGCTCAATCGTGACAAAGCCGAAGTGGAAAAGTACAATCACGACCCGTTTTGTACCTACGTGTGCTCGGCAAATTTCTACCGCACATTTATGGAAGGAATAAGCAAACTGTACAAAAAGCAGTACTATCAGGCAATAGATGTAACCAAGCCCATTTTGCTTGTCGCGGGAAGCGAGGACCCTGTCGGCAACTACGGCAAAGGGGTAAAAAAGTTGGCTAAGTTTTACGAAAATACGGTAGGCGTTACCGACGTTACGACATGTCTGTACGACGGCGCACGCCACGAGATACTTAACGAAATTAACAAAAACGACGTCTACGCCGACATTGCCGACTGGCTTGACAAACATATGTAATCGCCGCGCCGCATGCATAAATGTATAATTTTGCAAAATTGTAATAATTATACATTCGTCGGTATATTTATACATATATTTTGACTGCGTTCGATTTGTCGGGCAATGAGGTTGGAATTTGACGTATAAATATAAAATAAATACTTGATTTGTAATATTAAACGTGATATAATGATATAAGGTTAACGGCGGGCGAGCATTTACTTGTTTGACGGGCAGTGTTTATGCTGTTTGTCGGGCAAAAGTTTCTGCCGCCCGACAGGTAAAGTTTCGCCTGTGTGCCGACGTTACAAAGGTAATGCCTCGGCTGTTGCCCTTGTGTCGTCAGTCACGTTTTTTTTTGTGGCTTGTTTTGCCGTGACGAAGTGTGTTTTGTCGTTCGGCGGCGCATATTGCAAAAGAATTTGAAAAACAACTCGGAGGATAAAACATTGAGTGAACATACGTACAATGCAAAAGACATACAGGTGCTGGAAGGCTTGGACGCCGTCCGTATGCGCCCCGGTATGTACATCGGTACAACGGGCAGCAAGGGACTTCATCACCTGTTGTGGGAAATAGTTGACAATGCCGTTGACGAAGCCAGCAACGGCTACGCCGACAAGGTGGACATCGCCATTCATTCCGACAACAGCGTTACCGTCAGCGACAACGGCCGCGGCGTACCCGTGGACAAGCATCCGCAACTGGGCGTTTCCGGCGTGGAAGTGGTTTACACGCAACTGCACGCAGGCGGCAAGTTCAATCACGAAAACTATGCGTTCAGCGGCGGTCTGCACGGCGTGGGCGCAAGCGTGGTAAACGCACTGTCGGAGTGGCTTGTCGTCACCGTCCGCAAAAACGGGCACGTGTATCGTCAGCGTTTTCACAGCCCGGAGGACCCCGCAACGGGCAAGATTCAAAGCGGTGTGCCGGAAACGGATCTGGTTGTCATCGGCGACTGCGACGAAAACGACCACGGCACGACGGTTACTTTTCTGCCCGACGCACGTGTGTTCAAAAACATACAGATGGACTACGCCGTAATCGAAAAGCGCGTCAAGGAACTTGCATTCCTCAACAAAGGCATCAGGTTTATTCTTACAGACGAACGAAGCAATGACGATGACGGCAACGACATGCACAAGGAGTTTTGCTACGAGGGCGGCTTGAAAGATTTTGTGCTGTATCTCAACGAAAACAAATCGCCGTTGCACCTCAAGCCCATGTACTGGTCGGGTAAAAACGAAACACTTGAATTGGAGTTTGCCTTCCAGTACACAAGCAACTACACGGAAAACTTCATCAGTTACGTCAACAACATCCCTACGGGCGAAGGCGGCATGCACGAAACCGGCGTAAAAACCGCCATGACCAAAGTGTTCAACGATTATGCCCGCGCAAACGGATTCCTTAAACCCAAGGACGACAACCTTATCGGTGAGGACTTCCGCGAGGGTATTACTCTCGTCATGTCCGTCAAGATGGCAAACGTGCAGTTTGAAGGACAGACAAAAACCAAACTCGGCAACGTTGAAGCGCGTGTGGCGTGCGAAGCGTTGGCAACCGATGGTTTTGCGGAAATTCTGCGCAGCGACAGCGAAACTGCCGAAACCATAATCAAAAAGTCTATTGCTTCGGCAAAGGTGCGCGAAGCGGCACGCAAGGCAAAGGAAGTTACGCGTCAGAAAAACAGTATTTTCAACAGCACGCTTGTAGGCAAACTGGCAAGTTGCACCGGGCGCGACGCCAAGAAAAACGAATTGTTTATAGTAGAGGGCGACAGCGCGGGCGGCAGCGCAAAGCAGGCGCGTAACCGTCGTTTCCAGGCAATACTGCCCCTTCGCGGTAAACCGCTGAACGCCGAACGTAAACGTATTGACCAGGTGCTTGCCAACGAAGAAATCCGCTCGCTTATTTCCGCACTGGATACGGGTATCGGCGAGGAGGACTTCAACATAAACGACCTTAAATACGACAAAATCATCATTTTGTCCGATGCCGACCAGGACGGCGCGCACATCAGGGCAATTTTGCTGACTTTCTTCTTCCGCTACATGCGCGAACTTATTACCGAGGGTCACGTGTACATCGGTATGCCGCCGCTGTACAAACTGAGCAAAAAAGACAAGGTGCGCTACGCCTACGACGACTACGAATTGCAGGAAATCGCGCAGGAATTCGGCAAGGGCTACGACCTGCAACGTTACAAGGGGCTTGGCGAAATGAACGCCGAACAGTTGTGGGAAACTACTATGAACCCCGAAACGCGTACCCTTATGCGCGTCACGATAGAAAACATCAGCGAAGCCGAACGTATGGTGACAACCCTTATGGGTGACCAGATCGAGGCTCGCAAGCAATACATAACGGAAAACGCCGACTTCAACAAAGACAAGGACGCCGTCTTTGAAGAATTGGTGTAGGAGGCAGGGCTAAATGAAACAAGTTGATATATTCGACCTCGAACACAGCGACATCGAAAAAATGGAGGACGGCAGTAACCTTCTTACCAAACCGATGGAAATCGTCATGAGCGAATCCATGATGCCTTACGCCGAACACGTTATTCTCGACCGTGCGCTTCCGCGCGTAGAGGACGGCTTGAAGCCGGTGCAACGCCGCATACTGTACAGCATGTACGAGCAAGGCAACACCCCGGACAAACCCACGCGTAAATCGGCGCGTATCGTCGGTGACTGTATGGGTAGGTACCACCCCCACGGCGACAGCAGTATTTACGACGCAATGGTGCGTATGGCGCAGCCCTTTGCAATGAACGTGCCCCTTGTCCTTGGACAGGGCAACTTCGGCAACATTGACGGCGACAGCGCGGCGGCAATGCGTTACACCGAGGCAAAACTGTCACCCTACGCATTGGAACTGCTTCGCGACATCGAAAAGGACACCGTGCGCTGGTCGCGCAACTTCGACGATACCACCAAGGAACCGGACATGCTGCCCGGGCGATTCCCCAACCTGCTTGTCAACGGCGCAACGGGTATTGCTGTAGGTCTTGCGACAAACATTCCGCCTCACAACTTCTGCGAAGTAATAGAGGGCGTAATTGCCTACATCGACAACAAAAACATCAGTCTCAACCAGATGATGAAGATCATCAAGGGACCTGACTTCCCGACGGGCGGTTTCGTCATCCCCGGCGACGGCTTGAAGCAAGCCTACGAAACAGGCAAAGGCAAGATCGTAATTCGTGCCAAAATGCACATCGAAGCGGCAAACGGCGACAGAAAAAATATCGTAATTACGGAAATTCCTTACGGGCTTAACAAGGCAGATCTGCTTATGAAGATCGCCGCGCTTAAGGACGAGAAGAAAGATATGTTCCAGGGCATTGCGGAAATTGTAGACGAAAGCGACAAGGAAGGTATGCGCGCCGTAATTAAACTGCGCAAGGATGCCGATGTCGACCGCACGATTGCCCTGTTGTACAAGTACAGCCAACTGGAAATGTCCTACGGTATCAACATGGTTGCCATTGCCGACGGTAAGCCGCAACTTATGGGACTGCTGGACATCATTGCCTACTACGTGGTGTATCAGCGCGAAGTCATTCTGCGCCGCAGCAAGTTTGAATTGGAAGAGGCAAAGGCTCGTCAGCACATTTTGCAAGGCTTAGTGATTGCCGTACAGAATATCGACGAAGTGATCCGTATCATCAAAAGTGCGGCAAGCACGACGGACGCACGCACAAAACTGCGCCAACGCTTCGACCTGTCGGAAAAGCAGGCTCAGGCGATACTTGATTTGCGCCTTGCCCGTATTACTAAACTGGAAGTAAACAAACTGGTGACGGAACTTGCGGAAATCGAACGCAACATTGCCCGTTTGCAGATAATTATCAACAGTCGTGCGGAGCAAATGAACCTCATCAAGACGGAACTTGCCACTCTTAAACGCAACTACAAGGTTGCGCGTAAGTCGGAAATTTGCAAGGACATGACGGACGTTGTCATCCCCAGTGAACTTGACGAAAAACCCGTTGAGAATGTGGTGCTGGGTATTGCCGCAGACTACACAATCAAACGCATACCGCTCAAAAACTTCAACCTGTCCAACAAGGACGCTATCGGGGCGACCTCGGCGGAAATGCTTACTACCGCAATGGAAGTGCAGACCGACGACAAAGTGCTGTTTTTCAGCAATCTCGGCAATTGCTACAAGACAGAAGTGGGCAAACTTACCGAAGTGCGGTACCGTGACAACGGCGTAACGCTGTCGCAGACATTCAACGACGCACAGAAAGGCGAAGTGCCCGTAAGCGTGATTGTCATGCCGCGCGACGACGAAGAAGCGCAGGGCGAAGTGCTGCTGTACACGCGACAAGGCATGGTCAAGCGCACCGCGTGGAGCGAGTACCAATTGCAAAAGGCAAGTTACCAGGGCTACAAGGGCAAGGACGGCGACGAAGTGTTCAAGGCGGAACTTGTACGTCCCGACACGGAAATTTTCTACATTACCAACAAGGGCGGCTGCGTGCGATTTGACGTAAGCGAAGTGCCTTTGCAGGGGCGCGTGGCAGGCGGCGTACACTGCATAAACCTCGGCAAGGACGAAGTTGTGGTTTGGGTAGGTCAGGTTGACAAGGAAAAGGGCGAAGTGGTAATGATTACCGACAAGGGCTTTATGAAACGCCTTGCCGTCAAAGACATTGCCAAACACGCGCGCAACTGTAAGGGCGCAAAAGGTATCGAATTCGGAAACAACGGCACATGCGTGGTGTATGCCGATTACGTAAACGGCGAACATTACAAGTTGGCTGTCATCGACCGCGCAAATACGCTTGTTGTTGATACGTCGGAAATAAGCGTTGAAAGCAAAAACCACAAGGGCAAGTTGCCCAAAGGAAAGAAGGGCGGCATAGTTGTGGAAAAGATTGTGCGCTTCAAAAGTTAGCCGCGCTGCCGATTGAAAAGGCGGCGTGTAACGATTGTAAAAAGGGCGCCGAAGTGCGGAAGTTTGGGTGTGGGGTCCTGCCGAGGAATTGCCA
>DPQS01000047.1:0-2650 GCA_003537755.1 Clostridiales bacterium | reverse complement strand
CCTCGCGCCGCTTCGCCTATTAAGGCTTAGTGGTAGGTACGCTTCCCAGCCGCAGGCTCGCGGCGATGTCCCTAATTGGCAACACCTCGCCACCCCTGAATGAAGCAAATTGACCGTTTGTAATTGGCTTGTGCACTTCACGTTTACTAACTTCGGCGGACGTAATTGTAAATGGCGTTGCAATGCCCTTTTCAACGTCAGCACTTGTGGTAATACCCCCGCAGCGCCGCTACCCCGACCGCCCGCCCCTGGCGCGTACAAAGTAGTACGCGCAATGAAATTTGCCTGACGGCAAATGAAATCTTGCTACGCAAGATGAAATCCGTCTGCGACGGATGAAATCTCACTGCGTGAGGTAAAGGTTAAAACATTTTGATTGACAGTGAAGATTGTTTAATTTAACAACACTCAGCATAAAATCTACTCAAAAAACAGCGCAAGGGTTTTGCGCTGTTTTTGTATTTTGCGGTGTTTTTGTATTCGTTGACAAAACCAACTTCGGGTGATACAATTTAATCATGAAATGCGATTTACACATACACACTAACAAATCCGACGGGATACTTACGCCTACGCAAGTCGTCGACCTTGCAAAAGAACGCGGCTTGGATTGCATTGCAATCACCGACCACGACACCGTAAGCGGCGTTGCGGAAGCAGCAATCCGTGCTAAGGAAGTAGGGCTGAAATTTCTTGTCGGCGTGGAATTGTCCTGTAGTTCGTTGTGCGAAGTACACATGCTGGGTTACAACATGGACGTAAGCAGCGGCGAGTTTGCCGAGGAAATAGACAAAATCGTCGAAATGCGCAACCAGCGCAACAAGTTGATTTTTGAAAAGTTGCGGCAGCACGGTTGCGACATCGACGAAAGCAAACTTGGCGGCAGCGGCGGTACAATCGGGCGCGGAGTAATCGCGCGTGAAATGGTGCGCATGGGTTTTTGTCAAAGCGTTGCCGAAGTGTTTGACAACTATCTGGGCGTGGACAAATGCTGTTACGTGCAGTCGCGTAGGCTTACGCCTGTCGAAGGTATACAGTTCGTCCTGAAGTTCGGAGGTATTCCCGTGCTTGCCCACCCGAAAAAATTGCGCCTCGGTGACGTTTCGTTCGAGCGTTTTCTAAAGCCGCTTGTCCTTGCAGGGCTTGGTGGTATCGAAGCGGAATACTTTACACACACTAACGCCGAGCGTAGATTTTACGGACGGATGGCGAGTAAGTACAAACTGATTACGACCGGCGGCAGCGACTTTCACGACTACGTGCACGGCGTGGATCTTGGACTGAAATCCTTCAATCCGTCCAATTATACAAGGACGATTCTGGGAATATGACCACAAAAAAATTATTGTTGCAAACTCTTGCGCTCACATTTTTGGTGAGCGCATTTTTGTTGTTTGCTACAGGCAATTTGTCACAAAAAAATGCATACGGTAGCGAAATTTGCTTACAAAAACCGTGGAACGTAGACGTAAAAGTGCAGTGCGACGGCGATGTTGTACGGTACAATCTCGAAGAAAACCTGACCGGCAACGAAGCGGAAAACGTCTTTTTCGGGCGTGACGGTAAATTGCAACTGCTAAGCGAAGTCAAACAAATGCAACTGCCGTTTGAAGCGGTATGCGACTATTTTTTGCCGAATTTTTACAAGAATGTCGTCGCGCATTTTGCATATGTCGAGTGTGACCGCGCCGACGCGTCGGTTTCATTTGACGGGACTTTTTCTTACTCCAAGGGGCATGACGGCAAAAAGATAGATTGCGACAAGTTGCTTGCCGACGTTTTGACGGCGGTGGGCAGAAAGGCGACAATCAACCTGCCGATAATCGTTGACAAGGCCGTGACGGTGGACTTCCTCAGGCGTAACACCGTGCTTAAAGGCAGGTTTGTCACTTCCTTTGCCACAAGCGGCGCAAACAGAAGTTTCAACATAGAAAAGTGTGTCAAAACGCTCAACGGCACGGTTGTTGGCGTGGGAGAAAAGTTTTCGTTCAACGATATTGTCGGACCGCGCACGGAAGAATGCGGCTACAAAAACGCAGTTGTAATCAGCGACGGAAAGTATGTCGACGGCTTTGGCGGCGGCGTGTGTCAGGTGTCTACGACATTGTACAACGCGCTGTTGCTTGGCGGTTTTGTCCCACGCGCACACAGACATACCCTTGTTTCGGGTTACGTCAAACCCGGGTTCGACGCCATGGTGAGTTACGGCACGACGGATCTCAGTTTTGTCAACGACACCGACATGCCCGTGTACATCGGCGCTACGACAAAGAACAGACAAATCGTTTTTTGCGTGTACGGTGTACCGAACGAGTATCGTATCGAGCGTGAAAGCGAGTCCGAGCGCGTGCCGTTTGAAACGAGATACGTAAGTGACGAAACCTTGGGCAGCGGAGAACAAAAAGTGCTTGTTCGCGGTAGCGACGGCGTAAAGAGTAAGTCTTACCTGTGCTACTACGACGGCGAAACGCTTGTAAAGAGGGTGCTGTTGAGAAAAGACGAGTACAAAAAGGTCGACAAAGTGATTGCGGTGCCGTTGCAGACGGACTTGGACACGTGAAATTCGGGCAGGGCGCCGAAGTGCGGTGATGTGTCTATGCGTGTGGCAAGGAATTAAGTCGTTGCGAGCGCGTGCTCGCTCGCTTCACTT
>DPQS01000066.1:351-7411 GCA_003537755.1 Clostridiales bacterium | reverse complement strand
AGGGTTGCAGCCGTAAACTATTTCAGGCAATAAACTAATAGTGGTCAAGCCTCGGCTTGTGACGGCGGCAGATTTTGCGTCAAACGATGCTTGCGGCACGGCTGCCGATTTTGCGTCAAACGACGTTTGCCGTACACATGTTATACAATTTATTTAATTTTTTTCTACATTATTTGATAATTTTCGCAGAGACATTGACACCGCAACGCGCGTTATGTAACATAAGTTAGAAATAACATGTATTTTGATGGGCTGTACGACGTACCGATTTTTTTGCGGTTGTCGCGTCTTTGTCGGGAATTATCCGCGGCAGATTGCTTGCGCGCGCGGGCAAAAGAGAGGCTTTTCGACAAAATCTGACGGAAAAAGTTGATTTTTCTCGTCGTAACGTGGTTGCCGCCGCATATAATGATTGGCGGTAATGTGATTTGCCAACTTACGCCGTAAGGCGTTGTTGAATAAAAATGTAAAAGGAGAAAAAACAAATGAAAGCAAGTAAAAAGCGCGGCTTTACGATAATCGAACTTGTAATTGTAATTGCCGTCATCGCCATTCTTGCGGCAGTGCTCATTCCTACGTTTGCAAATATAATTCAAAAGGCGAACGTTGCAAACGACGTTGCTCTTGCAAGAAATATGAACACTATTCTGATAGCTGACGAAGCGACCAACGGCAGATCTACCGATATGTACGACGTACTTATCGCTCTCGAACAGGGTGGCTTCAAACTGGAAAACCTCAATCCCCGCGCCGACGGTAATGTGTTTGCATGGGACAAGGCAAACAATCAAATCGTTTACCTTGACAAGAAGAATCCCGACAAGCCGATTTTCCAGGCAAAAGAAATCGGAGCCAACAAGGGTGACTTGTATATTACGACGCGCAAGGCAGAAGTTTTTGCAGATTACCCGGGATACAGTTACTACTTTGCAAGCGACATCAGCGGTAACATTACTCTGGACGAAGGTTCTTGCCTTGACACCGGTGAGTTTGCTCTTAACGGAAACGTTTCTGTAAAAACCAACAAGGACGTTGAAATACAAGGAACAATCAACGGCACGATTACCGTTGACTCCGCAAACGGCAAAATCACCAACTATTCTGTGGTTAAAAACGTTGTTATTGTAAATACTGCTGTTACCTCTTATCACGAACGCGGACACGTTGAGGCTATGGAAATTAAGGATAGCCTTAAAGGTAAAGTTGTACTGGAAAACGACGCTTACGTTGAAAAACTTACAAACAACAAAACAAACGGAACGGTTGAAAGTACAGGTTATGTGAAAGCCGTTGAAGGCAAAGACACATCCGTTACAGCTACCCAAAGCGGATATGTTCTGGAAATCGGCACATACGACCAACTTGTCAACTTCCGCAATAAGGTAAACGCAGGTGCAAGTTACAGCGGAATGACTGTAAAACTTACGGCGGACATAGACATTTCCGAAAGAGCATGGACGCCTATCGGAGCGGCATATCGTGATAAAGTAATCGCCGAAAAAGAAAAAGCAAAGGTGTTTCAGGGTACTTTTGACGGACAGAACCACAAAATTACAGGTTTGACAAACACCGGATTCAAGATTTCTTCGGTGTTCAAAGGTTCAAACAGTACGACCCCGGCGGGTTACAGTGAGTATGTATTCGGCTTGTTCGGTTCTGTTTACAATGCCACTATTAAAAACATCGTAATGGCAAATGTAAACATCGATCTGGCATGTGACGAAAAGGAAAAAGTTGTCGGCGACAGCGTAGGTGCGATTGTCGGTTTTGCCGCAGGTGATAGTAATGGCGTAACAATTGACAATTGTAAAGTTCTCAGCGGTTCTGTTGTCGGATACGATGCCGTAGCCGGTATTGTCGGCCGTTCGTACAGCGCAAACACAACGATAAGCAATTGTGAAAACGCCGCTACCGTTACCGCAATCAGACGTGCCAGCGGTATCCTCGGCTTTGCGAGACAGAAAGACGCAAAGAGCGTGGCAATTACCGGTTGCAAAAACAGCGGTAATGTAAAGCAAACCGGTACGCCTACGACGGATCCTGCAGACAAGACGCAGACAGGCTATGGCTATTATATGGTTGCAGGATTGGCTATTTACCAAAGAGGAAATTTGTCGGAAAAAGTAATAACTATAACAGGTTCGTCCAATACGGGAACGGTTACTTTGACTGTACCGGCAGGTGAAGGTAAAAACAAGTCCGACACGGTCTGGTATTACTAATAGCAACAACAATTCGGATTATTGCCGCTTAGTCGAATTCGGCAAGCGGTACCGACTTTTCCAAGAGAGGTTGTCGTTTTCGGCAACCTCTTTTTTTTTGAGCGGGTGAATTATACTTTCAAGTGCAATACAAATGCTATGCCTATTGAGAATTTTACCCGAAATCTGCAAAAATTCTCAATAGCGTTGACATATTAGAACGAAAATGCTATAATGTGCTAAAATAAACATGGACGGAGTTTGTGAAATGGAAATCAAGAGAGATTTTTACTTAAACAAGTTGATTCAACACAAGAAAAACGGAATGGTAAAAATCATTACGGGTGTAAGACGTTGCGGAAAGTCGTATCTTTTATCAAAACTTTTCAAGGAGCATTTGTTGTCGTGCGGTGTAGCGGAAGACCACATTGTGTTTCTTGCGTTGGACGACTACGGCAACAAAAAATTGCAAAATCCCGATGAGCTGTACGCGTATGTTAAAGGTCGTGTGGCGGACAGCAACGATTACTACATCTTGCTGGACGAAATTCAACTGGTCGATGACTTCGAAAGTGTAATAAACGGGTTTATGCATATTGCCAATGCCGATATATACATTACCGGCAGCAATTCCAAGTTTTTGTCGAGCGACATTATTACGGAATTTCGCGGAAGAGGGGACGAAATCCGCGTTTTTCCGCTCAATTTTTCGGAGTTTTACTCCGTTTACGGAGGTGAGTTCGACAAGGCGTGGACGATGTACTGCAACTACGGCGGTATGCCGCTTTGCCTGTCCATGGAAACGCCCGAGGACAAGGCAAAGTATTTGACGAGCCTTTTTGACACCACCTATCTTGCGGACATTATCAACAGGCACAATTTGCGCGGCAATGCGGAAATAGGCGAGCTTACCGACGTGTTGGCGTCGGGTATCGGTTCGCTTACCAATCCGTTGAAGTTGTCAAAAACTTTCGGCAGTGTAAAAAACGTCAAACTGTCGGCAAACACCGTTTCGGCGTACATAGAGTATTTGCAAGACGCATTTTTGATAGAAAAAGCCATTAAGTACGACATTAAGGGCAAAAAGTACATCAACACCCCTGCAAAGTACTATTTTGTGGATATGGGTTTGCGCAACGCTCGGCTGGCGTTTAGACAACAGGAGTACACTCACATAATGGAAAACGTCATCTACAACGAGTTGCGCTCGCGCGGCTACTCGGTGGACGTTGGCGTGGTGGGCAAGGACGGCACCGAAAACCCCGTCAAAAAGTTGGAAGTGGACTTTGTTGTAAATCTCGGAAGCCGAAGATACTACATTCAGTCGGCGTACAACATTCCCGACAGGGAAAAACTGGAGCAGGAACAAGCCTCGTTGCTTGCAATAAATGACGCATTCAGAAAAATAATCATTGTAAATCAGCCGATTTTGACCGGGTACAACGAAGAGGGCATATTGATTGTTGCCTTGAGGGACTTTTTGATGTCACCCGAAACGTCAATCAATTTTTAACTGCCGACTAATAGAGACAGGTAATAAGTAAGATGTAGCCGTGAATAAGTAAAACACCTCGCCGGTGGGGCGAGTAACAAAAAAGTACCGCTGAACCAAACTATATTTACCGACAAGCATCAAAAATCAAGATTTACTCTTGTTTATTCACCCTCTACCCAGAGTTTTTGAAGGGGTAGGGTAAGCCAATCTCCATTCAAAGCACCGTGGCAAATTGCCCGTCAATCGGCACATTGCGGCGTTATTGTCGCTTGCTGTACCTCTAGTACAGCTTCGCTCCAATGCCTTGCACTGCACTCGATTGACGGGCAATTTGCTGCTTCGCACCGCAATCGGCTACGGTGTTCGAATCTCGCTTGGCTGGGGCGGGAAAACTTTTCCAACAAGTTTCCCCTTCCCCGCATTTCACATCTCTTCCCCTCCCACCATAAATAAACTACAAACAGCATTTGTTTATTTGCTTGACGGCTTGGACACAATTTGCTAAAATATACGTTGGTGACGTATGGATAACGAACTTGGTAGTGTAGTAGTAGGCAAAAAGCAGATACTACGTGAATTGAAAAACCACAACATTGCCGAAATACGCATTGCGGAGGACGTCGATGCGGAATACGCCGATTGCATTAAGGCGGAGGCGCGCCGCGCAGACGTACCCTATGCGGTACGCGGCACTATGCGCCAACTTGCCGACGAGTACGGCGTTGACGTGCCCACGGGCGCGGTAGGTACCGTCCGTAAGTAATTCGTATGCCACAATTGCGGCTTGGTTGCGTTTGCAACTGCCGACAAAAACAGTTATACCCGGGTCCGACCCCGTGTATATATGGAAATCCGTTTAGGAATCCGACATTCACTATTGAAAGGAGGTAAAAAAATGGCAACAATCAACCAATTGATTAAGCAAGGAAGAAAGAGTGCTGTCGAAAAGAGCAAGTCTCCCCTTCTGGACAGTTGTCCTCAGAAGCGCGGCGTATGCCTCAACGTAACCACTACTTCTCCCAAAAAGCCTAACTCGGCTCTGCGTAAGATTGCACGTGTACGCCGTACCAACGGTATGGAAGGTACATGCTACATTCCCGGCGAAGGTCACAACCTTCAAGAGCACAGCGTTGTATTGATTCGCGGCGGCAGAGTTCGTGACCTGCCCGGTATCCGTTACCACATTATCCGTGGTACATTGGACGCTTCCGGCGTTGCAAACCGCAGACAAGCCCGCAGCAAGTACGGCGCAAAACGTCCCAAGAACTAAGCCCGTTGTTTGGCAGGGACAAACCTAACTACAGTTCAATTGGTGAATAGTCGGATTGTTTAATTTTGACTTTTCTCCGTAAGCAGTATGCCCCGCAACATGTTTGCGGATGGTGCAGAAGTTTCTCCGCGTCGGTGGAGCGACGCGTCGAGTTGGCTGTATTGGTAAGAACAAAATTAAATCTATTCTAAACAGGAGGTAAAAACACATGCCCAGAAGAAGTGGTGTCCCCAAGAGGGACGTTCTTCCCGATCCCGTGTATGGCAGCAAGGTTGTAACCAAGGTAATCAACCAGGTCATGCAGGACGGCAAGAAGGGTACTGCCCAGGAAATCGTCTACGGCGCATTTGACGAAATCAAAGCCAAGACGGGACAAGACCCCATGGAAGTGTTCAACAAAGCAATCAACAATCTTATGCCTATGCTGGAGTGCAAAGCAAGACGCGTAGGCGGCGCAAACTACCAGGTACCTATGGAAGTACGTCCCGAAAGACGTCAGACATTGGCTATCCGTTGGCTGGTGTTGTTCGCTCGCAAACGCAGCGACCGCAACATGTACCAACGCCTGGCAGGCGAACTCATGGATGCAGCCAACGAACAAGGCGGCGCATTCAAGAGAAAGGAAGAAATGCACAGAGCGGCAGAAGCCAACAAGGCATTTGCGCATTTCAGATGGTAATATAGGGAGTTTATTCGGTAATGGCAAGAATTTATCCGCTGCAAAATGTGCGTAACATCGGTATTATGGCGCACATCGACGCAGGTAAGACAACTACCAGCGAACGTATTTTGTTCTTCTCCGGTAAAACTCGTAAACTGGGTGAGGTACACGAAGGTACGGCAGTCATGGACAGTATGGCTCAGGAGCAGGAGCGCGGTATCACCATCGCCAGCGCCGCAACCACAGTCCATTGGCTCAACCACTACAACAACGTAGACTACCGTATCAACCTTATCGACACCCCGGGACACGTGGACTTCACCGTAGAAGTCGAGCGTTCACTCCGCGTGCTGGACGGAGCCGTGGCGGTATTTTGCGCTAAGGGCGGTGTAGAACCGCAAAGCGAAACCGTATGGCACCAGGCCAGCAAGTACAACGTTCCGCGTATTGCGTTCGTCAACAAGATGGACATCAACGGCGCAAACTTCCACAACGTTGTCAAGATGATGCGCGAACGCCTCAAGGCAAACGCAATGCCCATTCAATTGCCAATCGGCAAGGAAGAGACATTCCGCGGTATCGTAGACGTCATCACCAAGAAAGCATTTTTCTACAATGACCCCACGGGCATGAAGATCGACGAGGGCGAAATCCCCGCCGATATGATTGACGAGGTCAACCTTGCTCACGAGGAACTTGTCGAGTTTGTTGCCGGTACCGACGACGAACTTATGGAAAAGTTTTTCGCCGAAGGCGATCTGTCCGTAGACGAAATCAAAAAGGCTCTTCGTAAAGCAGTAATCGAACTTAAGGTCAATCCCGTTCTGTGCGGTACGGCTTACAAAAACAAGGGTATTCAGAAGTTGCTGGACGCAGTTTGCGACTACCTTCCCAGCCCCGTAGACGTAGACCACGTGGTGGGCTTCGACGTGAAGGATCACGACAAGAAAATCGTACGCAAAACCGACGACGACGAACCGTTCTGCGGACTTGCGTTCAAGATTGTCGCCGACCCGTTTGTAGGCAAACTGTGCTACTGCCGCGTTTACAGCGGTACTCTTCAGGCAGGCAGTTACGTGTACAACAGCACCAAGGGCAAGCGCGAACGCGTAACCAAAGTGTTGCAGATGCACGCCGCTCAGCGTGAAGAAATCCCCGAAACATACGCAGGCGAAATCGTTGCTCTTGTCGGTTTGAAAGACACGACCACGGGCGACACGCTGTGTGTGGAAAAGGATCCCATCGTGCTGGAAAGCATGGTGTTCCCCGAACCGGTAATCAAGGTTGCCATCGAGCCCAAGACCAAGGCAGGTCAGGAAAAGATGACCCTTGCGCTTATCAAACTGGCGGAAGAAGACCCCACGTTCAAGACATACACCGATCAGGAAACCGGACAAACCATCATCGCAGGTATGGGCGAGTTGCACCTGGAA
>DPQS01000066.1:0-159 GCA_003537755.1 Clostridiales bacterium | reverse complement strand
TATGGGCGAGTTGCACCTGGAAATCATCGTAGACAGACTGTTGCGTGAATTCAAGGTGGAAGCAAACATCGGTCAGCCGCAGGTATCCTACCGTGAAACCATTCGCAAGAGTGTGGAAGCGGAAGGCAAGTACGTGCGTCAGTCCGGCGGTAAAGGTCA
>DPQS01000012.1:2366-20865 GCA_003537755.1 Clostridiales bacterium | reverse complement strand
CGGTTGTCCAGGTTGGGTCAATCTGCACCAATCTGAGCCGTCGCTATTTTTTTGTTTGTCGTGGACAAGCAACTGTTGCCGCCATCTGCACGTATCTCCGCCCTCGTCAATTGTTTTTAGATAAAGTGTTTTGTGGCGGTGCTGTTTTTTTACTCGTCCCTGTTGGGTCAATCTGCACCAATCTGAGCCGTCACTATTTTTTTTTGTTTGTCGTGGGCAAGCAACTGTTGCCGCCATCTGCACGTATCTCCGCTCTCGTCAATTTTGTTTCTGTGTCAAATGTTGGGGTGCAAGAAAATTCTCGCACTGTAAAATAATTTGCATATTTGCTTTTTGCCGGTCGTCCGAGATACCTCGGACGACTGTTTTTTTTTCTCTTTTTCTCAACAACTTAGTAAGATTCTTTTTCTGAATCGTTCAAAGTTTTGCACTCCGTAGGCGTTGCGTTTCAGTACTTTTATCCTGTTGTTTTTACCTTCCACAAAACCATTCGTATACGGTGTATCAAGCGAGTTCAATATGTACTCAAACCAATTTGTAAACGCTCTTATGCAATCGTCAAACTCTCGCAAATTGAAACTTCTTGCAAGGTTTGAGCAACAATATTTTGAAGAGTGCAAATTTATATGGCAAAACTTTGTTCCCAAAAGTGGACAAGCCCGAAATTTGCAAGGAGAATTGTTGCGAGAAATCGAGAATATTCGTTGTGAGGCACAAGATAACGGAAATGTTAATTGGGACGACGATCTTACTTATTTTTGTGAATTTATAAAGCAATCATTGATTGAACAACCGATTTTTTCTGAACCCGAAAAAGAAAAAATATATGTCATAATGAATTATCTCAAAGAATGTGGAGTATACGCTCAAAGATTCAACGATGGTAAAATTTCTGATAACGATGTTCTTCCTGAAAAACTTGCGTATACAAAAGACAACCTTTACGATATTATTTGCGATTTTATAGGTAGATTACAAAATAAGCACCCTGAACCTATTAAATACAGCATAAATAATTCAATAAAGAGATAATACAGTTTTACACGCACGATGACGACTATAAATTGATAGAATCTTTTTGTGAATACTAATCTCTCTTATTCTAAAAAGGTTACGTTACTAAAATGCACCCCAAAAGTAAAACAGACTTTTGAAGTGCATTTTTTGTGTTCGTTTTTACAAGCAGGCGGAGAGAGCTTCGGCGGTAAATCGGGTTGCTAAAAAATCCGGATTCTACGGCAAAAGCAGTGGCGCAAGAGATTTTCTAAAAATCGATATTTTTGCTCGTTTGCTTTGTCTACATACCGACAATGTGCGAAGTCGCAAACCCTTGCAAGCAAGTTTGCGACTTTTTTCATTATCAAAAATGACAAAAAAATCAAATAGGCTATTTACATAACGCATTTATTTTGATTTAATAAATATAGGTCCGATTCGGACGGTCGCGTTGTTTTTTTGTTGACCGTTGCGGCGAAGGCAGCAGGTTGATTTGCACACTGTTTGGACAGTTGAAAATATATATACCATTAGTGAATTGTCAATCTAAGTGCAACACTTAGCAAGAAACAAGTTCAAAATCTATCAAATCATTGTGAACGTAGAACAAAACGTTTTTTGTTCGGCAAGTGTGTAAAATCGTCGGTTTTGTTTGGCGCGGTTGGCGCAATTTCAAACAAAACTTCTTGTATTAAATAAAATGTGAGGTATTATATGCAAAACAAACAAATATTTTTTACGGGTATTCACAAGGCGGAACTTATTAAAAACGAAGTCGGCAAGGTGAAGGAAAACGAAGTTCTTACAAGAATGGAATATACCGTTGTAAGCGGCGGTACGGAAAGAGCTTGCATTTTGGGTATGAACAACACCTCGCAAAAATTCCCCATGTCACTGGGCTATTGCGGCGTGGGATATGTGGAAGAAGTCGGTTCCGCGGTGAAAAAAGTGTCCGTGGGCGATCGCGTTTTGGTATATCATGGATGCCATTCCAAGTACAATATTCGTCCCGAAAGCGACATAACCAAGGTTGAAAACGACGCTGTTTCATCTCTCGAAGCGGCATTTGTCGTTATTGCTTCCATGGGGCTCGGCGGAGTCAGAAAACTCGAAATCGAGCTTGGAGAAAGCGCAATGGTGATGGGACAGGGGCTTCTCGGAATATTTGCAACGCAATTTTTGAGACTTTCCGGTGCAAATCCTGTAATCGCAGTCGATTTGAACGCTCAAAGACGTGCGCTTACGTTGAAGCTCGGCGCCGACTATGCACTCGACCCGGCGGAAGAGGACTTTGTTCAAAAGGTGAAGGATATTACAAAGGGCAAAGGTGTAAACGGTTGCGTTGAAGTTACAGGTGCGGCGCAGGCATTGAAACAAGCGTTGGATTGCGCGTCTTGGATGGGCAGAATATCGCTTCTCGGCTGCACGAGAGTGTCCGATTGTGCGATTGACTTTTACAAACAGGTTCACAGACCGGGGATCAAGCTGATAGGCGCGCACAATTTTGTAAGACCGAAGTACGAGTCCTATCCGCATCACTGGACTCACAACGATGACTGCAACGCAATTATTGACATGATTGCCACAAAGCGAATCCAGGTAGAGCCGATTATTTCGCGTATCGAATCGCCCTCGGATGCTCCGCGGATTTACAACGAACTTTGCGACGACAAAAATTTCCCGCTTGGCACGGTATTCGACTGGAGAAACGTTTGACAAAATCAGGTCAAGTCGACGTGCCCCCAACCCCGAACGCGATGCTTATTGCAGGCATCATTGACGAAGATAAAAAGGCAAAAACGACTTCAAAAATCGTCTTACAAAAAAATAAGAAGGTCTGAAACTTACAGAAAGGGCAAAATCCTGATTCTCGTCCTACACGGGGATTAGAGGTTGTCGGTTGCTAAAACGATAATTTATTTAAGGTGTTGCACACAAACAAGAATAAAAATCTTGATTTACAAACATAGTTGCAAGCAACAAACCATTTGGTCAAAAAGGCTTTTTCCTCTTTGCTGTTTTTGCAGTTTCTAATTAGCAAAAACTCTTCTTTTAGTAGCCACGCTTTATACAACACTTCGCTTAGTGCATACATGCACTTAACGACAAGTTGAGTTACTCCGTACCGAAGTACCAAAAGTACAAGATTTACATTGCGCCGCAGTTTCAGATGAATATAGACATGCACAATCCGATAAGCTACACCGACATACGTTTGTTACGTCGTATCGTGCGTGACAAGAAGTATCGCGGAGCCAGTGCCGAGCGGACGTTGGAGATGTTGCATTCCGTACGTAGGGGCGAGTTTAAGTGGATTTATCTCTTCCAAGAAGGTTGCAACTACGTGTACAATTCTGCGCTGACCTACGAGCTGTGCGTGCTAAAAAATATGCCTTGCCTGCCCTTTAAGAAGTCCCGTCGGACAGTGTATTTTACATAACAGCAAACAGACTGATAAAGTTTTTGAAATACTTCAAGGATATGGACGACAAGTGGGTTCCCTGCAACTCGCTGTTAAGAGAGTTTATCGGTGGCAGTTGTTTTGCCGAGGTTGACGAATAACAACATACACAACAAAAAGGGCGGTTGCAACATTTTGCAATCGTCCTTTGGTGTTTTTTTTGTGGGACAAAACGGTTTAACAGTCGACAAGCGACATCTATTCCTTACCGAAAATCAATCGGTCTGCCAGGTTGTACGTAATTATACCGTCGGCATAGTTGATGCCGTTGCGGTAGATTGACTTGTTGTGGGTAAATTCTTTGCCGTCCAGTGTGTACGTAATGTTTCCCGAACGATTTTTAAGCAAGTTTACTTCCGTAAGGTTGGCAAATTCGACGTGATTGTTACTGTTTAGCGCAATGGTAAGATTGTCGGGTTTCTCAACAGTGTGCAGGTTCAGCGTTGTAAGCGCGCTGTTGTTAGGTACGGAGCCGATTATGCCGTATATATCGGCAAGTTGTCTGTAAACGTGGTACTTGTGGGGCAGTGTAAGCCGAGTGACGGTATCACAGCCTTTCAGCGCGCGCGGCTCTATGGTGGTAATGGTGGAAGGCAGGTAGATTTCGACAAGGGACGGCAGGTTGGCAAATGCGTTTTCGTCAATGCGCTTGTAGCCTTTCGGCACGTACACGTATTTGATTAGTGCGGCTGTTTGTTTGTCAAGTTTGGCAAACACGTTGCTTGCCATGACATCGATGCTTACCTTTTGTTCTGTGCCTGTGACATTGTATGTACCTCGTTCGGGCAATCGTATTCGTCCTTCCGTTTTTTGCAGATATTTCAATAGTTCGGGTATGGATTTTTCTTTTACACTCTTTATTGCAAAACCGTAATTGAAATTGGAGTAATTGAACCACGCAATGCTTGCTTCATGAACAGCGGAACAAGTATTGCGTTTGCACTCGAACGTGGAGTAGTCGTAGTCGTGTGAGGTTTGACCCATCTCCCACACGACAGTCAAACAATCCTGACACTCTCCGAAGTGTCGCTCCATGCAGGTGGCTTCGTTTACAGGATCGTTTTTTTCCACAACTTTGACATGCTTTGTCGGATCGATGGGCGTAATTTGCGTTTCGGGTAGGTAATTACATCGTTGGCATTTTTTGGCGGCAATGCCGGTTTTGGTGCAGGTCGCCGCAACCGATCTGTCATTGTCATTTGTAAGACTGTGGCTTTGTGCCATGTAATAGACGGCCTGACTACAACGACGGCATTTTCTGTACTTTTTGAAGCACAGTTCGGGGTCTGTACTGTCAAGGTAATCGTACACATATTGCGGTTTGTCGCCGAATGTGTGTCCCAGCTTGTCTAATGCGGTGTTTTGCACGTCACCGCAGCCGTCACATGTGGTTTGTTTGTTGCCTTGTTCCGTACAGGTCGGTTCGGTGCATGCCGTTTCGACGTAGTTATGCGCATTTTTCGGCAAGGTGATCGTTTCGGTGTAGTCGCAGTTTGCACAACGCTTTATTGCTTTGCCTTCGTTGGTGCAGGTGGGATTCTCGATGGTTTCGGGGGCACCGAGTCGATGATCGATTTTTGCAACCGTATGTTGATTTTTTGTACCGCAAACCGAACATATCTGTTCTTTCAGTCCTTCGGTAATGCATGTCGGCTCTATCGGGGTTTGAAAGTTGCCGAAGTCGTGTCCCTTGGCACGTAGAGGAATACCGCTTTTTTTGTGACCGCAAACGGTGCAAGTGCGCGCGCCTTCGCCGGGCTCTGTACATGTCGGTGCAAGTACGATTTCTATGTCGTTGTAGATATGGTTGTTTGTGCCGCACTCGTTTGTGTTGAAAATGTCGCATGCCGTTACAGTTGCGCATGTAAACGCAAGCAGTATAAGTAACAGCAGTAATATTGTACGTTTTGTCATGTTCCACCCCTCCGGGAGTTTGTTTTGCGTACGTATCGTGCCGACCGTATAAGCTTTTTTTGCGTTGTCATTTAACTCGACTGCAAAACTCTTGAAAGTATTGTCCTGTAATATTATATCAATCGATTTGAAAAATGTCAATACCTACGTATCCCCCCCCCACCGTAGAACAATTTTTACGCCGTCAAGTCGATTTGTACTGCGTTAAACGACTTCTGAGTACGCCTAGTACATGTTCAACCGTTTACCTGTACGTTTGGTTTTTCTTCCGCAACACGGGCACACAGCCTCATGAGGTTGTGTTTCAATCTTAATAACTCTTCTTAAAGAATTTTCTTCAATAAATGTGCATAAAACGATTTCAAACCGAGGAAATCTGTGATAGAATAAGACATAGAGCAAGAGCTTCTCCTTTTGTGATTTTTCTGCAAACTAATTATACATCATGGAGAATGTTCTTGCTCTATTTTTTTTTACCTACACCCCAATATTTATTATAGAACCTCAATTTTTTGAAAAATTAAATGTTTGCATAATGACTGTACGTGTACGTGCAGTCATTTTTATTTGAATAAGTACTGAGGCGGTGAGGTTCCACGGAAGTCTGACACGAGTAAAAAAGCCCGACTTAAAGATTTAAGCCGAGCCAATGTGAAATTTTTAATTGTTTACATTATGACGATAAAGGCAAGCCGCAACGGTTTGGTTTAACGATAGGCTACCTGTCAAATCAGTCTTTGGGTTCCGTACCGCGAGTGGCGAGGCATCTGCCGCCGTCCACTACAAGATTGTGCCCCGTGATAAAACGCGCGTCGTCCGAAGCGAGGAACATTATCGCCGCCGTGATGTCGTGCGGTGACGGAGTCATGCGCAAATAGTTGGTGTATGAAAGATCGCCGCCGGTAGCGTTCGCTGTGGGAATCATTCCCGGGCAAACCGCATTTACGTTTACGCCGAACTTGCCGAGTTCTTTCGCCATGGATTTTGTCATACTCAGCACTCCGCCCTTTGCCGCGCCGTATTCGGTGTGCATTACGTGTCCGTTAAGTCCCACGACAGAAGTAGTGTTGACTATCTTGCCGCCATTGCCTTTTTCTATCATAATTCTTGCGCACTGGCGAGCGAAATAGTAACTGCCGTAAAGATTTACCTTGATAATTCTGTCGAAAACCTCGGGCGACTGCTCGTAGGAAAGTGCGCGGTCTTTTCTCGCGCTTCCGCCGGCAATGTTTGCCAACACGTCCACGCCGCCAAAGTCGGCGACTATATCGTTTACGCACTTCTCTACCGCCTTGAAATCGGTCACATCGCAAACGTAAGCCTTTGCTTCGCCGCCGTTTTCGGTTATTTTCTTTACCGTTTCACCGGCGGTTTCGCCGTTGAAATCGACTACCGCTACTTTTGCGCCCTCTGCTGCGAATGAAATCGCCGTGTCCGATCCTATGCCGCCGCCTGCGCCTGTTACTACAACCACTTTATTTTCAAATCTTTTCATAGTAATTCTTCCTTTTATAGTTTTCTCTGCAGGGCAGAGTTTGGGCATTACTTACATAGTAAGTATAAATGAATGTTCGCTGCGTGTAAATGGCTAAATTGATATCTTTTATGTTTTATGATACAAAATAAGCGCAGCGCACCCAAAAATTACGCAGGATAAGAAACTTCTGAACGTGCTTTTAGAAAAAGGTCGGACAATCGACAATTTTTGTTTGAAATGTGCTTGACACAAAGGGCAAACAAGTGTAAAATAGACCTGTAAAGCGAAAGTGCTTTACAGGCGTTTGTTTACGGAGTTGATTATGGCTTTGTCCAAACTGGAAATTTCTCAATTGCTCGGCACCTACTCCGCATTGCTTACCGACAAGCAGCGCGCCGCGCTGAATTTGTACTGCGACTGCGACTGTTCGCTGTCGGAAATTGCCGACGAACTGGGTATTTCCCGGCAGGGCGTGCGCGACGCAATCGTCAAGGGCGAAAAAACGCTTACTCGATTCGAAGAAGCGTTGCATCTCAGTAAATTCACGACGGCATGTGCCAAGGCTCTTGCCGAAAACGACATGCAAGCGGTAGTGACAACCGTAAACAATTTTGTAGTTAAGGAGTGACAACGTGGGAGCATTCGGAAATCTTACGGACAGAATAAATCACGTGTTCGGCAAGTTGCGCAACAAAGGTGCGCTTACCGAACTGGAAATCAAACAGGCAATGCGCGAAGTGCGCGTGGCTTTGCTTGAAGCCGACGTCAACTACGCCGTTGCAAAGGACTTCATCGGCAAAGTGACGGAACGCGCCGTCGGTGAGGAAATTCTGAAAAGCCTTACCCCGGGGCAACAGGTAATCAAAATCGTCAACGAAGAACTGATTACTTTGCTTGGCTCGACCACAAGCAAACTTGGTGTTTCGCCCAAACTGCCTACCGTCATTATGATGTGCGGTTTGCAGGGCGCGGGCAAAACAACGATGTGCGGCAAACTGGCGTACTACCTGCAAAAGCAGGGCAAAAAGGTACTGCTTGTAGCCGACGACATTTACCGTCCTGCCGCAATCAAGCAGTTGGAAATCGTTGCGGGCAAGGTAAAAGCAGGCTTCTTTGAAATGGGTCAGGACAACCCGACCAAAATTGCCGAAAAAAGCGTTGAATTTGCCAACAAAAACGGTTACGACACCGTAATCATCGATACGGCAGGTCGTCTGCACATCAACGAAGAGTTGATGAACGAACTTAAAGCCATCAAACGCGCCGTTGACGTGTACGAAACGTTGCTTGTCGTGGACAGTATGACAGGTCAGGACGCAGTAACCGTTGCCAAAACCTTTGACGAGGCGTTGGACATCACGGGCGTGATTATGACCAAGCTGGACGGCGACACTCGCGGCGGTGCAACGCTCAGCATCAAGGCAGTTACGGGCAAACCTATCAAGTTTGTAGGCACGGGCGAAAAGCCCGAGGACCTCGAACCGTTCCACCCCGACCGCATGGCAAGTCGTATTCTCGGTATGGGCGACGTACTTACCCTCATTGAGCGCGCGCAACTGGCAATTGACGAAGAGCAGGCAACGGAAATGGCACGCAAACTGCGTGAAGCCAGTTTCGACCTTAACGACTACATGGCGCAGTTCGACCAACTTGGCAAAATGGGCGATCTCAATGACCTTGTGGGCATGATTCCCGGTGCAAACAAACTGAAACTCGGTGACAAAAAGGTTGACGAGGTGCAGTTGAAAAAGCAAAAGGCAATCATTCAGTCCATGACGCAGGAAGAACGCCAGAACCCGAAAATTCTCAACTACTCGCGCCGCAAGCGTATCGCAGCAGGCAGCGGAACGGAAGTGCAGGACGTAAACCGCCTTATCAAGCAATTCGAGCAGACGCGTGACATGATGAAACGCATGAGCAAAAGCAAAAAATTGCCTTTTTAAGCGGACAAACACCTGTGCAAAACAATGTGGCAGCAGCTTTGCCGCAAACCTAATCAGTCTGAAAGAAGAAACATTCTTTTAAGATACAAATCAAAAAACATATTTTTGGAGGAAACTAAAATGGCAGTAAAAATGAGATTGACCAGACTCGGTGACAAGAAAAACCCGTTCTATCGTATCGTTGTCGTAGACAGCCACGTGGCTCGCGACGGACAATACGTTGACCTGCTTGGTACCTACAATCCCTTGACGGAAGAACTTAACCTTGACACGGAAAAGGCAAAGAAATGGATCGCAAACGGCGTACAACCCACCGAAACCGTCAAAACTTTGCTTGTTCGCAATGAAGTAATCGCACCGAAAGCCGGCAAAAACGCGTAATCGCACGGAGTCGCTATGGTTGAACTGACAAAATATATCGTCGAACAACTTGTCGATGACAAGTCTGCAATCGACATTACTTCGTTCGTTGACGAGGCAGGCGTGGAAACAATTTCCATCCGTGTTGCAGAAGGCGACATCGGCAAGGTAATCGGTAAGCAGGGCAAAATTGCCATGTCTATCCGCACCCTTGCAAAAGCCGTAGGCATCCGCGAAGGAAAAAAATACAACATCGAAATTCAGGACTGACTTCGATTTACTTTTTGCCACAAATTTTCGTTTGTGGCAATTTGTTTATAGGGCGGTTCGGATGGTGAGGCGCATTTGAAACAATTGGCAACATTGACAACATAAATGTTTCAGTGCAAAGGTTTCAACGTAAATAGTCATACCGGGCAAAGCGAAGCCGTGTTAAAAACCGACTGAACGGGGTGTCCCTGCCCCTTCATGTGACAAAAAGGACGTTGCATGTGACCTGTATCGCGGAATCGTCCCTTATTAACAAACTGTCATTTGATATTGAAGAAGTCAAGCCGCGGCTTGCTTCGGGAGAAAATCATGTCAATACTTACAAAAGCAATAATCGACAATCAGATTGTCGTGACGGCGGTTGAAACAAAAGATATCGTAAACAAAGCCATTAAACTTCACGGTCTTTCGCCGGTGGCGGCTGCGGCACTTGGTCGCACGCTTACAATGGCGGCAATGATGGGCAAGGAACTGAAAAACGAGTCCGACTACCTTACAATCAAAATTAACGGCGGCGGACCTCTGGGGCAAATCACCGTGTGCGCCGACGGCAAAGGAAACGTAAAAGGCATGGTGGACAACCCCGTAGTGGAAACCTCGCTTAACGCAAACGGACACCTTGCCGTAGGCGAAGCGGTCGGCAACGACGGCAGTCTGACGGTAATAAAGGACCTTGGCATGAAGCAACCCTATGTCGGCTCGAGCAAACTTGTCAGCGGCGAGATCGCGCAGGACTTTGCCTACTACTTTGCAACAAGCGAGCAGCAACCTTGCGGCGTAACGCTGGGCGTCGGTGTAAGCAAAAAAATGTGCACGTCGGCAGGCGGTGTATTTGTGCAGGTTATGCCCAATTGCAGCGAGGAATTGCTGTCCAAGGTGGAAACGGTGATGTACGCCATGGACGAAATGAGTTACCAATTCGACCACAGCACCGCACGCGAAGTAATTACGCGCTTTTTCGGACAATTTGATCCGCAGTTTACCGAGGACAGCGAAGTGCGCTACAAGTGTGGTTGCAGCAAGAGGAAAATCAACCGCGTAGTGAAGTCGCTTGGTAAGGACGAAGCGCAAAGCATAATCGACGAAGTGGGACAAATCGAGGTTTGCTGCCATTTCTGCAACAAAAAATACGTCTACAAGCAAGAGGACGTTGACAAACTGTTTAACAAATGATAATCGACATTGCCAAACGAAAATTTAATACCGCGCTGAACCTTGCGGAACATTCTCGCTACTTCGACGCGCTGGCGATTTTTACGTCCTATCCCGACGACTACGAAGCGCAACTGAACCGTATCGGATGTCTGTCGGCAATGGGCGAGCCTATTGCGGCGGTACGGGTGTTGCGGCGATTGCTTGCCAAGTGCTACTTTACCCACAACGTGTTTGCCGACGTGATGTCGCTTGGCGAACCGACGGAACATATCGTCAAGGATACCGTGGCGAAGCTAATTGGCAAACGCAACTACGCACGCGACGACGACAAAATTTCCGCCGAACGTAGCAAACTTGCGCATTACGAATTTGTCCCCGACGACAACGACGGCTTGGGACTGGAACTCGACTTTTTCAACGATTCGACATTGTGGGACGCGCCTGCGTATGCCGAGGACAACTTTTACGACATCAAGAGTAAGGTATATCGTGACCATTTGCGCCTGACGATGGAAAAATCTTTCCTGGAGGGTGACGACGAAAAGTTTCAACTGTACGCCAAGCGGTTGCTTGCGCTTAAAGACGCCGACGACATCGAAACGGTGGAAGCGCAGGTTGTGACGGCGTACTACCTCAACAAGCGCACCAAAGCGGTGGGCTTTATCGAAAAGTTGTGCAAATTCGACAACGTTTCGTCGCGTGCGCTTCGCGTTGCACTGTCGGTGATGTTTGACGACAAAAACCTGAAGTGTAAAAAGGTGATTACCCGTCTTATGGAATTGGCAATGCCAGTTATTGCCGAATTCAGTCCGCTGGACCTTTGCGACATGATTATGTTTGCGGAAAACGTCGCGCAAAACGACGAATACGCCTACAAGTTTGCCAAGGAACTGTTTCCCGTTGCAGACACATGCTACGGCGCAATCGACTACCTGCGTGTGTGCGCATGTGCACTGTACAACGGTCACGACAAGGAAACAGCGCGAAATGCCGTACTACGCATAATCGCAGGCTACCCCGAGGACAGTTTTGCGCAGTGCTTTTTGCAGTTTCTCAACGAAGATTTCGACCCGGATTACAGCGCGAAGTTTGACATTGCAGGCTTCGATTGTCGCCCGTTCTGGCTCTCCAAGCCGCTTATCATTTACGAAGAGTTTGTTTGTTTCGGCAACGTGGACAAGGAATTGCCGCATTTCGACAGGGAGAAACTTGTCGGCATCGCAGGGCTTATCGGGCACACCAAAGCACTTGCAACGGAAGGCAACGAGCCTGAATATATCGAACTTACCAACCTGCTACGGTACAGCCTTGCCGTCGGGTCGGTGGAGAAGGACGAGATGATTGCTTTTTGCAAAGAGCGTCTTGCCGACGTGGACAATCACGTGTACATGAACGAATCGTTGTTGCAACGAATGGTGCAGTACGGCTGTCGCGACAACGTGTTTGTCTGCGGCAAAAAGTGTTTCTGGCTGGACCTGTCTGTTGCAGGTGACGACCAATTGTTTGCAATGGCGTTGTGCAGCGCAGCCGCGCTTATGCCGGTAAACGCCGCCGACCTCAAACAGAAGTACGACGAGTTGTACACTCGTGCAGGCAGCAAGTGGCCCGACAAAATAAATCAGTTGCAAGTGGCGTACTATTTGCTGTGCAAGACGGACAAAAAGTTTCCGAAAACCCCCGAGGCGACCAGTTTCCGCGCCGAAGATAAACAGGTTTTTGCCGAATATCTGGACGATTGACGGGTAAACAATCGGTGGATTTGCCTTTTTCCGGCAATAAAAGCGGTGGTTTTTGCGGAAAAATTGTCGCAAGTTACATCAAAACCGTCCAACTATATCGAAAAATAACAAAATACAGAATACTATTTCACACATAGAATTCTGTATTTTTCTTTATTTTGGCTTTTTTTAATAGTTTCAGCGCGAAACTGACCGATACGAGCGTTGTGCCGACGACGGCAGCACACGTGTATCCGAAGTTGATTGCGATGTCTGCGCCGACCATTGACAAGGCAAGGCAAAAGGCAAAGTAGACGTAGGCGGCAAGACTTTTGTCGCCAAGAATGGAGGCGGTGAATTCAATGGAATTTTTTGTCGTTGCGTAAACGCCCGTGCTTGCCGACAGCACGAAACACGTCGCAGCAGGAACGGCAATGTATGATTTGCCGCCCGGTGTAATTCCGCCGCGCAGTGCAATGGGCAAAACTATCGACGTAAGCAACAAAGTCGTAAGTGCGGCAGTAAGTGCGTTTTCACCTGTCGTGTCGCCGTGATTTTTGCATTGCAGTCCCAGCAGCATTGTAGCGCAAAACATAGCGTAAACCATTGTCTTTATCGGCGGTTGCGGTGCGGCTGCGTAATCACCGCCGATAGTTGTCGCCAGCAGAATCGCCGCAAGAGCAAGGCTGACTCTTGCCGCAATGCTTGCCGCCCTGCCGCGACCTTTGCTTAGTGCCGCCGCGACAAGGCAGATAACAACGCCGAACATCGGCAAAGGAAAGTTTGTCGTCAGTTTTTGCAATGCGCTTTCCGTACCGCTCAGAATTGCCGTTGCCGTAAGCGTGTCCGCCGCAAGCAACAGAAACAGTGCAAGCGGTGCGCCTTTGCCGAAAGTTGCGGTGCACAAACTTTCGCCGTCGCGACAGTTTGTTTGCCGCGCCCACTCGCCGAACAGGAAATTTGCGCAGGCAAACACAACGGCAAACAACATCACGTTTGCCGTGCCGCCAACAAACAGTTGATTTTCTTTGCCGCTAAGCATGCCTACGCCAACGGTGGCGGAAGCATACAACAGGGCGTTTTTCAGCGATTTTTTTATCACGTCTTAATTTATGCCGCGCGCTTTGACGTTAGACTTTTTCGTGCTGTAACTCATTTTGTAAGACTGCTTTTGCAAAAACGATGCGCGCGGATTTTAAGTAATACTTTATGTATGTTGCAACTAATGGCAGACGAAACCTACCGCGGTAACGGTGCCATTTGTTTGTAAATGTTTTATTGCGGCAATCCGTACACGCAAGACAAAAGATTACCTGCATTATTTGCTTGCAATAATGTAAATAATATTTTATTTGATACGGCAAACCATTGCAAATTGCCGCAAAGTTTGGTACAATTTTAATATGGCACAATACGAACAAAACTCAATATTTCAGCAGGACAAGGAAACAAACGTCCCCTTGGCGGAACGCATGCGCCCCGTCGTGCTTAGTCAATTTATCGGGCAAAGCCACATAATCTACGACGGCAGCCTGCTTTGTCGTGCAATCCGCGCCGACAAACTGGGCAGTTGCATTTTCTGGGGTGCGCCGGGCACAGGCAAAACAAGCCTTGCCAACATCATTGCCAACACTACGGGCAGCCATTTTGAAAAGTTGAACGCAGTCAGCAGCGGTGTTGCCGACGCCAAAAAGGTAATCGACGACGCCACAAGGCGTTTCAACGCCTACGGACAAAAAACCTATCTGTTGCTTGACGAATGTCACCGTTGGAGCAAGGCGCAAAGCGACTGTATGCTGCCCGCCATCGAAAAGGGCTACATTACCTTTATCGGCAGCACGACGGAAAATCCTTACGTCAGCATGACCCGAGCCATCGTGTCCCGTTGTCGTGTGTTCGAGTTTTTGCCGCTGACGACCGCCGACATCAAAAAAGGTCTGAATGACGCCCTTGCCCGCGACAAAGTTTTTGCCCGCATGAAAATAGTTGTCGACGACGACGCCATGGATTACATCGCGGAAACGGCGGCAGGCGACCTTCGCAACGCATACAACGCGCTGGAACTTGCCGTAAACACCACCCCGAAAGATAAGGACGGCGTGATTCGCGTGCGGCTTGCCGACGCGGAACAATCGATACAACAGAAATCGCTATCGTTCGGGGAGGACCAGTATTACGATTATCTTTCGGCGTTCTGCAAATCGCTCCGCGGCAGCGATTCGAACGCGGCGCTTTATTATGCGCACCGGATTATCGAGGGCGGCGGCGACCCGATGCTGGTGGCGCGGCGCATGGTGGTACATTCGGCGGAGGACGTGGGGCTTGCCGATCCGCGCGCGCTGCAAATCACCACGGCGGCGATGTACGCGCTGGAAAAAATAGGGNNGTGCACATCACGCGGCTTATTGCCAGCCAAAGCATGCAAAAAAAAGCGTTGTCTGTGGATACGGGTATGTACTACGACATGATAAGCGCGTTTATCAAAAGCATGCGCGGCAGTGACCCCGACGCGGCAATGTTCTGGTTCGAGCGGCTGCTTGAGGCGGGCACCGACCCGTTGCTTCTTGCAAGGCGCATTGTAATACACGCCTCGGAGGACGTAGGGCTTGCCGACCCGATGGCACTGTGCGTAGCGACAAGCGCGTTGACGGCATTTCAGAATATCGGCTTGCCCGAGGGGCGCATACCCCTTACAGAGGCGATATTGTACATCTGCAACTGCCCGAAGAGCAACAGCGTGGTAAGCACGCTTGACGCGGCAACCGCATGTGCAGTGGAGCACCCGACAGCGCGTGTGCCGTCGTACCTTATGGACAAAAATTACAGCCGCGGTACGGAAGAAATCGACCGGGTGCCTTACAAGTATCCGCACAATTACGGTGGATGGGTCGAGCAGCAGTATTTGCCCGACGAGGTGAAAAACGAAGTGTTTTTTGAGCCGAGCGGCAACGGGCAAGACACAGGTTGCAGACAAAAGAAAACCAAGTAGAGAATCTCGGGAGAATATATGATACGACTTACCAATGTAAGCAAATCTTACGCAAAGTCTGCCGTCAAAGCCGTTGACGACATTTCGCTTGACATAAACGACGGCGAAATATTCGGCTTTTTGGGTCCTAACGGCGCAGGCAAATCAACTACGATAAAAATGCTTACGGGCATTCTTCGCCCTGACAGCGGTACAATCGAAGTGGGCGGCATAGACATTGCCAGAGACTCGATTGCCGCCAAAAACATAATCGGCTTTGTGCCCGACAATCACGAACTTTACGACACTCTCAAAGGCACAGAATATCTGTCATTCGTCGGTGAAATGTACGGGGTTTCAAACAAGCTGCTTGTCGAGCGCACGGAAAAATACGCCGACATGTTCAAGATGACAAATGAACTCGGAAATTATATCGGCAGTTACAGTCACGGCATGAAGCAGAAACTTATGATTATTGCCGCGCTTGTGCATGAACCGAAAGTATGGATACTTGACGAACCACTGACTGGTCTTGACCCTCAGAGTGCGTACCAACTCAAGACCGCCATGCGAGCGCACGCCGACGAAGGCAACACCGTATTTTTTAGCAGTCATGTAATCGACGTGGTGGAAAAGGTGTGCGACCGCATTGCCATCATCGACAAAGGGCGCATAGTTGCCGTCGATACGCTGGACAACATTCGCAGGAATCCCGATACCTCGCTTGAAGAAATATTCCTCTCGGCAACCGCCGCCGACAACGGAAACGATTGACGGAGGCTACTATGACTAAATTTTGGGCTTTGGTAGGGCTTACTTTCAGAAATCGATACCGGGTAAAACCGACAAAAAACGGCAAGGGCGGAATGGCAGGCAAAATTGTGCTTTATGTATTGCTTGCGGCGGTGTTTGTGCCGGTTCTTGTGTTTGCATTTGAGCAGTGCTTACAAGTAGGCAAGTATTTTGCCGCCGTGGACATGTACCCCGATGTCGTAAAGTATGCAGACGAATACGCTGCGGTTGTTGCGTCGATGATTATTTCCGTGCAGGGCGTAACGTTAGTGTTCGGCTTCGCACAGATAATAGGCACCGTATTTACCGCCAAAGACGGCGACAAATTGTTGTATATGCCCGTCGGTGCGCAGACGATTTTTGCCGCAAAGTTTTTTGTCGCGTACGTCAGTGAAGCTGTGTTCAGCACGGTGCTGTTGTTTGTTACCGTGTTTCCGTTCGGAATCGGTGCCGGATTAGGCGCAGGCTTTTACATTGCGATGGTGCCTGCCTTGCTTCTCGTGCCGCTGTTGCCGCTTGCGTTAAGCACATTGCTTGGTATGCCGCTGTCGTGGCTTATCGCTAAACTTGGACGAAACAGCATATGGCAACGGATACTCAGCGTTGTTGTGTATTTTGTCGCATTGGCTTTGTATTTCTTGTTGGTGTTCGGTATAGGTCATGATGTTGCCGGTGCCGTTAACCCCGATCAAATTACGTCGTATATTGCCGCGCTTGTAAAAAAGATAGGTGAAGTGGCAGTGTGGGTATACCCCGATTACCTTACGGCGCGCATGTTTGTGGCAAGCAATGCCGTCTTGTGGACAGGCAATTTCGTTCTGGCACTTGTGGAACTCGGCGTAATTACCGCCCTTATGGCGCTTGCGGCAAAAGCCTTTTATGGCAGGATGCTGTCCTCGTCGCTGGAAAGCGGCAGTGGCAACAGACATTTGGCGCAAGGTAATCTTGTTACAGTCACAAAAGGCGGCGTTGTACGCATGCTTATGATTACCGACTTGAAGCGCACTTTGCGCGACAGACAAATGTGGTTTCAGGTTGTCGGCGGCATGGTGACCGTACCGATTATTGTGCTACTTTCAGGAGCGGTGCTTTATTTCGGTGGTGGTATAACGGGCAGAAACGACTTTTTGTTGCTGTGTCCAATCGGCGTAATGGCGCTGCTTACAATGATGACCGCAGGAATAAACGTGCTGGGCATTTTCCCGATAAGCCGCGAGAATAAATCGCTGTTTATGCTTAAAACGTTACCTGTGTCTTTTGGCAAAATTTTGCAGGCAAAGTTACTTCTTGCCACGCTTTCGTCGCTAATTTCCGATTTGTGCGCAATGGTGCTTGCGATTTATGTCGTCGGCGTAAAACCACTGTCGGCATTGCTCATACTGTTGGGGCTTGTACTGTTTGGTTTCGGTAATACGTGTATTACAACCAAGGTTGACCTTGTGTCGCCCAAAATCGGTTGGGACAGTTTCCAGGCTTCACTCAAAAACAGCAGGAATATGTGGGTTGCAATGTTGCTCGGCTTGATTAGCGCGGCAATGATATTCGCCGCCTGCATACCGTTTATTTCGTTTTACGATGGCGACCGTTGGATGGAATACCTGATGTTTTTAACCGTCGACGTAGTTGGCGCGGCATACGCCTATGTGTGCTACAATATACTGCGCAAAAACGCCGAAAAATCGTTTGAAAACATTGAACCGTAATTTTGTCTGTTGCTTGTCGATAGGCGTAATCAAAAGTCAAAAATCGTTTGCCTTGCTTTGCGAGGCGACGTAAAAATACACATAAAAACAAGGTTTGTCCGCCGAGTAAAAGCGGTGCAAGCCGGCAACGGAAGAAAGGAGAAAAACTACTATGCAAAACGTTTTTGACGTGCTGAAAGCACGCGGCTACATCAAACAAACCGTCTACGAGGACGAACTGTACGAACTGCTCGGCAACGAATCGGTTACGTTTTACACGGGTTACGACCCCACGGCGGACAGTCTGCACGTAGGACACTTCGTCACGCTTATGGCAATGGCGCACATGCAGCGCGCAGGACACCGTCCTCTTGTGCTTGTCGGCGGCGGCACGGGCATGATCGGCGACCCCAGCGGACGTACCGACATGCGCACTATGATGACTCGCGAAACGGTCAAACACAACGTAGAATGCTTCAAAAAGCAAATGGCTCGCTTCATCGACGTATCCGACGGCAAGGCAATTTTCGTGGACAACGCCGACTGGCTGCTAAACCTCAATTACGTTGACTTTCTGCGTGACATCGGCGCAAACTTTTCCGTCAACAAAATGCTGACGGCAGAGTGCTACAAGCAACGCCTCGAAAAGGGACTTACTTTCCTTGAGTTCAACTACATGCTTATGCAGGCCTACGACTTTTTGCACCTCAACCGCGAGTACAACTGCGTGCTGGAACTTGGCGGCGACGACCAGTGGAGCAAC
>DPQS01000012.1:0-2194 GCA_003537755.1 Clostridiales bacterium | reverse complement strand
CGACCAGTGGAGCAACATGCTTGCGGGCGTCGACCTTGTTCGTCGTAAGGAAGGCAAAAAGGCATATGCCGCTACGTTCAGCCTGCTGACCACAAGCGAAGGCAAAAAGATGGGCAAGACGCAAAAGGGCGCGGTGTGGCTTGACGCAAACAAGACCAGCCCGTACGACTTCTTCCAGTACTGGCGCAACGTCGAGGATGACCGCGTTGACGTCTGCATGAAGTTGCTTACCTTTATGCCCCTTGAAGAAATTGCCGAACTGACGGCACATCGCGACGAACGCATGAACGCCGCCAAGGAACGCCTTGCATACGAAGTAACCAGGATTGTTCACGGCGAAGAAATTGCCGACGAAGTGTTGAAACAGGTTCGCGCAAGTTTCAGTGCGGACGTAAGCAACATGCCGGTGGTGGAAATTACCGCGCCGGGCAACATCATCGACATTCTTGTTAAGTGCGGACAAGCCAAGAGCAACGGCGAAGCGCGCAGACTTGTCGAGGGCGGCGGTGTGTCGGTAAACGACGACAAAATTACCGACCTTGCGTACACTTTGTCTGCCGATGTTGCGGCAAAGGGCGAATTTGTACTGCACAAGGGCAAAAAGGTTCACCTGCGCGTCGTAATCAAGGACTGAAATGCTTAAAGATTACCAGGGTATCCCCACGGGGGAAACCTACACCTACGAAAGCGTTATCGAAAAATCTCGCTTCATTGCCAACATCAGACACGTGGACACCGTTGCCGAAGCGGACAAGTTTATTGCCGAAATGCGCAAAAAGTACTACGACGCAACGCACAATTGCTACGCCTACGTGTTGGACGACAACGTGAAGTTCAGTGACGACGGGGAGCCGGGCGGCACTGCCGGACTGCCGATGTACAACCGTCTGCAAGCCATGCACATGAGCCACGTCTGCGTGGTGGTGACAAGGTAT
Source organism: Clostridiales bacterium (assembly GCA_003537755.1). Classification (GTDB taxonomy): domain Bacteria; phylum Bacillota; class Clostridia; order Christensenellales; family CAG-314; genus Fimimonas. The sequence continues at coordinate 1,259 of DPQS01000012.1, read as the reverse complement.
TTCGGCGGTATCAAACTGGGCGCAGGCGGACTGGTGCGTGCATACACGGGCACAATGACCGACGCGTTCAGGGATATTCCGCATTGGTATTTTGCCAAGTGCGTCAAGGCGGAAGTGACGGTGGAATACACGTCCTATCAACTTGTGCGCAGGGCGATTGCCGTGTATTGCAATGTTCTCGACGTGGAATTTACCGACAAGGTAACCATGAGTGTTATCACAATCGAGGATTCGTCAAATACTATTCGTGACATAGTAATTGAAACTACCAACGGAAAGGGCTTGTACAAGGTGACGGAAAGAGTGCTTGAATCTTATGTCCACAAGGAGGATAGGTTTTGAGTAAAAAGACTTTACCCGGCGCAACGTTGCTTGCGCCTTTGCCTGCCGTAATGGTGAGCGTGGGCGACAGCGACAACGCCAACGTAATTACCGTCGCCTGGACGGGAATAGTGTGCAGTCAGCCGCCGAGACTTTACGTGTCAATACGGCACGACAGATTCAGTTACGACATACTCAAGCGTTGCGGCGAGTTTGTTGTAAACCTTACAAGCGAAAAGTTGCTTGCCGCATGTGATTACTGTGGTATTCGTAGCGGCAGAGACATTGACAAGTTTGCCGAAATGGGCTTTACCAAGGAGCGTGGCGACGTTGTTGCCGCGCCGATGATTGCCGAAAGCCCAATAAACCTGGAATGCAAAGTTTTTGACGTGTTGCCGCTGGGCAGTCACGACATGTTTCTTGCCGACATCGTGGCGGTGCATGCAGACGAAGGCATTATCGTAGACGGCAAAATCGACTATGCCGCGGCAAGACTTGTCAACTATCAGCACGGCGAGTACTATGCCACAGGACGGCAATTGGGACGTTTCGGCTTTGCGGCGCAGAAGAAGTTTATTTCGCGCTACGGCAAGGGTGTAAATGTCGTGTTGCCCAAAGGTGGATTGACCAGACGTAAGCGCAAGTAGAATTAGGCGCGTTGTCGATGAAAAGGTTTGAAATTGGTGCCGTATGAAAATGGTAATCTGTTAAAATATAACAACTATTCGAAGGGCGCCGAAGTGCGTTAGTTTGTGTAAGGGGTCCTGTCGATGAATTGTCACACGTGCGAACGCGTGCTCGCTCGCTTCACTTCGGGCATTGTTGTTTGTGGTAGGTAGCCTGCCCAGCCGCGCCCTCGTTCAGATGTCGCTGTGTGACAACACATCGCCACCCCCTGATAAAGCTGACTAACTGTTTGTAATCGGTTTGTGTACTTC
>DPQS01000038.1 GCA_003537755.1 Clostridiales bacterium | reverse complement strand
CTCGGCAGGACCCCTTACACCAACTACCGCACTTCGGCGCCCATTTCAAAAAACTCAAAAACCACATTAAGTACGGCGCAAATACTAAAAGTTTTCGGGAAAGGGTGTGGGAAAACCCGCTTTTTCAAAAGGGGTTTTCCCGCAATATTCTCACAACATTTCTCAAATTTTCCACAAATCATTGGCAGTCACGCTTCTTTTATACGGACTTCGCCGCACACCACATCCACGTAACTGCAACTGAGACGGTCAAACAAATCGTCGAACAGTTGCACCACAAACACGTTAGCGTGCACCTCGCTTACCTTGCCGTTGTACATATGCACGCGATTGCGCCCTTTGTTTACGCGCAGGGTCACGTTGTGACCGAGCATTTTGCCCACTTGCGTTCTCACTTCGTCGGGCGTCGTTGGCTTTTTCATAGCCTTAATTGTTGCCGAATTTCGCACTACGTATACGTTTTTTGCCGACAAAACGGTTTGCGGGCAACAAAAAAGGCAAACGCCCTGACGGGAATTTGCCTTTTGATTTTGTTTGTTTGCGAATGTCGCTTATTTGTCGCTTTGTTCGACCAACGTGATTGTTGCGGACGTAGAATTGGTAACCTTTTCAGCGTCGAACTTGACAACGGACACACTGCCGCTTGCAAGGGTAAACACGTAGTTGTAGTTTACGCCGTCAAGAGTGAAACCAAGCGCGTCGGGCGTGGACCAGCCTGTAGCCGTTGTGGACAGACCTTTGCCTACAACAGTGCCGTGTTCGACAGCCGTTGTAATTGTACTGTCGATTACGTAGTTTACGCCGTCTGCGGTGTAGTACACGTACTTGCCTTCAACACGGTCGATTGTAATGGACTTGACGTTTTCTTCCGCAACGAGAAGCGGACGTTTGCCATCTTCCTTCATGTCAACATTGTCGTTTACGTAGATGTTGTAGTAGGTAACGTTGCCGTCGGCTTTGCTGTCAACGTAAATTTTGCTGATACCGTTGCCGTATGAGCCGCTTATGCTTGTGTTGCAGAACACAACGTCCTTGCCGTCCTCTACGGCTTTGTTGGTGTAATACACTTTGCCGTCGGACACGCTGTCGATTGTCTTGGTGTAGTAAACGTAACCGTTGTTGACGCTGCTGACGGTAAGGCTGTCGTTTTCGTGACCTTCGGCGGTCTTGTCGATGGTAACGTACTTGACGATTGCCTTTTCACCTACGGTGTAGTGGCAAATGCTGCCGCTTTCGTCCGTTGCAAAGATGCCGATGTAGTTGCCGTTTTCGTCTTTGTCGTACTTGATGTTGGACAGTTTTGCTTCGTCTTCGCCTATTTTCAGTTCCACCGCTTCGCTTCCGTCAAGTTTGAGCGAGTACAGTTTGCTGTCTTCGGTGTAGGTGGCGTAAACGTCATTGCCTACAAGGCTCAGCATAATCTGAGTAGAATTGCTTGTGAACACGTGATGACGAGTGGCGGTTGCTTCCGTGCCGTCCAGTTTGACGCTTTTAAGCACAAGTTGGCTTGTAAGTTTTTCACCGCCGGCGGTAAGCTCGTCGTTGGGCGTGGTGTAATACAGTCTGCCGTCGAAGATGTAAATGCCGTTAAGACCGGTTTCCGTCGTGTTGTTGCTGTAGTAGAAGTTGGGCACCACTACCGTTGCCTTTTCGGCGATGAACGCAGAAATTTCCGAAGAAATTACCGACGAAGATTTGTTGTTTTGTTTGGTCTTTTCGATTGCCTCTTCAAGGTCGCTTACCGTAATGCGAACAATCTGACCCACGCGAATGGAGTTGTCGTAGGTGTTTGCTGCGGTTGCGTCACTTTGGTAACCGTTGACGTAGAAAATATATTTACCGTATCTGACTGCACTGCCGCCGTTGCCGCTTACTTCGCCTGCCTCGGTTACTACAGCCTTGAATGTCGAGGTTGACGTGCACGCGCTGAGTACAAATACAAGGCACAGGCACACAGCCGCGATGATTACTATTGCTTTGTTGTGTTTTGTATTAAACATGGTTATACTACTCCTTATGTACTACTACATAGGTTTTCATTATACCCTATGTTCAACAAAAATGCAACACTTTTTGGCAAAGTTGTCACGTCCTGCCGCAAAAGACGAACAAAGGGTCGGCGAAGCGGCGGTAGCGAGCAGCGGCAAGGCGCGGAAATGCAGAAACAATGGACGCCGTGGCGAAAACGAAATGGCGCCGAAGTAAAGGAATTATGTATGGGGTCCTGTCGAGGAATTGCCCATGAAAACTCGCCCTGATGGCTCAGCATTCCGTCGGAGCAACATTGTCTGTGGTGGGTTGCCTTCCCAGCCGCGCCCTCGGAATGATGGTTTTCATTGGGCAACACCTCGCCACCCCTGATTTAGTTGACGAACTGTTTGCAACTTGCTTGCCAACTTCAAGTGTACTAACTTCGGCGGACGTAATAATATAATCGACTAAGCCGTTAGTTTTTAACTGCACAGCCATCAAAGCCTTCGCCCTCGGGGAGAAGGTGTCACGTAGTGACGGATGAGGGGACAGAAATAAACACTTTATTGTTGTTTCTTAATATGTCATTGCAAGACACTGTTTACAAGATAAATATTGAATAGGCGATGTTTTTCTAATCGTGCACGCACTGAATTACACCGCGAAACACGGACGTGTACCGGGCTGAGTGCCCCTGCGGGGGATGCCGGGGAATGCGACACCCCGACCGTATATAATCTCTAAATTTTTATATTCTTATTCAAACCCTTTTGACGGCGCAGATTGGTGTAGATTGTGACAGGAACGTACTAAAAAAACGAGCGACGGCATAGACGGATACTAATTTCGACAACCATTATTGTTATAAATTTACACCACAAAAGCACGGGCGTGTACCACCGCTTTTGTAATAACCCGTTTGACGGCGCAGATTGGTGCAGATTGTGGCAACAGTTGACTGAAACGCGAAGGCGCGTACTAAGCGTACGTAACTGAGCGTGGCAGGCAAACGTAGCCGCAAGATGCGCCAATATGCGCCGTCAAACAGGGGTGGGCAGGCTGGTAATGGCGCCAGTATCCCCATCCTGAAACAACATCCAGAACGATGTCGGCGAACTGTCCACATACACAAAATCTTTGTCGTAAAAGCCTTCCTTTTCCGCAGGCAAGCCGTAGCAGATGTACCGCACCTTGCCTTCTCGCTGCAGCACACCGAACACAAAATACCGCTCGGACGAAGGAAAATCGATACGCACGAAAAACGACTCCGGGTACTTTTTTATAAGCGGATAGTACGGCGGAAACTCGACAAACAGCCGCCCGATTTCCTTGCTGACCTGCTTGTAGTAGTCCGCACCGCCGCCCACGGCGTAAAACCGCTCAAAGGCTTCGCTGTAATCTTCCACGCTTTTGTACCGTCCGTCGGCGTTCGTGCGAAGCCCGGCAAGGTCGAGATTGGCGTAGTTGTCCGCCGCTTTCGAAACATACGGCTTGTATTCCTCGTCCGCCGCCTCTCCGCCAACAGCCGCCCGTGCGGAATTTGCCGCGGCAACGCTTACTGCCGCATTGTCCGTAGCCGTCGCGCTGTCGACTGCCGGCGTTACCTGCGATTCGTTTTGCCGAGGCGCATTTACGTCGACGTAATCCACAAGTTTGTCCATATTGCGCAACAGTTTGTCGCAAAGCGAGGCGTTGCCGAGGCTTGCGCGGGCCACCTCGTAGCAGCGTTTTTCCTTCTTGACAAGCAGACACCCCACGTCGTCCAATTGCTGTACGGGCAGACTGAACACACGATTATTCAGGTCGGGCAGCCGCTTGACAAACACCGACTCGGCAAAACTAAGCAGCAACCACCACTCGCCGAAACCGCCGTTGTCAGCATTTGCGACAAACACCGTTACCAGCGTGTCGCTTGCCGAATTGTTGACCAGTTTGACCATGCCGCACAACTCTCGTCCGCGGCAGGCAAATCTTTTGTCCGACTGTTGAAGAATCATCACACGTTTGCAGTACATTACGCACTCCTCGGGCCGCACCGCGACCGCCGTTTTTAACCAATATACCGCATTCGCCGTAGCTTGCTTTGTCTTGTTTTGTCGAAAAAGCGCAAAAAAAAGCCCGATTTACCTCTGTTCCAGCAGGGGATGCGGGTAAAGGGCGCGGGGTTCAGAGTCAGGCGTGGCAGTACGCCACGCCTTTTCTCTTGCTTTTTTGTAACGAACTAAGCAACTTAACTTCACTTTTTTCAAGCACGATGCCGAGAGTAGCGTCAATGCGGTAAGACCATTGCACCGTGTCGTTGTTGAACACGAAGTAGAAATACGGGGTTTTTATGCCGCCTCCGACGTATTCTTCTACGGTGAACGTTATCTTTGCATTGTCCGCGTACACGCCCGCATCCGTCAAGGCGATTTTC
>DPQS01000053.1:387-12690 GCA_003537755.1 Clostridiales bacterium | reverse complement strand
TAGTTTTATGGTAGGTACGCTTCCCAGCCGCAGGCTCGCGGACGATGTCCCTAATTGGCAACACCTCGCCACCCCCAAATGAAGTTGACGAATTGTTTGCGACTTGCTTGCGTGCCTCGCGTTTACTAACTTCGGCGGACGTAAAAAGTATCATACCGAGCGAAGCCGAGAGTATCTCCGCGGAAGCGCCCATATAAAGCCTTTTTCAAATTATGTCATTGCGAGAAGCGACTGTCTTTGTCGCGCCGTGGCAATCCCCCGAAAGGGTTCCTTGTAAATATTTTTTTAACGTCATTTCTTCCAAAACTTGCGAGGGCGGAGAGTGGTACAGATTGGCACAACCGGGACGGCTGGGCGAAATGAGCATACTGCCGTCGGCTATATTAGTAATTGGCTCACCCGTAGTCGCCCCACCGGCGAGGTGCACGTAGCAGTCAGATGCGCTGAGATGTATCCTCGGCTATCTGACATAGTTTTGTCAGACGATGATTCGCCCCACTCTTACTTATCCCCGCTTTGGCTGCCAATTCGTCCAGATTTGCCTCGGGAAACTGTTCGCGCAGGTCGGCTATTTCCTTAAGCTGCGGCGTAAGTCCGTCAAACAAGCCTTGTTTACGTATTGCGGCAATGGCGGCAAGTTGGCGTTCGCTGGCATTGACGCTTTTGTCGATGTTGGCGGCAATGCAGTTGCGCTGTCGGTTGGCGTCGTTACGCAGGCTTCGCCCGATGATGACGTTTTCCAGTTTCAGTTTTGCCGAAACGGCGTTGACGTACACCAACAGGTCGGCAATCTGTTCGCTGTCCTTCAGGTACAGTATGGTTACGTTTTTGCGGACAGCCATGCGAAACGGTATTTCGGCAAAGCAGTCTTTGACAGCTGCGGCAAAATTGTCGTCGGTAAAACGGATTTCCGCATGGTAGCGCGCGCCCGACGTGTTTTCCCCAAGATCGCTGTCGGAAACGGGAATGACCACCGAGCCTGCCGCAAGCAGCAACCCTTGCATAAATGCGCGCTTGCAACAATCCTTGGCAGGCAGCAGCGAACGCGCGTCTCCGCTAAGATGCATTGCGCCGTCGCCGTCACGGTAGGTAAGCCCCAGTTTTGCACCGATGTTTTTGTGAAATTCGCAGGTGTACACAGCCGCGCCCTTTGCGTTGGGATTTGCCGACTGTATTTCGCCGCCGATGTCCAGTTCCGTCTGCGCAAGATTTTTGCAAAAGGTCAGCAGTTCGTAGTTGTCGCTTTCGATGCTGAAGTAAAACCCGTCGAAACTCAGTTCCAGCGACCCGATCGACTTGACAACGGCAGTCAAAAAAGAGGTTGCGCAACAACCCTTCAATTTGCGGATATTTTTGAGTATCTCACTCTTGACCGTCTGTGAAAATGTCATTTTGTCCTCTTTCAATCTGCCTTCCGAAACCCACACAGGTAACTTCCGTTTGCGCGGCAATGCCGTAAGCGCGCCACAAGGCATTAGTTTCATATCGTAATATATAGTATATATCTTCGGCGGTGGCTTTGTCAATGTTTAAGACGAAACCCACGTGCTTTTTTGACACTTCCGCCCCTCCCACGCGCATGCCCTTGAAACCCAGTTTGTCCAGCATGGGCGACAGCGAAAACCGCGAATGAAACAACATACTGCCTGCCGACGGAACTCCAAGCGGTTGCGTGGCAGCTTTTTTTGCGTGCATTTCGGCAAATTTTTGTCGGACACTTTGCGGCGTTGACGGCGTAAAGCGCATTTTTGCAGACAATACTGTCCAACCGTTGCGCTTGAAAATGCTGTCGCGCTTTGAAAATGCGCATTCTTCGGCGGTTAGCGTGCACAATCGTCCGTTGTCGGTTACTGCGGTAACGGATTGAACGACAGAAGCGACATCCTGCCCGAAACAGCCTGCGTTTCCGCGTACCGCGCCGCCGACGGTTGACGGAATACACCCGAGAAACTCGCCGTCGCCAAGGCCCGAAGAAACGAGCGAAGCAAAAATTTTGGCTGTATTTGTGCCGCAGTCGGCGGTTACGACGTTTCCGCGAATGCGAAGGGCGTTGACGTCCTTTGTAACCACCGCCACTCCGTCGAAAAAACCATCGTTTGCAAGAATATTACTGCCGTTGCCGACAACGATGTATTGTTCGCCCAGTTTATCCAGCAGTCGCAGACAGGCGACGAGTTGCCGTTTGTTTTGCGGACGAACGGTCAACTTGATTTCGCCGCCGACGCGCAGAGTGGTAAGCGACGAAAAAGTGCAATCGGTGCGCACCGTGACACCCGTACGCGCAAACATTTCCGCCAGTTTTTCACGGGGCAGACTCATTTTCCGTCCCCCAATCGCTCGATTGCCTGCATGCGGACTGCGGCTACGTCGACGTCGGCAAACACGTTTGGCACGTACGTCGCGGCGAGGGCGGCTTCACACCTGCGGTAGGTTTCGTCGGTGTAAATGCTGCCGCTCACGGAAAACATACCGAGGTTGACAAGGGTTGCCTGCGCTTCGTCGCTTAGCAGGTACGCGCAAAACGCCTTTGCCGCTGCAACGCTCAGGGAAGTCTTGCACACGCCGACGTACTGCACAAGGTCTGTGTAACCATCGAGCGGCAGCACCGACAACGTTTCGATTTTGCCGCTATTCTGCCTTTGCGACAAACGATACAAATCCCGTTGCGTCCCAAGTAGCGTAACCGCCGACGTGTGAGAAACAAAGGCTTCGTAGGCGGCGTACTGCGTAATGTCGCTTTGCAATGAAAATCTGCCGCTTGCGCCGCTTGTCGCCAGTGCGCAAACAGGGTTGTTGAACTCGGCATAGCCGCACACCAGCGGTTGCAATGTGCAGGTGTGTTTGCCTGACTTTCGGGTAATCGTCTTACTCAGACACTCGGCAAGCAGGTTTTCGCAAGCTATCTCGCTTTGCCGCGCAAACAGACAATAAATGCCGCTTAAATACGGAAATGCGTATGTATTATTGCCAAAAGTGGCACTTTTACGAAAATTGTCAGGCACGCTTGCAGGCATGTCGACGGCGGTAAGATATTCGGCAAACATCGCGCCGACGCCCGTCGAAAAACCGACGATATCGAACTTGTCGCCGCGCTGCAACTTGTCCTTTGCCTGCGACGGCGACAACGTCGTAACGTGCACGTACAAGCCCTTGTTTTTGTTTTCAAACTTTGCCGCCCGCCCGGTAAGCCACGCCTGTCTGCTTCCGCAACCGCCCTCGAAACTTTCCACATTCCACAGTTCCAGCACGCCCGCGTAGCCGTCGGTTTTGGCTTTGGCAGCAGGCTTTTGCGGCAAAGCGGGAAGCACAAACACAATGACGGCGCACACAAACGCGACAAGGCATATTACTCCGCACGCTTGCCGTAGCTTCAACAGCAGACTACCGCCGACGACAACCTTTTTACTGCGGTGACGTCGCGACTTACGATTGTTCGGTTGTACTATTTTGTAACGCAATTACTCTTCCCTGAACATATTTTACGTCGCAAACTCTGCCGTTTTACAATTTTTTTACATATTCCTTGAAAATTTAGTATTTACTTTTGGCATAAACTGCGATATACTTTCTTTGTTCGATTTCATTACGGCAATTATTCACGGCTATGGCACAACAAGCGTCGTTTAACGCACAATTGCCGCCGTCACGCTTGCAAAAAAAACATCAGTGATTACAATAAGAAATTGTTTGCAAAACGATTGTATACGCCACTTTCGGCGGACAAAATAAACAAAAAGGACATCAACCAATGAAACTCAATTACAAACGAACGTTGCTTGTCGGATTTGCCTTTTTCCTCATTTGCGCATTCTGGCAGGCTTACGACGCCATTGTGCCCCTTATGCTGACCAATAAATTCGGTTTGAGTCAGGGCGCAAGCGGCATAATAATGTCGCTGGACAACATACTTGCGCTGTTCATGTTGCCGTTGTTCGGCGCACTGTCGGACAAGTCCAGGTCACGCTTCGGAAAGCGCACGCCCTTCATACTGATTGGCACAATCTGCGCAATCGTGTGTTTTGTCTCGCTTACGTTTGTCGACGATGCGCAACTTAACAAGGTTAAGACAGACAAACAGGCGCTGTGGAACTACGCCAACACAATGACTGTCGAAAACAAGGAAAACGACAGCGTGATTGACGCCTCCGCCGAAACAAGCATAGTGCTGCGCGACTATGCCGCAAGACTGTTTTACAACACCGACTACGACAGCCTTACGACAGACAAGCAGGCAGAACTTGTCCAAAAGTACGCCAACCTCGGTTACGACAGCGTGTACACCTACGACAAGGAAACCAAAACCTACGCCGTATACGACAGCAAAGCCGACGTCCCCGACGGACTACGCAGCAAAAACACCTACGTGGCTTTGGTCAGTTCCGCCGAAAACCTGTTTGCACACAACGTTACGGCGACAAGTCCGTGGACGTTGGTGCTGTTTATCGTGTTTCTGCTTATGACGCTGATTTCCATGGCGGTGTTCCGCTCGCCTGCGGTTGCGCTGATGCCCGACGTAACGGTGAAGCCGCTGCGAAGCAAAGCCAACGCCATAATAAACCTGATGGGTACGGCAGGCGGCATACTTGTACTGCTGCTCGGTATGGTGTTCGGCACGGGCAAGGTGCAAAACCAGATGATGCCCTACACGTGGTACGTCGCGGCGGTCTGCGGCATAATGGCAGTTGCACTTGCGGTGTTCATCCTTACCGTGCGCGAGCCTGCATGGAACGCCGAAATGCTGGAAACGCAGGCAAAACTGGACGAGGACAACCCTGAAGAACGCGACGAAACGGTTGTGGAAGTTGCCGACCAGGAAAACTTAAACGAGGTTGCCGACGTTCCGCAAAGCAAGCCCGCCTCAAACAAGCTGTCCAAAGACAAACTGACAAGCCTTATTCTGATACTGGCTTCGGTTGCGTTGTGGTTTATCGGGTACAACGCAATTACAAGCAAATACTCGGTGTACGCCGTAAACGAACTCAACAAGGACTACAACACGACGTTGCTCATTGCGCAAGCTGCGGCTGTGGTCGCCTACATTCCCGTAGGTATGATCGCAAGCAAACTGGGGCGCAAACGCACTATTTTAATCGGTGTCGCACTACTTACGGCGGCATTTTTCGGAGCGATTTTCGTGACGGCTTCCAGCCCGACGTGGCTGCTCATCGTGCTGTTTGCACTGGCGGGCATCGCATGGGCGACGATAAACGTAAACAGTTTCCCGATGGTCGTGGAACTTGCCAAAGGCAGCACCATCGGCAAATACACGGGGTACTACTACACCGCCAGCATGGCTGCGCAGATTGTGACGCCGATACTGTCGGGCTACCTTATGCAGGCGTTCGGCACGATGAGGATACTGTTCCCCTACGGCACTATTTTCGTAGCGTTGAGTTTTGTCACGATGTTGTTTGTCAAGCACGGTGACAGCAAACCCGACAAACCGAAAGACAAAATGGAAATGCTTGCCGGTGCCGACGACTGACATGCGGTGATGTTTTTGAAATCACACAAAATAAAGTCATTACATCTACAAGCGACAACGAATCAAATTTCACCATACACAAAAAGGGACAGTCACAATGGCTGTCCCTTTTGGCTTGTTTTTGTGTTTTTATTTTTATGATTTTCAGTTAAAACTTGCCTTTTTGTAATCAAAATCGCGATACGTATCGCTTTTTTGCTCACATCAACCATTTTACACATTTTGTGTCAATCACATTAAAAACATCAGTTTTCTTTGACGGATACCGTAAGCGCAACGGGGAATGCGGACATAGGCATGGCACACAGTTCCTGCGAGGTGCCTTGCTTTTGCCGCAAAAGTTCGTGAAAGTCCGTTATGTCAAAGTTGTCATCAACCTGCTTTGCCAGAAACACTTCGATGTACTGCGTTACGACGTTTTTCAGAGCGACAAGCATTTCTTCGGGGATTTGCTCGTCGCTTTTTTCCGCAAACGAGCCGCCAACGTCGGCACTGTCGGCGTGGGCAAGTTTCACCTGCAACTTTACTTCTAACCGTATGCCGCCGTCAACGTAACTTTTACCGACTTTTTTACTGTTTACTCGCAATGCATATGTTTTGCCGTCGTGCGTAAAGGACATTGTATCGCCACTCACATTCTCATTGAGAAGTGCAAAACCGCGCATTTCGTTGCCGCCCACTTCTGCCACAAACTCATTGGAGCGAAACACGGCAATACGGTCGTAGATAAAGTAGCCGTTTTCCTTGTCGGGTGCCTGCGGGTCGCTGTTGTCCGTTGCGACAAACTTCACGAAATTGAGAAAACCTGTCTTTGTAAGTTCACGCTGACTGCGTGCGTACTCCAACAGCGTATCGCTCGGCAACGCAACGTTCTTGTGGGTTTCGCGCAGAGTGGCAACCAGCGCAAGTGAAACGCTTTTGTTAAGCACATCCTCGCACCTGAACAGTTCATCGGCGTTTTCCGCACAGCAAATGACGGCGGTTTCCTTGAAACTGTCGCTGTAGGCGAAGTAGTCCACCACGTCGGAAAAATTGCGCGTGCCAAACAGACTTCGCCCGAGCACAAGTACGCCGCACTGCCCGAGGGACGGTTCCTTGCCCGTGCGCTCGGAAATGCGGAATATCGCCTCGCCGACAGAATGTCCCGTTGCGGTAATCACTTTGCTGAACACGCCCACCTGCTCACCGCTGTTGCCGGGGCTTACTATTTCGGCGGTAATCACAAACACGCCGCCGTCCGTATCCTTGTCAAAGTCCAGTCCCAGCCCAATCACAATGGCGCGTTTTTGCACCTCTCCCGGGGCAAACGAGCCGCCGAACGCAAACAACGCCACGGCGCAAGCCAGCACCACTGCAACACGCTTAAGCCCGCTCATGCACACCTCCCGAAGTTTTGTCCACAGCAATTTTGTTAAGCAACGGATACAAAAGCGGCAACACGTACTGTACAAGCGCAAACGGCACCACCGCATAGGCAAGAAAACTTTCGGCAAATGTCCTGGACGACACCACCATGGGCAGCATTGTCAGCAGCACAATCACTGTGACGGCAATCAGGTTGATTTTGTCGTGGCGCAGACCGAAGATTTTTTCCAGACTTTTGTATGCGCAGTAGAAAAACAGCGTAATTTTGAGCAGAACCGATGTCACCCACAACGACAGTGTAAGCCAGTCCCAACGTCCGCTTGCACCTGCGCCGGAAGAAAACACGCCCAGTTTGCTCATGGCAGGGTCAAAGTGCTCGGCAAAACTTCCGTAAAGCGTAACAAACACGATGTTGGTCAGAACCGTTATCACCGCACCTGCCACGAATACGCTGATGACCGGTCCGAACAGCCGTTTGCCCATTCTCACCTTGTCAAGCACAAAATACACAAACAGGTAATCGCTGAACCAGTACCCCTGCCTCAGCGCGGTAACCAAAATGTTGTCCCAACCCGCCTCGGCAACGGGCAACAGCCCCGTCCATTGCGAACTGACAAGCGGATTTGCCACCATCGCAAGCACACTCAACGTGACCGGCACAAACAGCAGCTGACTTACCCTTGCAATGGACGTAAAGCCCCGTGCAAGCGCAAACACCGACACCGCCGCAACAGGCAGCGCAAACAACACCCAATTGGTGTTGACGTCAAACGTTACGGCAAACATTTTGTAGCAGGAACCAAGCAGCACAATCATGCGCGAAGTGAACACCAAAAAAAATATGCACATTATTATTTTGCTTACAACCTTGCCGAGGGTCACGTCCAGCACAAGGTTGACAGGCAGGCAAGCCGACCGATTGATACGCATTGCCCACAGCAAAAAGCACAGGCAAATGCCGTCGGCAACAAACCCTACGCACAGCACAAGCCAACTGTCGTGCCCCACGTTGCCTGCCAGTATGCCCGGCAACCCCAAAAACTTGCCACCCGCAATTACCAACATCAGCATAAGCGCAAGTTGACCGACGGTAACTCTTTCCTTGTCCATTGTCAACCCCTCCTTGTCTTGTTGGCATTGGGAATGCTTTCGGGGCGGTGTTCCTGTTGCGGCACGGGACTTTGAAACACGGCATCTTGTCTGTCGGCGGGCACATCCGGCGCGTAAGGCGCAAGAAACGGCGCATGGTTTGTCTGCAAACTTGTGAGATAAATCAGGATTACAAGCATGCACAGCGTGACACCCAGTATTCCGGTCAAGCCGCCGACCACCGTAATTACAATGCGCAGTACAGACAGCACAAGGGTGTCGTCGGGCATGGTAAACAAGCCTATCCCGGACAGCGCGCCTATCATGACGGCAGGCGCGCCGATAAGCCCTGCATTGACCGCCGCGTCGCCAAGTACTATCGCGCCGACCAGCGACAGCGAAATGCCCACTGCCGACGGCATACGCAGATTTGCCTCGCGAAGTATGTCGAATATGACAATTACCATCACCATTTCCACAATGGGGCTGAACGGAATCGCTTCCGTCGCGTTGAGCACGGTCAGCAAAAATTTGAGCGGAATTATCTGGTAGTTGTACATTTGCAGACACACGTACAGGGCAGGCAGAAAAACGGAAATAAGCACACTTATGAACCTTAAAGCCCTGTTAACGGACGTTATTACGGCGTTTTCGTAGTAGTCACCGGGGGACTGCAAGTCCTCGACGAACAGATACGGCAAGGTTAGTACCAAGGGCGAACCGTCGCAGATTACGGCGACGCGCCCCTCCAGCATTTTGCAGACGGCAACGTCGGGCTTTTCCGTCAAGCCGACTCTTCGGAACAGCGCGGTGTGTTCCACATCGAGATACTTGGCAAGGTAACTGCTGTCCGGCACACCGTCTGTTGTGATTTGCTGCAAACGCTGTACGACGTTACCCACAATCTTTTTGTCGGCGATTCCGTCGATGTAGCACACGACTACCGACGTGTTGGTATATCGTCCCACGGTCAGCGAAATTGTCTTGAAGTGCGACGTTTTGAGCCGTTTGCGAAGCAGGGTCACGTTGACCTTCACGTCCTCGACAAACCCTTCGCGCGGTCCGCGCATAACCATACTCGTAGGGGGTTCGATTATGCCGCGCCCCGTCTGAGTTCGCGTGTCCACCGCCACACAGCCGCCATTGTTGTCAAACACAAGGGTGTAACCGTTTACAAAGGCTTCTTCCGCCGATTGATAGGTCGGGCAGGACTTCACCACGGCAGCGGCGGCGGTAAATTCGGCAAAATCGTCCACGCTTGCCACGCGCTTGCGGTACACGATAGGTTGCATTACAAATTCCGACACTTTGTTGCCGTCAGTCATCGTATCCAGCGAAACCACCTTAAGTCCGCACACTTCGCGCAGGCGAAAATCTTCTTCGTCGCGGTATGCGGCTTGCAGTTGTGTAAAAATCGAGTCTTTCATACCCGTAATTGTTTCGTATTTTACAGCAATTTATACTTGCCGACGGCAAAGAAAAAAGCCGACGAAACCTATTTGTTTTGTCGGCTTTTAATGACGTTTTTACCTGCAGATATCGAGCGATACTCTTTTGTGGGGCGCTTCGACTTCTCTTTCGGCTTCGCTCGATATGAAATTTTTGTTGTAAGACCTATCGACCGTAACGCCGAAAAACGGGTTGACTTTTGCCACACCTTTCCGTCACACCAATCGTCGTCGCGTTACGCTACGTATATTACCGGACAGAACGATTTTTCGGAGGGGGGGGGAACTCTCTTTGTCCGTTTGCTTTCTCGTACCGCGATGTAGATTTTGCTTTCGTCAGCACATATTTTGCACTTCTATTGCACGCAATTATGTTGACAAATCGTTTTTTATTTGAGTATAATAGTAACAGAAAAACTAATCGGAGGTGTTTTTTTGGCTAACGTTAACGTCACAATTCGCATGGACGAAAACCTTAAGAAACAAGCGGAAGAACTGTTTGCGGATTTCGGTCTTTCTTTTAACGCCGCAATGGTTATGTTTACGAAACAGTCTGTTCGAGAGCAACGTATTCCTTTTGAAATTACACGCAATACACTTTCAATAGCTTCCGACGATGCGGTTTCCTCCGTATCAAAGCAACTTATTGACAGGAATATAGCGGCATACAAGGAGCTTGCAAAATGATTTGGCTTTCTGAACACCAGGTTTTATACTTGCACAGCGAACTTGTTAAAGCAACGGGTGGTTCGGACGGACTGCGTGATGACAACCTTTTGCAATCAGCCCTGCTTTCGCCCATGCAGACGTACAGTTCTGTAGAGTTGTTTCCGTCATTGATTGACAAAGCGGTTCGCCTGGCTTGCGGCCTTACGCAAAATCACCCTTTTATCGACGGGAACAAACGCATCGGCGCACACGCAATGCTTGTAACGCTGAAATTAAACGGAATTTCTCTTTCTTATACTCAACAAGAATTATCTTCCGTTTTTTGGAAGTTGGCGTCGGGCGAAATCGCTTACGAAGAATTAAGGGTTTGGGTTCGGTCACACATAGGCAGCGAGGAGACGTAATAGTCCCTCGCTTTTCTTTTCCCCCTTAAGCCTTCCTGTGCGCTCTTGCGCGAATGGCACGACCAACACAGGCTTTGGTTGCTCGGGGCAAACCGCTCGTTGCCTTGCCCCGACGGGAACGATATGCTCTGCCATTGTCGCTCTTCGGAACAAAAACATAGTAGACGTTCACGGAAATCTGAACCGATTTAACGTTTTTTCTCAAAAAAAACATTTATTTTACCGAGTATTCGCTTTCTTTCGGGAATGAAATGTTTTTGCCTTTGCCTGCCTGGTCGAAAGAAGCGTAGTAAAACACATTTGAACTCTTGAAGTACAATTTGCTCTCGTCGTAGTTGCAGTAAACGGTGGTCGAAGAGGAATAAAGAACGTCCGTAATCACATTCGTTTCATCGCTTATGCTTGCGCGGGAGGAAAAGATATCCGTTTTGAAAGAATATTCCGGCAGATAGGATTCGAGAGCCTCTTTCAGATCGGCGTAGCCTTCACTTGTGGCATGGTAAGCGAACTTTTCATCACCGTTTTCGTAGATTACGTTGTCTTTGATGACATAAGTCTTGTTTGCGTATTTGCCGTAATCTTTATCAAACTGTAAAGAGTACAAAGTCGTGTTTGCCAACGTGTATTTAGTAATTTCGACTTTTCCGTTTTCGCCGTAATAATATATGGTATAATCATTTGAGGAAAAGCACTCTTTGATAGCAGTGGCTACCGTTTCGCAACCGTCGTTATATTCTTTTTTTCGCTCATCTTTTTCAAACTGGTCAAGCTTTTTGGCAAAACTTTTTTTCAACAGGTCGGAGTTCCCGAAAACCGCATTGTTCAAAAGGTGACCTGCGGCAAGAACTATGCCGGTGATCAAAAGTATCACAATGACGGCGATCGCCAAAAACTTAAAGACTTTGCCGGACTTTTTAATTGCTACGGCGTTTTCTTCGTACTGACATTTTCCGCACAAACGGTCACGGACGATCGCGAAACCGTCGGAATCGACTTGCATAACCGAGGAGAGATCGCTTTCGTACCGCCCCCTCCATTCTGTTTCCAGAAGTTTGCCGCAGCAAGCGCAGTAATGTTTGATTGGACCTGTATATACATATTTTTTTACCATAAATATCCCCTCCTTTTCTATAATATTATAATAATTATGTCATACTTTGTTTATTTTGTCAAGTAACCAGTCGGAAGTCGGGCTTCAAACAATCGGACGTAGGTCGTAAGAATATCTCTGCCCGCAGCGATTAGTGAAAGCATATATCCCGCCAGGCAGGACGAATTTCATTGAATACATACAACCGCTACCCAAGAAAGGCAACAAAATACGAGCAATTAAATGAAAAGAAAAAAAGGTTAAGCGTAAAATCGCCTGACCTTAAAGTAATTGTAATAGCACATAAAAAGGCAAAAAGATAAACCCAGTCAAACCTTATAGGTTCAACCGGGTCCAACTTGGTGCCGTGTGGCATAATTTATACGAACCTGTGTTAGAAGAAACAGCGGTTTTATCCGCCGTTTCTATCTCTTTTTCTGTTCTTGTGACGTGTTCTTTTGTTAGTTTTAGGTGTTCGGGATTATCCGTAAAGTTGTAGGTTATTACTATCTCATCGTCATAGAGTATCACTTCCCGTATAAACGCATTTACAAGTAGTTTTCGCACTTTTATATCGTCCGTGTTATCAAACACGAATTTACTCAAATACATCTCTATATCGTCCGCAGTTAAGTATGTGTAACTGCGGGCTTTTTCTTTAAGGATTTCCACGTCGTATTGCGATATAAGATTTTCAAGTTCGGTCAGACGGCTTTTCGTCGTTTCGGTGATTATGCCTTGCTCGATTGCCTT
>DPQS01000053.1:0-125 GCA_003537755.1 Clostridiales bacterium | reverse complement strand
CGATAAACTGTTTTTGCACTCTGCTCATATTGCATTTAGCACGTTTGCGACGTTTAGAAAGGCAAATATAGTAGTAATGAATCGCACCCGTATGAGAAGTCCCGCTTTCACCGCCCATTCTGTGC
>DPQS01000037.1:38757-46452 GCA_003537755.1 Clostridiales bacterium | reverse complement strand
AGTTGACTAACTTCGGCGGACGTAAGTGTGAGTGACAGTGCAAAGTCGTTCTAAATTATGTCACCCTGAGCGTAGTCGAAGGGTCGCCCAGAAGGGTACTATATAGATGTTTTTTGTATAAACGTCGTTATGTTGAGCGAAGTGTACCGACTAAGACATTTGTTTCTAACCGCACATAAAGCCTTCGCCCTCGGGGAGAAGGTGTCACGTAGCGACGGATGAGGGGGTAGATATAAACACTTTATTGCTATCTCTGAGTATGTCATTGCGAGACACCTGTAGAGAAGTCTGTTTTGAAAATGACGTGTGTGATTTATTAATCGTGCACGCTCGGGTGCCAATCCCCCGAAAGGATTCCGCTCGTCTATGACTATTTATTTCAATTACTCTATTTCAGTTGGCAATACAAAGTCGTCACCTGTCCACTTGTTTCAGGTAATACCCCCACAGCGCCGCTACCCCGACCGCCCACCCCTCATGGTCAAGGGCGTACTTTATTTGTAATAAAGGCAAAAAGGTCAGAGGCACTTTGCCGGTTGTAAATGGTTGACATGAAGGTAGTATTGATATTGCTAAGTCGACTGTACGCGCAACGAAATTTGCCTTGCGGCAAATGAAATCTTGCTGTGCAAAATGAAATCCGTCTGCGACGGGTGGCTGCACTATGTGCGGGTGGCGGAAGAAACGTAGTGCACGTTGAGAATAAAATCAACTTGCATTGCTCCTTAGTTTTGCGGTGTACGTCCTTCTATCCATATTTTTCAAACGTCTTTTTGAAAGAGCATAAGCGAATATGTTGAGCATAGAAATATGTCGTTCGTTGCACAACCGAAACCTCGCCGAAAGGCTACTTTGTATTAATGTTGTTCGGCAAAAATAAAAAAATCGCCTTACTATGGCGCAATTGGAAGTTAACAAATAGTTGTTTGCTCTACGTCGAGCAGTCGCAAAATCGTGTGAAAAACGCGGTAAAATGTAAGCGGTGTGGACAAAAACTTGCTGAAAATTGCGAAAAAAACTAAAAAGGGCGCAAAAAAGGGGACAGTTAGATGGACCGTCCCCAAGTGTCTGGAAGGATGAGGAGATTAAACATAAACACAAAAGAGGGATTGCAATTTATAACCTTCCAAACGTGTATATCTTAGCACACTTCCCTTAAATAGTCTTAAAAAAATCGGCACTTTTTAGCGAACAATTATTCTTTTTTTTTATTATTAAATTTTGTTCTGCTTATGAGGCTCATTGTAGACAATAGTACATCGCAGTGTTATATATTGTTTACCGAAACGTGCCAACGTATCAGACTTTGCTTCAATAATGTCCTTTCGGACCTTGCCTATGCAGACAAAATGTCGCAAACGTGACAGCCTTTTGATAGAAAATTTTGATGTGACAACATTCGCTAACGGCAAACACGCAATTGATGTTTTCGCGAAGGACCGATGCGTCGTTGCGTGCATGGCAGGCGCAAACGTTTCCGTATATACGCATCCGGCAAAACCTTGTAAAACAACTTTTTGAGTGAACGAAATGTAATTAAGTATCATTTAAGATTAGACGGGTATATTAACGGTATACAATGTCATGTACGCGGATTTTCTTGGTGAAATCCGTCGTACCACATGCAAACAATGCAAAACCGCAAGCGTGACGTTTGTCGCTTGCACGAATAAAAACAGGAGGCGCTTACGATGAAAGTACTTGTCGTAGACGACGAGGTTCGTCTTGCAGACGCTTTGGGCGAATTGTTTCGCCGCAACAAAATAATTGCCGATGTAGTCTATGAAGGCGAGGACGGCTACTTTTACGCCAAAAAGGGCGACTACGACGTGGTTATACTGGACGTAATGATGCCCAAGATGGACGGCTTCGAGGTCGTCCGCCGTCTGCGCGAGCACAAATGCAACGTGCCCGTGCTTATGCTTACCGCCAAGGACGAAGTTTCCAGCCGCGTAAAGGGGCTTGACTGCGGTGCCGACGACTACCTCACCAAGCCGTTTGCGGGCGAGGAGTTGCTTGCGCGGGTGCGTGCCCTTGCCCGCAGACAGTCGGAAATGGTGTTTGACAAAATTTCCTACTGCGACATCACGCTGGACACGTCCAACTACACTCTCAGTTGCGGACAGAAAAGCGTGTCCCTCGGCGCAAAGGAATACGAAATAATGCGTATGTTCCTTTCCAACCCCACGCAGGTAATCAGCAAGGACGCAATTATCAGCAAGGTGTGGGGGCTGGACGTTGACATTACGGAAAACAACGTCGAGGCATACATGTCGTTTCTTCGTAAAAAGTTGTTTTTTATCGGTAGCAAACTTACGATCATGACCAAACGACTGCTTGGTTACTACCTGGAGAAAGAAAGTGATTGACAAATTACGCAAAAAACTGGTTGCGATAAACCTTGTCAGCGTCGGCGTGGTGTTTTTCATTGCGGTGGTGCTTATTTTTGCAATAGGTTACAGCAGTATCGGCGAGGAACGACACAAGCGTATGTATGCCGCGCTCAGTTACGACACGGCGGACGACACGTTCGGTACCGACCAACTGTACCGCGACATGGCGTTGTGTGACTACGACAGGCAAACAGGCAAATTTACGTGGTACGTGGGCAGTAAATTTTCCTACGACGTTACGGACCTGGATTCCATTGCGGAAAAGATAATCGAGCGGCGCAGTGAAGCCGGTTTTACAAAATTGCGCCTGCGTTACGTTGCCGACCTCAATTCCGACAAAACCCACGTCCGCATCGTGTTCAACGACCTTGACTCGTCGGAAAACAGCCTTGCGCCCTTTTTGATATTCGCGCTTGTAACGTTGCTTCTTGGCCTTGGCATTTACTTCTGGATCAGTATCATGTTGGCTTCGATGGCACTTAAACCCGTCGAAGAAAGTTGGGCAAAACAGAAGCAGTTTGTAGCCGACGCCAGTCACGAACTGAAAACGCCGCTGTCGGTAATCATGGCAAATACCGAGATCATCGCTTCCCACGGCAGCGACACGGTGGACAGCCAGATGCGCTGGATAGACAACACGCGGCAGGAATCGGAACGCATGGCGGAACTTATCGCAAGTCTGCTGTTTCTTGCCAAAAACGATGACGGTCTGAAGGTGTCCATGTCCAACGTGGATTTGTCCGACTGTGTGGCGGCAACTGTGCTTAGTCAGGACGCCGTGTTTTTTGAAAACGGCAAAAAGTTCAACTACTCGCTTGCGCACAACATCACCGTGTACGGCAACGAGGCGCAACTGAAGCAGTTGTTTACCATACTTCTGGACAATGCCGACAAGTACTCGACGGACGAAGGCAACATTTCGCTTGACATGAGCACAAACGGCAGGCACGTGGTGGTGACTGTGGCAAACGACAGCGAACCTTTGACCGACGATCAGTTGTCACACCTGTTTGACCGTTTCTACACCGTGGACGAGTCGCGTAACTCACGCGGAAACGGACTGGGACTGTCCATTGCCAAAACAATTGTCGACACGCACGGCGGCAGTATAAACGTAGCATATGCCGACGGTCGTACAACCTTTACCGTAATGTTGCCCGTTGTAAAAAACAAGTAGTTGTCACCAACCGATTGCAGAAACAGTAGCGGGAGTAACGGTAAAATCGCTCCTCAAAAAAACTATTTTCAAAAGAAGGATAGTGCCATGGGTAGAAAGAAAGAAGTTAACGTTGTTGCCGCACTTATCTGGCGCAAGGATACGTTTATGATTTGTCAACGTCCTCCCGAAAAGGTGCGTGGTATGATGTGGGAATTTGTCGGCGGAAAGGTGGAGCCGGGCGAAACAAAAAAAGCCGCTCTGATACGCGAATGCCGCGAGGAACTGGGCGTGACGGTGCAACCGCTGGACGTGTACATGTCGCTTAAACACATCTATCCCGACATGATAGTGCGCCTGACGTTGTTCAACGCGACAATCGTGACAGGCATGCCGCACAAAATGGAACACAACGACATCAGGTGGATTACCGTGCCGCAAATAGACAACTACGAGTTTTGCCCTGCCGACGTGGAAATACTTGACCGGCTCAAAGCCGAGTACGCAGGGAAGTTGCAATCGACCGACAACTGACTCTTCCCGACGTTTGCGCAAAAGCGGCGAAGTGTGTGTCACAAAAACATAGCCGCAGTTGTGTAATATCGTTCAATGATGGAAGTGCAGTGAAGATACAATCATCTCTGTGAAATCGTGCTGTTGTATATTGCATGTAATATGGTCAACATCTTTGTTCTTTTTTGTTTGTAAAGGCAATGATTAGTTGAAATAAAATCAAATCGAAGGAGACTTTTCAGGAAGTTTCCTTTTTTGTGCTCAAAATGGCGGCAGGCCGTTTACATAATTTATTTTTAGTAGTACAATAAATTATAGATCGATTTTGTACAAGTGTGCAGATGCACATATGTGCAGTTTTTTTTGGAAAATTTACGATTTTCATTGCCATTGCCGATTGTTTTGCAGGCGTGATTGCAACTACGCGAAGTCGGGCGGCGGCAAACGAAATCCAACCCACGAGAGGTGAACAAATGCTTCGACAAAACGCAAATAAACTTGTGCTGTGTTGTATGCTTGCGGTTGTGCTGGCGGTGTCCGTCGTGTTGACGTCGGTAACAAGCAACTCAAACGTGGCAATTGCCGACAGTTCGACAACGGCCTACTACAGCGGTAATTACTACAACAGCATCGACACGTCGTTGCGCGGCGACGACTTCCGCGACAAGTTGGCAAACCTTATTACTACCACGCACACAACCTATACGGTGTACAACGGCGGCAGTAGTCTTGCGCTCAACAATGTGTTCGACAAGACGGACAAAAACCCCAACGGTAGCGGAATGGTGCTGTTTTACACAGGTACGGTCGTGTCAAGTTTCTCTTCGTCGGGTGCCAACCGTGAACACGTGTGGCCCAAGAACGGAGGCAAGGCATTCAGCGCAGAAAGCGAATGCGGAAGCGACGCACATCACCTGCGCCCGTGCGACCAGACGCTTAACAGCAGTCGCGGCAGCCTCAGTTACGGCGAAGTGACGGACAGCGTAGTGAAGCAGGGCGGTTCCACCTCTTACGGCAATTTGTGCTACCGCAGTGGCAGTTTCTTTTACCCGGGCGAAGGCTACCGTGGCGCAACGGCGCGCATACTGATGTACGTGCAGACTCGTTGGGGAAACAAGTTTAATCTGCAATTTGTGGACGGCGCAGGTCACAGCAAAACTATCGGCGACTTCAAGACCCTTATGAAGTGGCACCTCGAGGAACTGCCGACACAGGAAGAAATCAACCGCAACCAGGCGGTGTACGAAATTCAGGGTAACCGCAATCCGTTTATCGACCACCCGGAATATGCCGCTTACATCTACAGTGAGGCAGGCAGTTACTACGCAAACAACGGCACGACGATGGCAAACGAAGTCAACGCGTTGCTTGCAAACAACAACCCGTACGGCGGTCAGACAAATGTCGAGCCGACCAAACTTACGTTGGATGAGTATAGTTGCACCCTTGAAGTGGGACAAAGCCGCGCGCTTACGTTGGGCGTGGTGCCTGCAAACGGCAACAAGTCCGTCACGTGGGAAAGCAAAAATAATAGCGTTGCAACGGTAGACCAAAACGGCAAAATTACCGCGGTAAGCACAGGCACGGCCACAATTGCGGCTGTAAGCAAGGTAAACGCCAATGTTGCCGCCTACTGCGTTGTGACGGTTGTCAAGCCGCGCTCCGTCGTAATGGTGGAAGTGGACGGCACGCCGACAAAAACGGTGTACAACGCAGGCGACAAATTTGACCCGACGGGACTTACGGTAACGGTACTGTTTGACAGCGGCGACGTTGAGACCGTGCCACTTGCCGATTGCAAATGGACGGACGGCAACACCCTCGAAGAAACGTTGTCGGCAGGCACGACTACGGTTAAATGCAGTTACAAGGGCGTAACTTCAGACAACATCGTAAGCGGCATTACCGTCAACAAGGTTGTCGCGGCGCAAAAGACAATTACTATTACTGTCGGCTCGTTCGGCAATGCAGGATACAATTGGCAGAATTGGACGGCAGGCGATGTAAGTGGGTTCGCCTATTTGTATACGTCTGGTGGCAAAATGCAGTTTAACCGCAAAAAGGGTACGGCATATCTGTACAACGAAACGGCACTTAGCGGCGGCATAAAATCCATTACGATGAAAGGCAACGGCGAGTGGCAACTGCTTACAAACAACGTTGCCTATCCGCAACAAACAGGCTACGCAAGCGGCGGTACCGACTGCGGAAATCTTACGCTTACGGCAAGCGGCGTTACATGGAAATTGGACGGCAACAACGAATATTTTGCGCTTAATCTGATCAGTACAGGCGCGGCATATCCTACGGAAATAGTAATCACCTACGGCAATGCAGCCGAAGAGTGCGAACACGTTGCAGGCGAGTGGGAAACGGAAAAAGCCGCAACATGCGCCGCGGACGGCAGCCGTGTGCAGAAATGCACAAAATGCGGAACTGTACTCAAGCGCGAAACTTTGCAAAAGGTTGCTCACATTGCAGGTGAATGGACAGAGACGGCGCAGCCCACTTGCAGCGCGACGGGCACAAAAGTGCAAAAATGTACGCAGTGCGGTACCGTGTTGAAAACGGAAACCGTAGACAAAATTGCACACAGCCTTGTACATCATGAGGCAAAGGCGGCTACGTGCAGTGCGGTCGGCTACGAAGCATACGACGAATGTGAAAATTGCGACTACACAACATACAGGGAAATTGCTCGTCTTGCCCACACCGAGGGCGAGTGGCAGGTGACGGAATCAACCTGTACGACGGACGGCAGCCGTGTGCAACGTTGCAGCGTGTGCAATGAAGTACTGCACAGCGAAACAATTGCGGCAACGGGACATGCTTACGGCGAGTGGACGGTGCGCACCGAACCTACGGAAACGACCGACGGACTGAAAGAACGCAGGTGTGAGCACTGCGACGACGTGCAGACGGAAGTTGTCCCCGCAACGGGCAGTGACAAACCCGACCCGATTGACCCCAATCCCGACAGACCGGGTGACGACAAACCGGATACGGATAATCCCGGCGACGACAAAAACAGCGGCGGAATGACCATCAGTTGCAACTCGGTAATTACTTCCTCTGCGGCAATTCTGCTTGCGGCGGCAGTAGTTCCCGTGGCAATCGCAGTCAAACGTAAGCGCGACTGACAGCAAAAAGACATTAAGGATGGTGGGTAATCCATGCGTCCTTTTGTTTTGCCTTTTTGCAGCGCGCCGTCAAAGGTGATGTCGGATGATAGCATTTTTTTGAATAAATTGAAGTACTTGTAAAATTTTGATAGGCAAGCGGAATACGCTTTGTGTGTCAAATTGATTTTACATAACGGCAATTTTGTAGTATACTAATTTTGTAAATACTCTCTTCGGAGGAATAAAATGACAAACATTGGACGAAGAACGTTACTTACGTGCTTTTTGTGTCTGTTGGTTGTTGCTCTTGTGGCGGCTGCGGTGGTGCCGTGTTTTGTGGCAAACAAAGTCGTTGCAAATGCGGACGAAGGCAGTTACTACAGCGGACTTAACACAAGCCTGACGGGCGATGATTTTCGCACGGAACTGGCAAAACTGCTTAAGGACACGCACAAGCATATTACCTCATACGGCGAGTTGCTTAACGTGTACAAAAAGGCAGACTACGACT
>DPQS01000037.1:18544-38582 GCA_003537755.1 Clostridiales bacterium | reverse complement strand
TACAAAAAGGCAGACTACGACCCGTCGAACAAAAACAACATTTTGTTGTTTTACACAGGCGAGTCACGTCCCATTCCCAGCAACTTCAACAGCGGCGTAAACCGTGAGCACGTCTGGGCGCAAAGCCTTGGCAACTTCGGTACAAGCAATGCCGGTGCGGACGGACATCACCTGATGGCGTGCGACAGCAAACTTAACAGTACGCGCGGCAACAAAGGCTTCAAAGAAGTACCGCAGACGGCGGCAAACAAGGTGTCCGATACCGACAATTGCTACACGTCGGGCAACTGGTTTTATCCGCAGGAAGGCTACCGCGGCGCGGTTGCGCGTATCCTTATGTACGTGCAGGTGCGTTGGGGCGGCGACAACAGCACGTTGAAGTTTACCGACAGTGCGACAGGCAAGGGCGACAACGCAATCGGTTCCATTTCCACCCTTATGAAGTGGCACCTCGAAGAAGCCCCGTCGGAATGGGAAATCCGCCGCAACGAGGAAGTTGCCAAAATTCAGGGCAACCGCAATCCGTTTATCGATCACCCCGAGTACGCCGCGCAAATTTACGGCTACGCAGGAAGTTATTTCACAAGTACGACCGTGGCAAATTCCGTCGCGGAAGTAATCAAAAATCACAACGTTACGCCTACGCCCGACCCGAAACCCGACCAGCCCACGGTAAAGACCGTTTCGTACGTGTCGGTTGACGGCACCGCAAACAAACTCGGCTACATTGCCGGTGAAGAATTCAATCACCAGGGACTTACCGTAAAAGTTACCTACAGCGACGGTTCCGTTGCGGAAATCGCAGGCAGTTCCTGCAAGTGGCTGGACGCAAATACGGGAATGGAAACGCTGTCGGCAGGCACTACCGCGGTAGTGTGCAGATACGAAAACTGCGACAGTGCAAAAATCGGCGGCATTACGGTGACTTCGCAGGTTACGGGCGAACACAGCATTACAATCACGCGCAAACAAAGCGCGGACGGCGGTTCTTACGGCTGGATGGAATGGTCGGTTGGCGGCATAAGCGGTCAATCGTACACCTACCCCGGCAACAAAGACCGTTTCCAGTTTAACAGCAGCAAACCGTATTTTTACCTGTTCAACAGCACTGCGCTTACGGGCGGAATCAAGTCTGTCAGGGTTGTCGGCACGGACAGCAAGTGGCAACTTCGCGTAAACAACACAGCCTACAAGGCGGACGTCACGGGAAGCCCGACGGAGGGCGTGAGCGTCGGCGAAAAGAACGTGCTTGACGGTGCAACGTGGCAGGTTGACGGCAACTACGAGTACTTTACGCTAAACTACGTCGGCACGGGCGCGGCGTACCTTACGGAAATAGTGGTAACCTACGGCGCAACAAACGGCGGCACCACGGACACAATATCTCTCGACAATCTGTCGACGTCTCTCGAAGTCGGCAAAACAACAAAAATAGGCGTCAAGGCAAGCGGAAACGTTTCCTACGCAACGTCGGACAGCAATGTCTGCACGGTTGACGGCGAAGGCAACGTTGCGGCTGTCGGCAAAGGCGTCGCGACAATTACCGCTACCTGCGGCAATGCCCGTGCGGAAATGCTGATTGTTGTCGGCGAATCGACAACCCCGAATCCCGATCCGACGCCAAATCCTAATCCGAACCCTGATCCTTTCAAGGACAGCGATTCTTCTGCCGGTTGTAAAGGCGTTGTATCTACCGTTGGAACTATTACAGCACTACTGATTGCAGTTGCCGGAGCGGCAATTGTACGCAAAAGACACGAATGAGGATTAAGGATGGTAAAGTGGATCTTTTTTGATGTCGGTTGTACCCTTATCGACGAAACGCAGATGTGGGCGCACCGCAATGAAGAAACAAGGCAAATGGCCGAGGCAATCGGCAGAAAAGTGACCGTGCAGGAAATTATGGACAAGGAAACGGCTTGCGCGGAAGCGTACATTCCCATTGCGCCCACGGTGGCGAAGTGGTTGGGACTTCCCGACATGGCAAAGTACCGCGGCGAATTTGAGGAACTGTACCCCGGCGCGGAAGAAGTACTTGCAAAACTGCACAAACATTACAAACTGGGTGTAATCGCCAATCAGCCCGACAATCTGGACGGCAGACTGGAAAAACTTGGTATATTGAAGCATTTTGACGTGGTTGTGTCGTCACACGACGTCGGTTGCGTCAAACCCGACGAACGAATTTTCCGTCTCGCTCTAAGCCGCAGCGGCGCTTCCCCCGAGGAATGCGCAATGGTGGGCGACAGACTGGACAACGACATCGAACCCGCAAAGAAACTCGGATTTACTACGGTGCACATCCGTCAGGGCGTGTGCGCAACGCAACAACCGAGAAACAAACTCAGCACCCCCGACTACTCCGTAACAGACGTTTACGGTTTGCTTGACGTATTTGCTTTGTAATTGACTTTGTTGTCAAAAAAGATTTACGTATTACGATTTTTGGTAAAAATAAGTATTCCGTTTGCCGAAACGTCGGCGTGACGTCGGCAGACGGAATGCGCTTTGTAACAAAATTTAATTTGTGCGGTTGCTTGCGCCGACACGGCAACTTTGTAACGGACGTAAACGGTGACGGCAAAAAAACATTAAGGAGAAAAAAATGGAAAAGACGGCAGTAAGCGCAGTGCGCATGTTGGCTGTAGACGCAATCAACAAGGCAAAAAGCGGTCACCCCGGTATCTGCCTTGGCGCAGCACCGATGTTGGTGGACCTGTACGAAAACTTTATGACCACGGACAAAAGTCACCTTGACTGGATTAACCGCGACAGATTTATTCTTAGCGGAGGACACGGCGTACCTATGCTGTATGCGCTGTTGCACCTTATGGACTTCGGCGTGAGTATCGACGACATCAAGAGCCTTCGTCAGCTTCATTCCAAAACTCCCGGTCACCCCGAAATGGACGTTACCCCCGGTATCGACGCTTCCACCGGCCCCCTTGGTCAGGGCATTGCAATGGGCGTCGGTTTTGCCATGGCTGAACGTTTCCTTGCGGCAAAGTTTAACCGCGATGACTTGACGCTTGTAGACCATTACACATACGTTATGTGCGGTGACGGCGACTTGCAGGAAGGTATCGCGCAGGAAGCTATTTCTATTGCGGGTCACCACAAACTCAACAAACTCATTCTTCTGTACGACAGCAACGACGTGCAACTGGACGGACCTACCGCCGACAGTTACACCGAGGACATCAAAAAGAAGTACGAAGCAATGGGCTTCAACTACATTTGTGTAGCCGACGGTAACGACCTTGCGCAAATCAACAAGGCAATCAAGCGCGCTAAGCGCAGCACGGACAAGCCGACCCTTGTCGAAGTCAAGACGGTAATCGGTTTCGGCAGCCCTCTTGCGGGACTTTGCGACAGCCACGGCGCGCCACTCGGCGACGAAAAAACCGCCGTACTTCGCACCAACCTCGGCTGGGAATACGCACCCTTCGAAGTTCCTCAGGAAGCCTACGACGAATTGTCGGTTGTGGCTAAACGCGGAAAACGTGCATATTCCAAGTGGAAAAAGACACTGAAAGCGTACAAGGAAGCCTACCCCGAAGAAGCAAAACAGTTTGAAGCGGCAATGAAGGGCAACTACAACGTCGACGTTGACCTTACGTTTGCGGCAGGTCACAGCGACGCAACGCGCAACACCATCGGACAGGTGCTCAAGGAAGCAAGCAAACTCAATCCTACCCTCATCGGCGGCTCGGCAGACCTTACCAAGTCCACCAAAGCAAAGGGCTCGGACGGCAACTTTACTCCGGAAAATCCCGTCGGCCGCAACATCATGTTCGGCGTGCGCGAACATGCAATGGGCGCAATCGTCAACGGACTTAACATTCACGGCGGCGTGCGCGCGTTCAGCGGTGCGTTTTTCGTGTTCAGCGACTATATGAAGGGCAGCATGCGTCTTGCCGCTCTTATGGGTGTGCCCAGTATGTTTGTATTTACCCACGACAGTATTGCCGTTGGCGAGGACGGACCCACTCACGAACCCATCGAACAGATTGCAGGTTTGCGCGCAACGCCCAACTTCAACGTGTATCGCCCCTGCGACGCGTGGGAAGTGGTGGAATGCTTCAAACTTGCGCTTGCAAGCAAGCACACGCCTTCCGCACTTATACTCACCCGCCAGAACCTGACCGTTGAAAACCACGAAGGCAGCAACGTTGCCAAGGGCGGATACATTCTCAAAAAGGAACAAGGCAAACTTGATTTGTGCCTTGTCGCAAGCGGTTCGGAAGTCAACCTTGCAATGGACGTGGCTTTGCGCCTGGAAGCGGAATGCAAAAGCGTGCGCGTCGTAAGCATGCCCAACACCGCCGACTTCGACCGTCAGAGTGCTGCTTACAAGGCAAGCGTATTGCCCGACCGCAAAAAGGTTGTCGCGGTGGAAATGAGCAGCGACAACGTGTGGTACAAGTACGCCGACTACGTGTACGGTATCGACAAGTTCGGTGCAAGCGCACCTGCCGCAGTGCTGATGAAGGGATACGGCTTTACCGCCGACGCCCTTATTGACTGGATTGCGAACAATATTAAATAGTTTTGGGGTTGAACTTATGGGGGAAAACCTTTTCTGTGAAAAGGTCTTTCCCCACACCCCTTTTCCAAAAGTTTTGGGCAGTGATGCTACGCAAAGAAAACGTTGTATAATGAGTGCCTGATTATAAAAAGCCTTCGCCCTCGGGGAGAAGGTATCACGAAGTGACGATGAGGGGCGTAAACCGACTGTATTTTATTTGAAATTTGTACATTTTCAGTCGTTGTTGCCGTTTGGCAATTGCAGTACAACAACTAATCGATATGTAATGAATTTTTACCTACGTATACAAAAAATCTTGACAAAAGGACGGACTTAATGAGCATAAAATACAACCATATCAAGGCGCAGGACGAGGCTGTATACAAGGCAATACGCGGTGAAACGGCGCGCCAGAAGAACACAATCGAACTTATCGCAAGCGAAAACTTTGTGTCACCTGCCGTACTGGAAGCGGTGGGAAGTGTGCTTACAAACAAGTACGCCGAAGGTTATCCCGGCAAAAGGTACTACGGCGGTTGCAAGTACGTGGACATTGTGGAACAACTGGCAATCGACAGGCTGAAACAGATTTACTGCTGTGAGCATGCCAACGTTCAACCGCACAGCGGTGCAAGCGCAAACTTTGCCGTGTACTTTGCGTTGCTTAGTCCCGGTGACACGATACTGGGTATGAACCTGTCCCACGGCGGACATCTTACGCACGGCAGCCCCGTAAACGTAAGCGGCAAGTACTTCAACGTTGCGGCTTACGGCGTTGACAGCGCAAGCGGACGTATCGATTACGACGAAGTGCAACGTATTGCCGAGGAAAGCAGACCGAAAATAATCGTCGCGGGTGCAAGCGCCTATCCGCGGGTGATTGATTTTGCGCGTTTCCGCGAGATTGCCGACAGCGTCGGTGCGTACCTTATGGTGGACATGGCGCACATTGCAGGTCTTGTTGCGGCAGGACTGCATCCAAGCCCCGTGCCCTATGCAGACGTTGTTACAAGCACTACGCACAAGACCCTTCGCGGACCTCGCGGCGGCATAATTTTGTGTAAGGAAAGCCTTGCTAAAGCCATTGACAAGGCAATCTTCCCTGGGACACAGGGCGGACCGCTGGAACATGTAATCGCAGGCAAAGCGGTGGCGTTCGGCGAGGCGTTGAAACCCGAATTTGCCGCATATCAACGTCAGATTGTCTCAAATGCGCAGGCTCTTGCCGACAGACTTATGGCAAACGGAATTAAACTTGTTTCGGGCGGCACAGACAATCACCTGATGTTGTTGGACTTTACCGGTACCGACATTACGGGACTGGAAGTGGAACAAAATCTGGAACGAGCAGGCATTACGGTAAACAAAAATACCGTCCCGGGAGAACAGCGCAAGCCGTCGGTTACAAGCGGTATACGCGTCGGAACGCCGTCTGTTACTACGCGCGGAATGACCGAGATTGAAATGACAAGCATTGCCGACATGATAACAAGCATAGTCAATGACGGCAAATCGGCAATCCCTGCCGTAAAAAAGCAAGTTGCGGAACTGGTGAAGCGTTTCCCGCTGGAGTACTGAGCGACAAGATGACGAGTGTCGAATAATATTCTTGTAAAATGTTAAGGCAGATTGCATGCGCAATCTGCCTTTTTTGAACGGGGTGTGCTGATTTGATTGATAGTGTATTTGTCCGGAAAACAGAAAAGAAAAACACTACTTGCGCAGCCGGGCTATTTTGTTACCGACTTCGGCTCCGGTCATTTCTATCTCTGTTCGCCTGTTTCATTGCAGGTTTGACTTTGGACGGATGAAGAGTCGTTTCGCCCGTCATCTTTTATTTTGGGGTAGCGTTCCTCTGTTACACGCGCTTTCATAAGCGCAAACACAACGCTTGGAATAAGCGCAAGGTGCATCACGATGCCGGGCAGTGCTTTGACGAAGTACGCCGTCGCCCATGCGGCAATGGTGTACTCGCCGTCGGTAAAGAACAACGCCTTGCAAATGCCGCCGATAATACGTCCTGCAAGCATGGCGACAATAAGGGAAACATACATGTCTGCGTACACGTGCCCGGTGCGGACAAACTTCATCAGCAGACCGCTGACAAGCCCGTACACGGCGCACTCGATAAGCATTGACGGAAGTGTGGCAAGGGGCGGCATACCCGTTGTAAGCATGGACAGCGTGGGACCTACGATTCCCACAACAAGCCCGTATTGCCAGCCGCAGATAAGTCCTGCAAGCAGCACGGGTATGTGCATCGGGCAAAAGATAAGTCCTCCTTGCGGCACGGCATGAAATGCCATCGGCAAAACTATGCACAGCGCGGAAAACAGCGCGGCTATCACCGTGTTTTTCGTTGCGGCTTTGGCTTGTATCTTTCGTTTGTTTTTAAGTTGTTCTTCGGACGATTGCGCGTTTGCTGCTTCGTCCGTTGCTACGGTTGTTTTTGTTTCGGCGTCGGCGGTTTCCGCAGTTGTCACCGCATACTGCAGTTCGGAAGTTTGTCCGATGTTTTGTTCAGATTGATTTTTCATTTTTCGTACCTGTCAATATATACCTTTCTTGAGTTTCTTCGGCGCGTACTATGTCGAAAAGTTCCGCAAACAGTTGTTTTTCCTCGTCAACGGGCAGCAGACTTCGCGAAATGTCCCTCACATTGTCATGATGCTTGTCGAGAGTCGCCCGTCCTATGTTGTGAAGTACGGCAAATCTGCCGCCGCCTCTAAGCACTTCGTACAGCCGTCTGACAAACGCCGCGCTGTCGGTAAAGTGCGGATACGCATTGAAAATTACCACGTAGTCAAACTTCGGCAAGTCCGCCGTGTAAAAGTCGCCGCACACAAAGCGTACGTTAAGGTTACTGTCCGCGTATTTTGCCTTGGCGATGTCAATCATGTTGTCGGCAATGTCCAGCGCAACAACTTCGGAGGCGCGTTCTGCAAGCAGTGCGGTGATTATGCCGGTTCCGCATCCCAGATCCAGCACCTTGTCGGTTTTGCGTATGTCGCACAGGTCTACAAGGGGGCGTATTTCTTCTGCCGTATGTTTTTCGGCGGCGTCCCATTCTGCCGCGACGGAATTGAAAAATTCTTTGACTTGCATTGGTTTTCTCCGTTTGTCACCGTGCGACTGTCCGTTACGTCGGTTGTTACCGAAGCGGTAAGCCGAACAACTGATTTGTACGACATACAAGTATTGTAACATTTTGTCGCGGTTGTTGTCAATATTAAATTAAAACGTAAATATATGGTTCAAAGGTTATTCTGTAAAAAAAGACTGCGGCGAATGGTGTCATTTCCGCTTTGTTACGACTATCCTGCACCCGGCTCAACTTTTCTTGCCGACCGGACGACCTTTGTATAGTATTTTAGTTAGCATGAAATGACATGGAAACAATTGAAAATTCGGCATCAGTCAGACTTCAAACTTTTGCGTCTTATCGGCACGCGGATTTGCCGTCATACAAAATAATGTCGTCTAATATAATAGGCTTGTACCACATTATGTTTACATCGGAGGACGAGCATATGCTTACAATAGGACTTATCGACGACAACACGGGCGGTTTTTACCTTTTGCAAAAATTAAAACAGGCGTTGCCGTGCAACTACAAGTTCGTGCTGTGCAACAAACCTTTCGGAGGGGTGAAACGCGCGTTGTTCGACCGCGTCGAAAAGTTGACAAAGCGGCTTTTGTCCGAGCAGGGGTGCGACGCCGTGGTGTATGCAAGCGTTGCGCTTTCTTTTGTCGGCAGAGCGTTGTCTGCACGCGGACTGCCGGTGTTTTACTGCGAGGCGCCCGTACTGCATGCCGCAACCTACACCGTCAGCAACGTGTTGGTGGCATGTTGCGACGCTACCTGCGACCGCATGCCGGCGGACAACGTAATCACCGTAGCCATGCCGCGTTTCCCGGAATTGTCCGAGCAGGGCAACGAGCAACACATTGTGGACTACATCACGGCTTGTGCCGATATGTACGTCGGGCAGTTCGATTGTATTGCACTCGGTCACAGCAGTATGAACAACTACAAGCGGTGTTTCAAGCGGGTGTTCCCCAATGCGCAGGTGTTTGACAGTGCCGACGGCGTGGTTCGCCGCATACGCAAAAAGTACCGCAAGCACGTGCGCGACGAGGGCGACTTTGTACTGCTTGACGAAAACTTTGAAGATATTACAGACAAATTTACAACACAGTTGTAATAAAACTCGGATAAAAAGTTGAAATAATTCTTGAAAAATTTCGCAAACCCCCTTGAAATCGCCTCTCGGATAGTATATAATCAATAACAGTGGTTTGTAATGTTTGCAAACAAAGAGAAAATTTTTACAGGAGTACTGACAATGGCATTATCCCAAAACGACATCAGAAATATCGCCCTCATCGGTCACAGCGGAGAAGGTAAAACGTCTTTGGCCGAGGCTATTTTGTACAACGCAGGCGCACTTGACAGACTTGGCAAGGTTGACGACGGCAACTCTACGATGGACTTCGACCAGGAAGAAATTTCCAGAAAGATTTCCATCAGTTTGTCCGTGGCAAACTGCAATTACAAGGGCAAGAAAATAAACATCATCGACGTGCCCGGTTACTTCGATTTCGAATGTGAAATGCTGGAAGCGCTTGCCGTTGCCGACAGCGCAGTAATCGTTACAGGCGCAACCGGCAGCTTGACAGTTGGCACCGAAAAGGCACTGGAATATTGCGGCGAACACAAGATCCCGTGTATGATTTTCGTAAACGGCATCGACAAGGAAAATGCCAACTATGCGGCAACGGTTGATGCAATCAAGGCCAAGTTCCCCAAGGTGCACAGCGTAATTGCCGCCAATATGCAGGGCGCAAAAATGCTTGGTTACGCAAACGCCGTTACCGGTAGTTATGTCGATTTCGACGCCAAAGACCTGTCCGCAGACATCCCGTCCGACCTTTCCGCGGCATACGAAGAGGCTCGCGGCGCAGTGGTGGAAATGGCTGCCGAAGGCGACGACGAACTTATGATGAAGTTTTTCGAAGGCGAAACGCTGACCACGGAAGAAGTTTCGGGCGGCTTTGCCACGGCTTTGCTTAACGGCGCGGCAGTGCCCGTAATTGCAGGCTCGGCAACGGCTAACAAGGGTATTGCAGGATTGTTGGAAATGATCGTTTCTGCGCTTCCCGGACCGGACAAGCGTCCGACGATCGACGCCGACGGCAAGGCTATCCCCGCCGACCCCAACGCGCAGGTAGTGCTTCGTGTATTCAAGACAATCGCCGACCCGTTTGTGGGCAGATTGTCCATCTTCAAGGTGGTTTCCGGTACGCTTAAAAGCGGTATGTCGCTCAAAAACGAAAACAGCGACGCCGTGGAAAAAATCAGTACCGTGTACTTTATGAAGGGCAAAAAGCAGGAAACGACGGACTGCGCCGTGGCAGGCGACATTGCCGCGTTGGCAAAGTTGTCGGCAACAAGCACCGGCGACGTGTTGTGCGAAAGCGGTGACGTCAGATTGCCCGCAGTTGAGCTTCCTCGTCCCGTTTACAGCCGCGCCGTGTACGCAGCCAAGAAGGGCGACGAAGACAAGGTGTTTGGCGGACTTAGCAAACTTAAGGACGAAGACATTGCCTTTACCGTAACCAAAGACGCCGAAACGGGCGAAATGATTTTGTCGGGTCTCGGCGAAACGCAACTTGACGTCATCTGCAAAAAGTTGAAGAGCAAGTTCAACTGCGAAGCCCTCCTCACCGATCCGCGTATTGCCTACCGCGAAACCATCCGCAAGATGGCGGAAGCCGAAGGTAAACACAAGAAGCAATCGGGCGGCGCAGGACAGTACGGTCACTGTAAGGTTCGCTTCGAGCCGGGTGCAGCCGACGGCGTGTTCGAGTTTGTGGACGCCGTTGTAGGCGGCACCGTTCCCCGTCAGTTTATCCCGTCGGTTGAAAAGGGACTTCGCCAGGCAATCCAGAAGGGCGTGCTTGCAGGTTACCCGATGGTCAACCTCAAAGCCACGTTGTTTGACGGATCAAGCCACCCCGTAGACAGTAAGGATATCGCGTTCCAGATGGCGGCAATTCTTGCCTACAAAGACGGCTGCGTAAAAGCAGGACCCGTGCTTCTGGAGCCTATTTACGAACTGCGCATAGTGGTGCCCGACAACTACCTTGGCGACATCATGGGCGACATGAACAAACGCCGCGGACGTATCATGGGTACCGAAATGGTAAACGGCAAACAGGTAGTAACGGCAGAGGCACCTCTCGGCGAAATTTCCAAGTACGCAACCGACCTCAGAAGTATGACGCAAGGTCGCGGTAAGTTTGAAATGAACTTCGTTCGCTACGAAGAAGTACCTGCCGCAAACGTTGCCAAGATTGTGGAAGAAGCGAAGAAACTGCAAGCCGAAGAGTAATGGCGGTGCGGTTGCAATTCGTATTTCGGTGCGATTGCTTAGCCCGAGGCGTTACGAACTAAACTTAAAGCAGAATAATGATTAAACAAAAGGCGCATATCGATACGTCAGACGACAATGCTTGCCCGACTGCTCGGTATGACATATTAGTATTAAGATATAAAAAACGGTCTATTGTAGTGAAAGTATTATTTTAGTAAAATATTCTGAAAATAAAAAAAAGTGCGTTCGAAGTTTCGCTTCGGGCGCACTTTTGTAATCAAATTAAAGCAACGGTGCAAGAATTTTGGACAATTTTTGCAGAAGGTAGGCGGTGGACTGGTATTTGCCGACGGTGTTTTTGTAGGCAATCCAACTGATGACGATAAGTCGCGGATTTTTGGTGTACAACGAGTTTGTCAGGTACTCGCGCACAATCTGGCTTTCGGTAAGTTCCGGCGCGGACATCTTTTCGCCGCGAAGCACGGTGTTGATGTCGTCCATGGTTTGCAACGCCCCCACGATGGTTGCCGATTCCACGTAGATTTGTTCCACGCTGAAAAATCGCTCGGCACCGGTTGTCTTGGTCGGGCTGAGGCTGTCGGGGTCGATGGAGGACAGTATGCCCGTAACCGCCGCCTTGAACGGGCGAAGCACTTCGTCGGCAAACTTGGCGTAACTGGGATTGTTGTATTCGTCGGTGTAGTACTCACGCAGAAAGTCAAGGAAGTTGCGCCGTCCGCTGTCAACTTCGGTAAGCAGACACACGACAAAGGCAAACAGACGGTTGCGGTCTTGCGGCAGTTTCAGTTGCGACACTACAACGCCGTCGCTTCTCGTCCAGGTTACGCGTGCACGCGACATTTCTGTGGCGTAGGATGTCAGGCGAAGCGTTTCCGACAGGCATTTGCACAGTATTTCACTGCCTGCAATGCAACGCAAAACGGAGGCAATGTTTTTGTTTACCATTATAAGTTGCCCCTCTATCAGCGTATTGATGCTGTCGGTAAAATAAGCAAGGTCGTTGTTGTTGCCCATTTTCGCCTCCGTAACCCGTCGCCGCCTTGTCGCGGCTAAGTCGCCTGTATTATAATTACAATAATTATAGCACAATAATTGTCGTTTTCAAAGTACTTTTGACGGTTTTACTTCACTTTTTGCGTATTGTGTGGTAAAATGAAAAAAAATAAATCTATATTTTTCGCCGTTTTGCCTTTTTTCAGGCAAGTCGGTTTGCCTAAGGAGAGTCAATGTACAAGTTTTTCGCCTATCTCAACCGCATGAAGTATATCAACCGCTGGAGCCTTATGCGCAACACCTTTACCGAAAACATCATGGAACACAGCCAGCAGGTTGCGGTGCTTGCGCATGCGCTTGCCAACATTTCCAACCTGTATTTCGGCGGACATCTCGACGCCAACAGCATTGCCGTCAAGGCGTTGTTCCACGAAACCAGCGAGGTACTGACGGGCGATTTACCAACGCCCATCAAGTACTTCAACCCCGAAATCCGCGACGCTTACAAGGCTCTCGAACGTTACTCCAACGGGCAACTTCTGGACCTTTTGCCAAGCGAACTTTCAGCAATTTACGATACAATAATAAACGACAACGAAAGCATCGAGCACAGGTTTGTCAAATACGCCGACAAAATTGCCGCCTACATCAAGTGCGTGGACGAGGTAAACATCGGTAATGCGGAATTCCGCCTGGCAAAGGAAACGTTGCACAATGAAATCGTCAAATTCCACAGCCCGGAAGTGGACTATTTTATGGAACACTTTGTGGAAGCGTTTCAGCTTACGCTGGACGAATTGCAGGCATGACGACGATACGTTTCGACAACGTTTACTACAAGTATCACTACGACGATTTTGCCGTATTCGACGGGTTGTCGTTTGCCCTTGACGAGGCGGTAAATTCCGTCTGGTGCGACGTGCAGTGCGGCAAAGGAACGCTGTGCAGGCTGCTGACGGGGGAACTTAAGGCAGGCAAGGGACAAATATATCTTGACGAATTGCCCCTTGACGGTATCACTGCCGCAGAGCGGGGCATACTTTATTTAACGAAAACCCCTACGCTGTTTGAGCATAAGTCGGTGCTTTACAACGTGGCGTACCCGCTTGCCGTGCGCAAGGTTGCAAGGCGCGAACGGGAAAAAGCCGCATCGGAAGCACTTGAAAAACTGGGCATCGCGGAACTGTCAAACATAAAGACGTGCAAATTGAGCGCGGACGAACGCAGACTTGTCGCGCTTGCGCGCGGACTTACCGTACCGCGCAATGTGGTGCTCTTGGATGACTTTTTTGAGCACGGCGGCAAGGCGGACACGACATTTGACAGTTTCGACCGGGGCGCCGTTTTTGACTTGTGGAAAGACGCGACAAAAGTGGTGCTGACTGCCGACAAACGGCTTTTAACAGGCAAAAGCGTCGTGTTGGACGGTGGTAAGTGCGTCTTTTGCGGTGACGGGTCAATCGCGGCGGAATGTGCCGAAAGTTGCCTGATTACCGCGGACGTCACAAATTGACAGAGGATTACATATGGACAACAAAGACTTTTTCGATGAGGAATTTGACAAAGTAGAGGAACAGAACAAACGCTCGCAAAACAATGCCGACCCGTTTAACACGTGGAACTATGAGCCTCGGCAAAATGCGACGACGACAAAAACATCTCACAAAAAGGTGTGGTTTATTTCTCTTACCTGCCTTGCGATTGTGCTTTGTTTTGTTGCAGGCTGGGTGCTTTGTTACGTGTTCGGCGGGACGCAAACCGCTTCGGACGGCGAATCGTACTATCTTGGGATTTTGCAACAGGTAATGCGCACGATAGACAACGATTTGTACGTGACGGACATGTCAAAGTACGTTGACGCCAACGGCAACTGGGATCAAAGCGCTTACAACGCGGCGGTTGCGGCGGCAGGTACGGCAATGCTTCAGTCGCTGGGCGATCGTTTCAGCAGGCTGATGTCGCCCGAGCAGTACTTCGCTTACACCTACGGCGGCACTACGGTTTCGCAAATTCCGTCCATTTACCCCGGGCGTTTCGGAGTGTCCTTTTCGGAAATAAGCGGCGTGGGCATACTGGTGTCGGCGGTGTCTACTGACGAGGCAAGTTACGGCAGATTGTTTGAGGATGACCTCGTGTTCAAACTGTCGGGCATTGTGGGTACGGAAGTGGACGTGGCAGGCAACACGACGGCTCTCGGGGAGGTTGTCAGGACGGACGGCGAAGGCAACAAATATGTTGCGCTGGGAGACATCGGCAAGTATGAAATAAGCGACATTTTGCAGTGGGTGCAAAGTGCGACATTCCATGTGTTGCGCGACGGCAACGAGGTGGCGGTTGAAGTAAAACGCGGTCAACCTTCGGCAAGCGCAAGCGAAACGATAAATTACGTCAATTATTACTTCGGCGCGGACAACACCAACCTGTCTACGGCGGTTGCGGATTTGTCGCCCGTGCAAAACGGCGTTAAACTGTACAGCTACACAAGCGGAAAATCCACCCACGAATTGCTGGGACTTGCTTCGCTGGATAGTTTCAATGCAAGCCACCCGAACAATAAAGTGGGCTACATTGCGCTGACGGAATTCAGCGGTGACGCTACGGCAAACGTGGACGAACAGTTTGTGGCGGCGTTGCAACGCTTCAAGGCGAGCGGTTGCAAAAAGTTGGTACTTGACCTTAAAGGCAACCCCGGCGGCAACGTGGTGTACGCTGTCAACATTGCAGGACGGCTTACCTACAACTTCGCAAATCTCAAAGGCGTGACCGACAAAAACGGCGAGTACAAAATAACCACACTTGTAAACAACAAAAACAAGTCCATTCCTTATTACTGCAACACAAATTACTCCGACTATTACGCAAACTTTACCGCAACGCATTACGGCGACTTTTTCGACGCGGAAAGCGGCAAAAACAAGTGCAACATCGCCGTGTGGACGGACGGCAATTCCGCTTCGGCAAGTGAACTGGTGACTGGCGCACTTAAGGACTACGGCGCGGCTGTACAAATGGGCACATGCACATACGGCAAGGGCATTGCTCAGACAATAGAAACGCTGAACAGGTACAAACAGACATTCAGCGTAAACGGCACAAGCGTAACCATGCCGTGGGCGGTGTACTTTACCGTGGACAAATATTACACGCCTGCCGACAGTAATTTCAGCAACAATCTGCACGGCAAGGGATTGACGCCGGGTGCGGAATTCAACAACCTTTCCACCTACGGCGAACTGTGGACGGCGGCTTGCAACTACTGGAACTGACGGCGTCGGGTGCGTGGTGTGACAATGGAAAAAGTTAAAAAACAAACAAAATTTTAACGTAGTATTCCTGTGCGCCGTCACGCATGCAAAAAAATATCGGTTATGGCAATGGAAAACCGGAGCAGTAAAAAAGATTTGCGTTAGCGGGAACCAAAAACGGTAAACGAATTAACAATACGTATATGATTTTTCATGTAAAAACGTCCGAATCGGTTGCGATTCGGACGTTTTGCATTGGTCGGTTGCCTGTGGGACGGCAGGACATTTTTGCGTCTGTTTGCGCATATAGTAGCGTTGACTACAGGAACGCAGTTTGAAAAATCAGATACTTGTCGTCGATTCGGGACTTGGCGGCTTAAACGTATTGCGATTGTTGCAGAAATCAATGCCGCACCGCAATTTTATTTACTTTGCCGACGAGGCGTACTGCCCGTATGGCGAAAAAAGCACGGAATGCGTAAAAACCCGTGTGTTGAAGATTGTCGACGTGTTTAAGCATGTTGCCTGCGCTACGGTGCTTGCCTGCAATACGGCAAGCGTTTGTGCAGGTGACGAACTCAGGCAAGCGTATGCGCCGCTGTTTGACGTTGTTTTGCCGACGGCCTACGCGGTGAAACAAAGCGGTGCAAAAAGAGTCGCAGTGCTTGCTACAAAACTTACCGTGCAAAGCGGTGTATACGAGAGTTTGCTGGCAAAATGCGGCGTGGACGTAACGTCCGTCGATTGCGGTGAATTTGTCGGTCTGGTCGAAAGTAATGCGCCTGCCGGGCAACGGCTTGAAGTCGTAAAAAGTCACTTGTCGGACATATGCGGCAAGGTGCAGACTGTGGCGTTGTGCTGTACTCATTTCGACTACCTGTTGTCGGAAATTCGTTCCGTTGTCGGATGCAATGCAAACATTGTTTCAAGCAGCCGCGCTCTTGCCGAAAGTTGTGTGAACGCATTGGCAAGCAACGAGCAAGCAACATCTTCGCAAAAAGGACAAACTGTATATTTGTCGTCAAAAAACGACAACGTATACAAAATTTCGCAACAAACGGGACTGTCTTTTCAGCCTTTTGCACTGTGAATTCCGCTGTTTTGTGACTGGAAATCGGTGCTTGATTGGGTGTTTTCCGAAGAATTGTCGGCAGCAGAGGTCAATGCGTTCTCTTCGCCGTTGTCGGCGGCACTGTCGCAACAAACGGCGGTGTTTTTGTCGGCACGGTCGGGCTTCTGGTTGAAATGATTAAACAGTTTGTCTATTATTTTTGTTTGCAGAATGGTGGCAAGCAGTACGCCGTTTATTGCCGTGTTGAGCAGTGCAACGGGTGTGCGGCCGAGAGCGTATACCCAGAATGTTTTCTTTATCTGGGACAGGTCGGTTGTAAACAGCATAATAAATCCCGACGGAGACGGGCGAAGCCCCACAATTACCTGCATCCACAATCCGAAGTTGTTGAGGACGCTTGTGCACACCAAAAAGCAAAGCGCAAGCGTGATTGCAAGTTTGACAAGGCGGTGCAGTTTAAGACGAAAAATATATCCTGCAATAAGCCCCGTCAACGCGCAACTGAGGCCTATAAACCAGTTGTAACCCATGCCGCCGATCGGATTTGCGAAGTGGGCAATCAGGTCACCTAAAAAGCCTACCGCCGCGCCGCACCACGGACCGAGATAAACGCCTGCAAGCACGGTTACAAAAATGGTGAAGGAAATCACTTTGCTGAAGTTGGGTACCAGCGGAATTGTAAATACGTTTGCAACCACGCTAAGGGCACACAGCATGGCGGTGCAGGTTATTACAAGTGTTTTGTTCATAAAAAAAACTCCTTTTGCCAAAATTTGCAAAAGCAGTCCGAAAAGTGAAATATATTCACACCGACAAAAGCACGATTAGCAGGCAGATGGGCCGACTTCTTGCGCCAATGCAACGGACCGGATTGCACACCGCAGGGCGGATGAGCCCCTTCGTCCACGCTTTTGTCCCAAAAACGCAGCACTTTACGCGCACAATCTTTTTTGCTGAAATCATTATAAATATATTTGCGCTAAAAAGCAATTGTTTGCATGCAACTCATCGCAAAAATTGTTGACGGCACGCCTGACATTTTGGCAATTAGTTGAAATTTGTTGTGCCGCTTGTGCATAAAACGCAGGCGGCGGCGCAAAATGTAGGTATGCTGATAATCTTCATCAGGGCGATAATACTGTTTGTCGTATTGCTGTTTGTGTTCCGACTTATGGGCAAACGGCAAATCGGTGAAATGGAACCGTTTGAACTGGTGATAACGCTGGTAATCTCGGAATTGGCATGTATCCCTATGGCCGACAGATCGATACCCATCACATTCGGGGTGGTTGCGATACTGACCATGTTTGTGATACATCAGGTGTTGCTGCTTTGCAGTAAAAACAACACTCTTCAGGGGGTAATCAGCGGCAAACCGGTCATGGTAATCAATCCCGACGGCATAGATATGAACGCCCTCAACAAACTGAATATGCACGTAAACGACTTGTTACAGGCAATGCGAGCAGCGGAATTTTTTTCGCTGGAGGAAGTGACCTACGGCATTATGGAAACAAACGGTCAACTGACAATTGTCGCCAACAAGGAAATGCAAGACAAGCAGCAAACGTTGCCCGTACCGATAATTACCGAGGGCAAGTGGTGCGAGGAAGAAATGAAAAACAACGGGTTTTCCCGTGAAAACATCATTCCTTTGCTTGCCAAAGAAGGTGTAAAGGTAAAGAACGTTTTGCTTCTTGCAATCGACGAAAACGACCGTATGACTTTGCAGACGAAAAAATCCCCGGTGCGGTATCGGGACTGCGAGGTGCAGAGATGAACGGTAACATAATTGCAGGACTTGTCGCGTTGCTGTTTGTGGTAACATGCGGCGTGTTGGAAGTAACGTTACTTTCCGGCCGCTATGACGTTCTCCACGAGCAGTGCGTGGAAATAATTGCTTTGTCCGACGACAACAAGTTGACGCAGGAAGCCTTTGACGATTTTCGCGACAATTGGGTCGAACTCAGGGAACTGAGCGAATTGCTGTTGCCGCACGTGGACGTGTACGAAATCAACCTGCGTTTTGCCGAGGCGGAAGCCTACGTAAAGCAGGGCGACTTCAGACAGGTTACGGCGCAACTGTCCGTCGTAAAGGAATTGCTTGTGTATGTACCGCACCTTATGGTGCCAAACTGGAAGCATATTTTTTAGTAGTTGCAGATGGTTTTGTTAAGGCATAATTAGTCGTTGCAATACTTGAAAAAATCTGTTACGATGACAAAATTAACCTTGGAAACGAAACGTAATAAAGAATTATCGGCAAAAGAAAGCGAGATTTGTTTATGACAAATCTCGTTTTTTTTTGTGTGATTAAGGATTGCTTTACACGGCTGTGTTTTTTTGTTGTCAGTAGGTCACTACAAGCGTGTTGTCCGTTTGCTTGAGTGAGGACGGGCAAAACGGCTGGAAATGTGTAACACCGTTTAACGTCATACTTTGTACATTTGAACGCTTAAAAGTGGTACTTATCCTGCGTCCGTCGATGGAAAGCGAAATTTGTTCCAGTACGT
Source organism: Clostridiales bacterium (assembly GCA_003537755.1). GTDB lineage: Bacteria > Bacillota > Clostridia > Christensenellales > CAG-314 > Fimimonas. The sequence continues at coordinate 19,833 of DPQS01000037.1, read as the reverse complement.
TGTCGGCGGAAACTCTCGGCGCAAAGGACAGCCTTCCGACGGAATAATTCATGCCGTACAGGTTTTCGATTTGCGACACGTAGTACCAGTTTTTCGGAATGCACAGTTTGCCGCACAGGTCGCGCAAACGTTGTTTGGACGGGTTGGTCATGTCGACCGCGCCTATTGCCTGCGCGTAGGCGTACAGTGTGTTGTCCTCGCAAATTTGCTTTTTTACTTTGGCGTATTCCACGGCGCATTTAGTGCGGTCGAAACTTGTCAACTTTGTCGCTTTGCGCAGCGCAAGCGCCTTGACGCAGATCTCACGTCCCGAAAATTCCCCCGTCAGTAAAATCTCCTGCGCCGCATTTATCTGCTGCTCACCCGGAAAGGCGTCGTCGGCAACGAGATTGGCGTAGTAAACAATCGGCAAGGCAAACAGCAACTTGTTTTGCACTGTCTGCATTTTGCCGTCCGCGTCGTAGTACCTCGCCGAGTTTCGGCAGAGTTGCAGGTTGGTGACATAGTAGCGCACAAAATCGGGATTGGTGTAACAGATTGCCGCAAGCGTAAGCGGATCGGGACGCACAAGGCGGTTTGTCAGGCAAAACACGCTTTTGTTGTTGATGTAATTGAGGTAAGTGGACACAAGGCTTTCGTGCAGAATCGGTTTGGGCTGTGGCGTCGTAAAACGGTTGGTGATTGTCAGCTGCACGTGCGTTGATTTTGCAAAACATATTGCAAGGCAGGTGCCCGTGGTACCGTTACCCGACAGTTTGTAGCGCGGTCTGTCGGCGTTACATTCCAGCGAGTCGGTGGTGTAACTGTCGATTGCTCCGCCAAATGTGATGTCGAAACGTCTATCCGCATTGACGAAACTGAATCCGCGTGGAGTGCGCGTCACCTTTCCGCTGCTTTCAAACGGGAAGTAAAACAGCGTTTTGCAGGGCGTTTTGTGCGTGACGTCGTAGTGTTTGCCGCGGTCGTGGCTTACTGTCAACGTCGATTGCCCGTTGTCGTAGACGGCTGTCTGCCCGTCCACGGTGCATTTGCCGCTTGTTAGGCATGTCATCCTGCCGTTTGCTACGGAATAGACCGCTTCGCCGCCGCCGAAACAAAAGCCGTTAATCAGCGTGTTTATTTTGCCGTCGTTGTCGAGGAATGTGCCTACGTCGCAGTCGCCCAGTTGGTAGGTGTAGGCGGTCTTTTGGGATTGTCTGACGGCAGGCAACCGTCCCTGATTACTGCAACCCGTAAGCCCTTTTATCGGTTGGCTTTGGACGGTGTACTCTACGGCGGGGTTGTCCGAC
>DPQS01000037.1:0-18338 GCA_003537755.1 Clostridiales bacterium | reverse complement strand
TCTACGGCGGGGTTGTCCGACGGCAGGTCGCATCTCGTCTGCCCGAAGAGGTCCAGAGCGTTTACTTCTCTTGTCAGTACGTCTATGTTGTGAGAAAGTACCGTCACTACGTCGAATTGAACCGTTTCCGTCGGCAAAGCCTCGACCGTGAATGTGATTGTGCCGTTGTTTACGTCCGCCGCAATGCGTTTGTTGTCGGTAACTACTGCGGTGGTGATGTACACGTCGTTGTCGGTTACGGTGTAACTGTCGCCGACAAAAAACTCGTTGCATCCGCCCGTCACGGCAACGTCGATTACGTACCTGCGCTTCGCCCGACATTTGTTTGTAAGACAAAAACGCCTGACCTGACAGAATTCCGTCAGAAAGTACTGCATTTGTGTTGTAAGGCTGTTAGTAGTCGCACGGAATTCCGCCGTGTTTTGCCCGTAGCGGCTTTCGGTAAACGTGTCGAATACGTTTCTTCCGTTTGCGTAAATTTTTACCGTTTGTCGCACGCCGAGATTCTTTTTGCCGTAACTTAGCGCACTGTTGCCGAAGCAGTTGACGACGGCGGAAATTTTGCCTCGTCTGTACACTGCCTGCACGTACTTGTCGTTTGGCGCAAAAGGCTTTGCTATTAGTTGCGGTTGCAACACTTTTGCCAGTTTAACAGCGTTTTCTGTTGCACACAATGCGCAGTAGTGGCGAAGTTGTACAAGTTGCAGTACTTCGGGAAAATATTGTTTTTCGCGCAAAGTAAGATCGAATTTTGCGTAGACTTCTTCCGAGATTTCGTCGGCTTGCTTGTCCGATAAGCAGTTCTGGCTGCATTTTACGATTGTTTCGGCGATACGTTCCACGCGCGTTTTTGCCCCGTCAGACGGGAAGCGCATGTACGGTCGTTTGAACAGTTTGTCGAGTCTTACGAAGGTCGTCCAACGGTTGACAAATACGGATTTTGCAAGTTGCATGGCACGGTTTTTTGCTGCCGAAAGCGCGATTTTGTTAAGGCAAAACTCCGTCTGTAACGTGTCGATTTTTGCATTTTGCGGAAAATATTTTTCGGCGAGTTTGTCCAGTTCGCCGTAGAGGGTTGCCTTGCTTGTCGGCGGACAAACAAGCGCGCCGAACGGGTTTTGTACAAACTGCCACCTGAGGTTGTTTTGTAAGTAATTGAAAAAGGTCATATGGGCTTCCTCCGTCGCCGACAATGTCGGTGCTGAAAGTTTTGACGCCGTATGACCTTGTTATACATATTTTGTTTTTTGTTCGTCGGCTGCGGCAGTATTTCTTTGCGTAGCATTTGTCGTTTAAGCGCGAAATACGTCGAACGCTGCCTTTCGGATTGCGCACAGAGAGCGCGTGCCGAGGCAAAAGATTGCCATGTAATATTCAATAAATATGGTTAATTTGGACTGCACAAACAATTTTTGCGAGTGAAAACGTCGATTATTATCCGTTCTGTTTCTTTTGGCGGTGCAGGTAGTTTTGTACCATCAGTTCGTGAGTGTTGCTAAGTATTTCGCTAAGTCCTTCAACCTGTACGTCAAACTTTCTGATGGTGTCGACAAGGTCTTTGTCAAGCAAAAAGTGAATGTCGTTGGTAAAGGTTTCGGGGTATTCGATGTCGGCTGTAAGTCTGCTGCGGACGACAACGGTAATGGGGCGGTTTTTAAGTCCGTAGTAGGGCAGCGCGACAAAATTAAGTCTGCTGTACGGCAATGAAAACGCCGCCGATTTTTGTGCATTTTGCTCGTCTTCGCTTGCAAACACGTTTTCTACCGACGTTTCGTCGAATCCGTTCTCTTCTTCGTCGTACATCTCGTACATATCGACGCCGTTTTCGGTAAATCTGACGTTGTACATGTTGCCGCCGTCCGGATAGATGTCTGCGCTTTCCTGTTTGATTCTGTCCAGTTCCTTCTGGACGTCGGCGCGGTCATTTTTGCGTATCATCGGTAGGTTGTTTACGTCGCCGAAGTCAAAAGGAAATTTTTCGTCAAAAAACTTTACGTTTTCCTTCTTGATTTTTGTAAGATACAGTAGCGCAGGCACCACAACTCCGAATGCAAGCACGACTGTAAGCACAATCATTACAATGCTGTTTACAATGTCTGGTATGGGTACGCAGTCGGACAAAATGCCCATGGCTACTGTTGCAACGAGTACAAATCCGTAAACTGCCGCAAGCGGCACGATAAATTTTTTTGTCGGCGCAAGCGGTTGTCTGTCGGCAAAAAATTCCGCAAACTTGTCCGTCAGGTCACATTCTTTAAGCGGCGGTGTGTTTACCCGAAGTATCAGCATTACGCATCCGACAACGGCGCATGCGCCGGAAATTGCGGCAAGTACGATGTGTACGATTTTGTTTTCTCTTTCGGAGTTTTCCAGCACTTCGGCAAGCGGCGCAACGTTTTCGCCGTCCACCGTAAGACTAAGCATCCATAAAATGCTTTTGTCAAACGGCGTTTTGGGTATGTCGAAAGATATTTCTTTGCCTGCAAGCGATGACAGGTACTTGTCCGTTTCGCCCTCTTTTACAATGCCCTTCTTTTCAAGAATTTGTTCGACGGGTCCTGTCTTGAATGTTCTTTCTTCGCCGTCAACGTTTACGTACAGGTCATTCTCTGTGTACTTTATGCAGGTGCCGTGCAGGTGTACGACGTTGCCGTCAAGGTTGGTGTCGCTTACACGTATCAGTATAAACAGGCATACGTTAAGCACTACGATGATCAGAATCGCCACAAGCAGTACCCTCATGTAAATCTGCCTGTTTTTTGGCGGAAACAATACTTTGTTGTTCATTTTTTTCTTCCTGATGTTAAAAAAGGCCGGCGCAAAGGTCGGCCTTGGTTTTGTTTGTTATGTTGTAAAAAAATAAAAAGTAATTTGCAAAAAATTCTAAGCGGTAGCAAAATTTACAACAGCGTTTCCGTCGCCGTCACTAAAAAGGATATTCTTGATTGTTGGTCGTGACAACGGAAACCTTAGTTAGGAACGCTTTGAACAAACCGTCGCAAGCGTTTGCCCTTTGCTTCACGCAGTTTGCCGTCGCAGGTTTTTGCCGAATAATTTGTGGTTGCGTGTACGGCGATGTTGCTTGCACTTAATTACTTTTTAAGCGGTTCAAGGCGTTCCATACCGCCCATGTACTTACGCAACGCTTCGGGAATGGTCACGCTGCCGTCGGCGTTCTGGTTTTGTTCGAGGATGGCGGGGAACACGCGGCTTGTAGCAAGTCCGCTGGCGTTGAGAGTGTGCACGAAGTCCAGTTTGCCGTCTGCCCTGCGGTAGCGCATGTTGCCGCGACGTGCCTGGTAGTCGCGTGCGTTGCTTGCCGAAGAAACTTCCTTGTAGATGTTCATCGATGGGATGTAAATTTCGATGTCGTAGGTGCGTGCCATGCTGTCGCTGCAGTCGCCTGCCGCAAGTTTGCTGAGTTGGTAATGCAGTCCCAGTCCTTCCACAAGTCCGCAAGCCATGTTTACCATTTCTTCAAATGCTTCGTCGCTGTGGTCGGGCGTGGTGTACTGGAACAATTCCACCTTGTTGAATTGGTGTCCGCGAATCATACCGCGTTCTTCCGCACGGTAACTGCCTGCCTCTCTGCGGAAGCACGCCGAGTAACCGAAGTATTTCTTCGGCAAATCCTTTTCGTCAAGGATCTCGTCGCGGAACAGGTTGACAAGTGCCGTTTCGGCTGTGGGCAACATGAATTTGCGACCTTCGCCGTTGGCAATCTGATACACGTCGTCCTCAAACTTGGGGAATTGTCCCGCAGTCAGACCGCACTCGTAATTGAGCATGTAGGGCGGCAACATAAATGTGTAGCCCTTTGCAATGTGGCTGTCGATAAAGTAGTTCAAGAGCGCCCATTCGAGACGCGCGCCGAGGCCTGTGTAAATCCAACTTCCGTTGCCGGCAAGTTTTACGCCGCGTTCGTAGTCGATGAGTCCGAGGTTTTTCGCCAGTTCCACATGGTCCTTCGGTGTGAAGTCGTACACGGGCTTGGTACCGAACGTGCGGATGGGACGGTTGTTTTCCTTGCCGCCGGAGGCGAGGTCGGGATCGGGAAGGTTGGGCAAGCGAAGCATGAAGTCGCGGATTTTGTCGTTAAGCGCGTTAAGTTCGCTGTCCTTTGCTGCAATCTCGTCGCCGAGCGTTTTCATTTCGGCGATGGTGGCGGACACGTCCTGCCCTGCCTTTTTAAGTTGCGGAATCTGTGCCGAAACCTTGTTGCGTTGCGCCTTCATGGCCTCGACCTGTGCAATCATTGCTTTGCGTTGTTCGTCCCAGACAAGAAACTCCGAAAAATCGATGTCCTTGCCGCGTTTGAGATATCTGTCGTGGACGGCTTGTGCGTCCTGGCGTATCAAATTGATGTCAATCATAGCAATTTAACCTCAAAAAGTAATTTTAGTTTTGTTCAAAAGTAATTTTACCACACAAAATAGATAAATGCAATTGTTTTGCAATGTTGTTTGGCGCAGGCTGACGATAGTTTTTGCAGCGCGCATGCGACAAAACTTTGTTTGTAAATTTCTCAAAGATATAAATATCGCTTGTAGACAGGCGTTTTTTGTGGTAGAATATTTATATAAAAACGAACGAACCGCCGCCATAACGAAAAACGGCAAATTTTGCGTTCGTCGGAGAAGTTTTGCTATGCAATTAAGAGTTTACAACACCCTTACTCGCAAAAAGGAAGAGTTTAAGTCAATTAAGCCCGGGTTTGTCGGTATGTACAGTTGCGGACCGACGGTCTACAAGTATGCTCACATCGGCAATCTGCGCGCATATGTCTTTATGGACGAACTCAGGCGCGTATTGGAATACGACGGCTATCGCGTGAAGTCCATTATGAACATTACCGACGTAGGGCACCTTGTGTCCGATGCCGACGACGGTGAGGACAAAATGCAAAAGTCCGCCGACGAAACGGGTAAGACGCCGCTCGAGATTGCCGCGTTTTACACCGACCAGTTTATGAAGGACATTGCCGCGCTCAACATCGAACGCCCGACTGTGTGCCCCAGGGCAACGGACAACATCAACGAGATGATTGAAATCGTCAAGGCACTACTTGACAAAGGCTACGCCTACGAAACGGAAGACGGCATCTACTTTTCGGTGGAAAAGTTTCCCGAATACGGCAAGTTGTCCGGTATAAACCTTGAAGATCAACGTCACGGCGCACGCGTGGAAGTAAACACTTTCAAACGCCATCCAATCGACTTTGCGTTGTGGAAAAAGGCTGCGCCCAACCACCTGCAACAGTGGGACAGTCCGTGGGGAATGGGTTTCCCGGGCTGGCACATCGAGTGCACGGCAATGAGCCGCAAGTATCTCGGCGACACATTTGACATCCATACGGGCGGCGTTGACCACATCCCCATCCACCACGAAAACGAAATCGCGCAGGCGGAGTGCTGGCTTGGACACAAAGCCGTCAACTACTGGATGCACAGCGAATTTATGCTTATCGACGGCGGCAAAATGAGTAAGTCTCTCGGCAATACCTACACGGTTACCGATCTTGTAAACAAGGGCTTTGCGCCGGTGGTGTTCCGCTACTTCTGCCTCAACGTGCATTACCGTCAGAAGATAAACTTCACCTGGGAAGGCATGGATGCGGCGAAGGTTGCCTACAACAAACTGTGCGCTCAACTTGTCGCACACAAAAACAGCAGCGAAAAGACTTCGCCCGAAGTGCTTGCCGAGTACAAGCAGCGTTTCGAGGACGCAATAAACGACGACCTTAACGTGCCACTTGCAATAGGTGTGCTGTGGACAATGCTGAAGTTGCCCAAGAGCCGCGATGTGTACGAACTGGCGTTGCAATTCGACAGGGTGTTTGCGCTGGACTTTGACAAAATAAAGGAAGAAAAACAGGAACTGATTATTCCCGACGAAGTGAAGGAACTCGCCGAAAAACGTCTTGATGCGCGCCGCAACAAAAACTGGGCGGAAAGCGATCGTCTGCGCGAAGAAATTGCGCAAAAAGGTTATGCAATCAAGGATACCGCGCAAGGCTACGAAATCACGCTCAGGTAGTTTCTGACGCTTTGTCGTGCAATGTTGTCGTATCGCAGTGTGGGATTTGTCCCAAAACGGTGACGACTTTACTGCAAATGTATTTTGCGCGGCGACAGCATTGCGAATAACCGTCGCAAGCACCGTTAAAAAGTTGACAATATTTTTGCGCAGTGATATAGTTAGTCACGTCGGGGTTTTCCGCTCGTTTGCCGTAGTTGCGGCAGACATCGCGAAACCCTGCGCAAAATTTATCGTCGCGACAATTGCGGCTTGTTACCCGTTTGTCGCCACAAGTCGGATACAGGCGGTTGCGACAATGGAAAAACTATCGTAAAACTAAAATCGAGCCTAAGCGTTCATATTTTTTTTTAACCATTTGGTTGGAAAAAATTGAACGCTTTTTTTATTCGGAGGCAGTATGGACAGTTACGTTTCACCTTTTTGCGAGCGTTACGCAAGCGCAAAAATGAAGTACATATTTTCGCCCGACTACAAGTACGGCACCTGGCGCAAACTGTGGATTGCGCTTGCCGAGGCGGAACGCGAGTTGGGTATCAACATTACTCAGGCGCAGATTGACGAAATGAAGGCGCACGTTGCCGACATCGATTACGACAAGGAACGCCGATACGAAAGCCGTGTAAGGCACGACGTAATGGCGCACTTGCTTACCTTCGGCGACGCTTGCCCGAATGCAAAACCAATTATGCACCTCGGCGCGACAAGTTGCTACGTAGGGGACAACACCGACGTAATACAGATGCGCGAAGCGTTGCTGCTTGTCAAATGCCGCCTTGTTTCGCTTATTAAAACGGTGCGCGACTTTGCCGTGAAGTACAAAGGTATGCCTACACTCGGGTACACGCATTTCCAGTCGGCGCAACCGACGACGGTCGGCAAACGCGCTGCGCTGTGGCTCAACGACCTGGTGTGTGATCTGTCTAACCTTGATTTCCAGTTGTCGTCGCTTGCAATGCTGGGGTGCAAGGGCACCACGGGTACGGCGGCAAGTTTCCTTGAACTGTTTGACGGCGACGCCGATAAGGCGGTGAAACTGGACAAAATGATTGCAGCAAAATTCGGCTTCGACAAGACGGTGCCCGTCAGCGGACAGACTTACAGCCGCAAGACGGACTACAATGTGGTAAGCGCGCTGTGTCAGATTGCCCAGAGCGCACACAAGTTCAGCAACGACATACGCCTTCTCAGCCACGAAAAGGAAGTGGAAGAACCCTTTGAAAGCGACCAGATCGGCTCGTCGGCAATGGCGTACAAGCGCAACCCCATGCGCAGCGAGCGTATTGCGGCGTTGTGCAGATACGTGGTGTGCGACAGCATGAACCCTGCGCTTACCGCTTCTACGCAGTGGCTGGAACGCACTCTCGACGACAGCGCGAATCGTCGTATCGCCCTGCCGGAGGCGTTTCTTGCCGTGGACGCGATATTGACGCTGTACAACAACGTTATCGGCGGCTTGCAGGTCTACCCGAAAATCATCAAAAAAAATCTTGACCGCGAATTGCCCTTTATGGCTACGGAAAACATCATGATGTACTGCGTGACAAACAAGGGCGCGGACAGGCAGGTGTTGCACGAAGCAATACGCCGTCACAGTTTTGCCGCGGTCAAGGCAATCAAGGAAGAAGGCGCGGACAACGACCTTGCCGAACGTATACTCGCCGACAAGTTGTTTGACCTCACGCGAGAGGAACTGGACAAAATAATGGACGTACATGCCTTTACCGGCATCGCCGAACGTCAGGTTGACGACTTTGTCGCCGACGTGGATAAATTGCTGAAACAAAACAAAGACTTTTTGACGGAAGCGGAGCAGGTGCGCGTTTAACGCCGCCGCGGACTGTCAAGCTGGCATTAAATTGTTTTCTTGGAGGGAAAATATGCTTACAAGTATTGTCGGTATCAACTGGGGTGACGAAGGTAAAGGACGTATGGTCGACCTTCTGTCGGAAAATCAGGACGTAATCGTTCGCTATCAGGGCGGCAACAACGCCGGACACACGGTAGTAAACGACAAGGGAAGTTTCGTGCTCAATCTTTTGCCGTCGGGCATTTTGCGCGCCGACAAGGTAAACGTGATGGGCAACGGTATGGTAATAGATTTGCAGCACCTTTGCGGCGAAATAGAGCGTTTGCACAACGCAGGCGTCGAAATTACCCCGAAAAACCTGCTTATCAGCGACAAAGCGGTGGTTTGCTGTCCGTTCGACGTGGCGCAGGACTGCCTTGAAGAGGATCGTCTTGCTGACAGAAAGTTTGGTTCGACGCGCCGCGGAATAAGCCCCGTGTACGCCGACAAATACATGAAAAAAGCAATACGTATGGGCGATTTGCTGCATCCCGAGTACTTGAAGTCGCGCCTTGAAACAATTGTGGAATGGAAAAATCTTATCCTGTGCGGCGCATACGGAAGCGAACCTTTTACCGTTGAACAAATGCTTGCATGGTTTGAAAAATACGGTACGCCGCTTATTCCGTACATTACCGACGCAGGCAGTTACCTCAACAAAGCTCTTGACGAAGGTAAAAACGTAATGCTCGAGGCGCAACTCGGCGCACTTCGCGACATAGACTTCGGTATTTATCCCTTTACTACGTCCAGTTCCACCGTTACGGCTTACGGACCCGTCGGCGCAGGAATCCCCAATCGCAAGGTTGACGGGGCAGTGGGCGTAATGAAGGCGTACTCGACATGCGTAGGCGAGGGACCGTTTACGGCAGAATTGTTTGGCGACGAAGGTGAATTTTTGCGCAAGGCAGGCAACGAATACGGCGCGGCAACGGGTCGTCCCCGTCGTGTGGGTGCGTTTGACGTGGTGGCTTCCCGTTACGGTTGCGTTATGCAAGCGGCAACGGAAATCGCTCTTACCAAGTTGGATGTTCTGGACGTTATGGACAAAATTCCCGTTTGCGTAAGTTACAACGTGGACGGCAGAGAAGTAAAAGATTTTCCGTCCGGTGAAGCACTTAACAAAGCAACGCCCAACATCGTCTACATGGGCGGCTGGAAAACGTCTACCGCGGACGTACGCAGGTACGAAGATTTGCCGGAAAATGCACGCAAATATATCGAGTTTATCGAAGCTGCTGTCGGTTGCAAAATCAAGTACGTGTCCGTCGGCGCAAAGCGCGAAGCAATTATCGTAAGATAGTTTTGTAGTCGTCACGGCTGCATAAGCAGGCAACGCATTGTAAACAAAAAACGTATACGTATTAAAAAATTTCGTACAAAATGCTGCCGAGTGAGTGAAAAGTGTCGGCGGAAAATGGCAAAAAGTAAAGTAAAAACAGCACTGTCGGGCAACGCCCTACGGTGCCCGGAGGCTTTTGTAAATGAAAAAGGAACAAACCGTATTGGTGCTGGACTTCGGTGGACAGTACAAGGAACTTATTGCCCGCCGCGTGAGGGAACAAAAGGTATATTCGCAAATCCTTGCAGGCAACACCCCCGTGGAAAAAATAAAGGAAATCGCCCCCGTCGGTATTATTCTGACGGGCGGTCCGCACAGTGTTTACGCCAAGGACTCGCCGCACGCCACAAAGGAATTGTTTGAGCTCGGTATCCCTATCCTGGGCATTTGCTACGGCATGCAACTGATGTGCTACACGCTTGGCGGCGAAGTAAAGGCGTGCAACGTAAGCGAATACGGCACGATAAAAACTTTTGTGGACGACAAAACCGGCGTGTTGTTTAAGGGTATCGCCGACGAAACGGTAACGCTTATGAGCCACACCGATTACGTAGCAAAGTTGCCCGTCGGCTTCAAGGCACTTGCCCATACGGCGGACTGCCCGATTGCGGCAATGGGCAACGACGAGCGCAAACTGTACGCTGTGCAATTTCACCCCGAGGTGGAACGCTCGGCACAGGGCACGGATATTTTGCGCAACTTCCTGTTTGACGTTTGCCACGCCGACGGCACGTACAATATGGACAACTTCATTACGGAAGAAATCGAGCGTATCCGCAAGCAGGTCGGTGACGGTCAGGTTGTACTGGGGCTCAGCGGCGGCGTGGACAGTTCGGTGTGTGCGGCAATTCTGGAACGCGCAATTCCCGGGCAGCTTACCTGTATTTTTGTCGATCACGGTATGATGCGCAAAAACGAGGGTGACGAAATACAGGCGGCGTTCAGCGGGAAGTCGCTCAACTTTGTCAGGGTAAATGCGCAGCAACGTTTTCTCGGCAAGTTGGCGGGAGTAACCGACCCCGAACGTAAACGCAAGATCATCGGCGAAGAATTTGTCCGCGTGTTCGAGGAAGAAAGTGCCAAGTTTGCAGGCAGTTTCCTTGCGCAGGGCACCATTTATCCCGACGTGGTGGAAAGCGGACTTACGACGGGTGCGGTAATCAAATCTCACCACAATGTCGGCGGTTTGCCCAAGGATACCAAGTTTGTCGGCATTGTAGAGCCGCTTCGCTCGCTGTTTAAGGATGAAGTGCGCGAAATCGGTCGCAAACTCGGGCTGGAAGAAAAATTTGTCGCACGTCAACCATTCCCGGGACCGGGGCTTGCCGTAAGATGTATCGGCGAAATCACCGAGGAAAAACTGGACATCCTGCGCGACGCCGATTACGTGTATCGCGAAGAACTGGAAAAGGCAGGATTGCGTTACGACCAGTATTTTGCCGTGCTTACAAACATGCGCACCGTCGGTGTAATGGGCGACGGCCGCACCTACAATTACGTGCTGGCTTTGCGTGCGGTAAAAACAAGCGACTTTATGACGTGCGAGTACGCTCACGTGCCATACGAGGTGCTGGATCGCATAAGTTCGCGTATCGTAAACGAAGTGAAGGGTGTCAGCCGCGTGGTGTACGACATCACCGGCAAACCCCCTGCAACCATCGAGTGGGAATAGTTTTTGTAATGAAAAAAATGACGTCCGAAGCAGTGTGCTTCGGACGTTTTTTTGTCGTGTCAAATGATTTGTCAAAAAAAACGAGTATTGACTTCATGTATTCGGACTGATATAATGAATTTATAATTTAAGCGGAAGTGGCATTCGTCATTATACTTTCAATTACACTCCGGTCGTTTCATGCTACAAAAACAAAAAACTCTTCCCACAAGGAAGAGTAAAATGCGTCGCCACTGCGACAAGTGATTAGAACAAGTCTTTATTTGAACGTATAGCCTTGTTGTTTTGTAGCTTTATTGTAACCCGATTTTAATTCTTTGTCAAGGGGGATTTGAAAAAAAATGGAAAAAGAACAAAAATTTTATTTGGGACTGGACATCGGTACCAACTCTGTCGGCATTGCCTGTACGGACGAAAATTACAATTTGCTGCGCGTCAAGGGTAAAGATTGCTGGGCGGTAAGACTTTTCGATGAGGCTCAAACTGCCGCAGATCGTCGCACCGCACGCACGGCTCGGCGCAGACTGCAACGCCGCAGGTATCGCATAAATCAGTTACAGGGGCTTTTCGCACCGTTCATGCAAGATAATCTGTTTTTCCTGCGGCTCAACAACAGTCAGTTTTTTGCCGACGACAAGGCAGGCGAACTGGACGGCGACGTCAACAACCTGTTTGCCGACAGCGGTTTTACCGACAGGAATTTTCACGAAAAGTACCCGACAATTTACCATTTGCGTTTTGCTTTGCAGCAGTCACCGGCAGGCGACATCAGGCTGTACTACCTTGCGCTTCACCACATAATCAAGTACCGCGGACACTTTCTGTACGACGGTAACGTCAGTGAAGTGCGCGACGTGCACAAACTGTTTGATGCACTGAACACTGTATGCGAAAACACTTTTGCCGAGAATACGCCGCATTTCGACATCGAAAAAGCAGAAGAAGCAAAGGATATGCTTTTGCGCAGTAAAGGCAAACTTAAGGACACAGTAAAGAGTATTAAACAACTGTTTTCGGTACAAAACGACGATTGTGGCAAAATCCGGACTGAAATTATCAACGGCTTTTGCGGCGCAAAGTTTTCGCCCGAAAAGTTGCTCGGCGATGCGTATTCCGAAGAAAAATCGTTTGCCTTCAGGGATGTAAATGAGGATGCATTCGAGGCAATGCAGTCGACATACGGCGACGATTTTGCCCTGCTCAAAGCAATGCGCGAAATCTACAATTTTGTTACCTTCGAACGGCTGTTCAACGGACAGCCCAACATCTCGTCCGCCATGATTGCCGTGTACGACAAGCACAAAAGCGACCTGAAGAAACTTAAGGGTTTTATCAAGAAAAACTATGACACCGATGGTGGCAAAAAGTGTCGGGAAATGTTCAGCGACGTTACGCAAAAGGCAAATTACGTCAACTACGTAGGGCATGTCGGCTACGGAAAATCGCGCAAGCGCGTCAAGACATGCGACTACGACAGTTTTATCGCGTATGTCAAAAAGTTTCTCATGGACGGCAATTTTGCGCACGACGAAACGTACGACGAGATAATGGCGGAAATCGAAGCAAAAACGTTTTTGCCTAAAATTTTGCATTCCGACAACGGACTTGTGCCGCACCAGGTAAACGAGGATGAACTTGTAAAAATCGTTGCGCAAATGGTGCGGGCATTTCCCGAAACGGCGCAAATGGCAAGCAAAATTTTGCCGCTGTTCCTTTTCCGTATACCGTATTACGTCGGTCCGCTTGTCGGCAGTAATTCGTGGGCTGTGCGCAAATCCGACGAAAAAATTACGCCGTGGAACTTCCGTGATGTTGTCGACGAAGCCGCCAGCAACGAAGAGTTTATGCGCCGCATGACAAACAAATGCACCTATCTGCATGGCGTTGACGTATTGCCAAAGTGCTCGATTGCCTACCAGAAGTTTAACACGCTCAATCAGATTAACAAACTAAAAGTAAACGATTGCGCCATTTCGGTGCCGCTCAAGCAAAAAATATTTGCCGAATTGTTTTTGGTAAAGCCGCGCGTATCGGACAAAATGATTGCCTCGTTGATAGTGCGCGAAGGCGCAGTCGCGCCCGGAGACTCGGTTGTGCTAAGCGGCAAAGATGGCGGCGACATCAAGGCTTCCATGTCGTCGTACATACAACTTAAACGAATACTGGGCGACTTTGTCGATTACGACCTTGCAAGCGGCGGCAACGTGTGCGAAAACATCATTCTGTGGCACACGCTTAACACTGACAAAAGGCTTGTCGAGGACCTTATCGTCAAAAACTACGGCGACAATCCTGCCGTCGCGCCATACGTCAAGCAACTCAAGGGACTTGTGTTCAACGATTTCGGTAAACTGTCGGGCAGGTTGCTGACGGAACTTGACGTTGTAGACAAACAAACCGGCGAGTTGTGCACGGTGACAGACTTACTGTGGAACACAAACGAAAACTTTAACGAGCTGATGTTTGACAAGCGGTATAATCTTGAAGAAGTAATTGCCGCCGAAAACGAGGACGACAACGACAAAGTTGATTACAGAGAAGTGCAGAAGTTGTACGTTTCGCCTGCCGTCCGCAGAGGCATATGGCAAAGTTTGCAAATGGTGGACGAGTACGTGGCTGCGCTTGGCAAAGAACCCGACAAGGTTTTTGTGGAAGTCAGCCGCGAGGAAGGCGTAAAGGGCGACAAGGGGCGCACTCATTCGCGCAAAAAACAACTGCTTGAAAAGTACAAAAATATAAACCCGAAGGACGTCGAAAACATTGACGAACTTACCGGCGAACTCAATTCGGACAAGATTAGCGACATGCGTCTGCGGCAGGAACGCTTGTACCTGTACTTCCGTCAACTTGGCAGATGTATGTACAGTGGCGAACCAATTGACCTTGATCACATCAACGACAGCAAACTGTACGACGTCGACCACATTTTGCCGCGGTCGTACATCAAGGACGACAGTCTGGACAACAAGGTGCTTGTTTTGCGCAGTAAAAATGCCGAAAAGTCCGACGCATACCCGTTGCCGCTCGGCTTTACCAATCAGCAGGGGTGGTGGAAAATGCTTCGCGCAAAAGACCTGATTTCTTCCGGAACTTACGACAGACTTATGCGTACCGCGCCGCTTACCGACGACGATTACAACGACTTTATCAACAGACAAAAAGTCATTACCGACCAGACGTCCAAGGCTGTAATAGAACTGCTTAAACGCAAGTACCCCGGTGCGACGTTGGTTTACAGCAAGGCGGTCAACGTGGCAGACTTCAAGTCGAAATTCGATTTGTACAAGTGTCGCGAAACCAACGACCTTCACCATGCGCGCGACGCCTATCTCAACGTAGTGGTGGGTAACGTGTACAGCACTGTGTTCGGCGTGCGTATCGAAACATACGTAAAGGACGGAGAAAAGTGGAAAACGTACAATCTTAAAAAGATGTTTACGCGCGATGTGCCCGGCGCATGGAACGAAAACAGTATCAGAACCGTAAAAGGCGTGTACAACAGCAGTTCAATGTGCGTGACAAGATATGCGTATTGCAACAAAGGCGCGTTTTACAAACAAACAGTTTATTACGGCAATGAGAACATAACCGCACCACGTAAGGGAAAGGGACCTCTTGCAAACATGGAACGCTACGGCGGTTACATGACACAAAGTACGGCATACTTCGCCATTGTGGAATCACAAGGTAAAAAGGGACGTATCAAGACAATCGAAGCGGTGCCCGTCATGGTGGATTACCAAAGCAGAAACGACCCGGACAGAGTTGTGAAATATTTTGAGGAAAACGGACTTGTTGATGTTAAATTGATTGTTCCTAAAATAAAGATAAAACAACTTGTGTCGTACAACGGAAGTCGGGTGTATTTGGCTGGCGTTGGTGATGTCAGAATACTGGTACATAACGCTACCGAATTGTTTGTTGACAACAAAATCGATGACTATGTAAACCAATTGTTGAAAATCGTTGAAATGGCGAAACAACCCACATTCAACAAAAATAGCGATTGTTATATTGTTAAAACCAATCGGATGGGGGATATTAAGTTGGTTGTCGATAAAGAGTCGAACGTCAAATTGTATGACGAATTGATTCTGAAACTTGAATGCAAACGATTTCAAGGGTTTGGTGCATACACGTCTTTCAGAAATGTATTGACAGAAAGTCGCGAGAAGTTCGTCGATTTGTCTACATTGGAACAAGCAATCGTTTTGTTGGAAGTTTTGAAGTTTTTCAAGAATAATGCCGATACTGCGGATTTGTCTTTGATTGGTGAAAGTAAATGTGCGGGTATATTACGTTTCAGTAAAAATATCACCGACGTTGACTTCCGTATTATCAGTCAATCACCGTGCGGTCTTACCGTACAGGTAAAGAGGGTTTAACATGGGTTTCCGTACGGTAATAGTCAGTTCCCGTTGCAAATTGGAATGTCGGCTCAACTACCTTGTGTTGCGCGGCGAAACGGAACGGAAGATACATCTCGGCGAAATAAATACCTTAATTGTACAAAGCACCGCAGTGTCTCTTACTGCGGCGCTGTTGTGCGAACTTGTCAAAAACAACGTCAAGGTTATCTTTTGCGACGACAAAAATAGTCCTCAGTCGGAACTTGTCCCGTACTACGGTGCGCACAATACGTCCAAGCGTTACAAACAGCAATTGCAGTGGGACGGCGACATCAAAAAGAAGGTATGGCAACAAATCGTAAAACTGAAAATCACAAGTCAGGCAAAGTTGCTTCAAAAAAGCGGCTTTGCCGAAGAACACGATATGTTGCAACGTTACGCCGCCGACGTTGCCGAGGGTGACGTTACCAATCGCGAAGGACATGCCGCAAAGGTGTACTTCAACTGTATTCTTGAAGAAAACACCACGCGCCGAAGCGGCGGCTTTGTAAACGGTTGTATTAACTACGGCTATGCCGTGTTGTTGTCGGCGTTCAATCGCGAAATAGTGGCGTGCGGCTACCTTACGCAACTTGGAATGTGGCACGACAATGAATTTAACCAATTCAACCTGTCGTGCGACATGATGGAGCCGTTTCGTCCGATAGTGGACGAAATTGCAATTTCGCTGGAAGCAGGTGACAAAGACTTTAAAAGAAAAATGGCAAACGTGCTCAATCTGCCAACGGTAATCGACGGCAAAAACACAACGCTGGACCTTGCCGTAAGGCAATATGTCCGCAGCGTAATTGCCGCATTGGAACAGCGTGACGAAATGCTTATTTGCTTTCCCGAAAGGATAGCCGTTACAAATGAACAATAGATTTATGAGATTGATTGTATTTTTCGATTTGCCAATCGAAACGCAAAAGAACAGACACGACTACGCCGTTTTCAGAAGATACCTGATAAAAAACGGCTTTATTATGATGCAGAAATCCGTCTATTCTAAATTGGTGCTTAACGGCGTAACAAGCCGGGCTGTGCGCGAAAAAGTCCGTCAGAATCTGCCGCCCGAAGGACTTGTTGAAATGCTGGAAGTGACGGAAAACCAATTCAGCCGTATCGAGTACATGCTTGGCGACAAGCAAAGCACGGTGGTGGAAAGTATGGACAGGTTGATTGAGATATGATAAGGCTATCCCACCCAAACATCGAAACGAAAATTTACTTTGACGAACTGCATCCGACGTTGCTTATCTGCGAAAATCCGCACGTGTACTACAATTTTGTGACGGACATGGTGGACGAGTTTGACGGCGGAGTTTCGCAATTTTCTTTCTGGGACGAGCTGACAAACATCAGAGGCGACAAGGTGGGCGAACTGTTGCTCAACAACTTTTCATTTGAACTTGCCGACAAAAAGATTGTCAATCTGATGTACAAAACACTGCGCCGAAACTACCTTGACGGCACATTTATCGTCGAGTTTAATCGGATAAATTCCGAACTGGCAAAGTTTTTGCAGGAATTGTGTGCTACGCTGGATTTCGCGACGGACTTCGGCGAACTTGCCATAGACGATTTGTTTAAGTGTTGCGGTGTAAAACCCGCGGCAACTTTCGGAAGCCTGCTTGAAAAAATTGTCTGCTACATCAACATGCTTACAGAACTTAAAGGTGCATTTTGCTATGTTTTTGTCGGTCTTAAAGACGTGCTTGACGACGAAGATTTGTGTCAATTGTACAATCATTGCAGACTTATGAAAGTGTCGTTACTGCTTATCGAAAGCAGTAAACGCCGTCCGTTGCTATCGGAAGAACGCGCCGTAATTATTACCGACGACTTGTGCGAGTTGACGGAAAATTTCGGCGAAGAAGCTGAGTAGCGGTGCTTATTTGCCGAAAATAGGTCGGAACGATATGCGTTTTTATTTGCTGCATGCACGCATAAATCATTAGTGGTGGCAAAATCGACCATGTTGTAAAAATCAACACTGCAAAAAAAACGAAAAAGCATTTACTTCCGCAAATTTTTGTGGTAAAATCATAGCATAAACAAAACAACCGTATGCCGATACGAGTTTTTATCCTCGCATTTGAGGTTTGAGAGCCTTGTTGTTTTGTAATTCTCTTAAACGATACTGTTAGCACGTTCATATGCGTTAATGTTTGAGAGCCTTGTTGTTTTGTAATTCTCTTAAACGCTTGTCCGCCTGAAATGTAAACAGCCCCGGTTTGAGAGCCTTGTTGTTTTGTAATTCTCTTAAACGATACTGTTAGCACGTTCATAGGCGTTGATGTTTGAGAGCCTTGTTGTTTTGTAATTCTCTTAAACTTCCTCTTCAATTTCAACGATTTCGTAACCGTTTGAGAGCCTTGTTGTTTTGTAATTCTCTTAAACGCTTCCCCGCCGGAAACTTAAACAGCCCCGGTTTGAGAGCCTTGTTGTTTTGTAATTCTCTTAAACGCTACCAGCTCGTCGCAACCGTCCCAGTACGTTTGAGAGCCTTGTTGTTTTGTAATTCTCTTAAACCATCTTTGCGGCTGTCGCTTCGCCGTACTGGTTTGAGAGCCTTGTTGTTTTGTAATTCTCTTAAACAAAATTGTCTTTACGTTCGTTAAGTGTACGGTTTGAGAGCCTTGTTGTTTTGTAATTCTCTTAAACTTGGCGTTTGTCCATCGGAAAACTACACGCCGGTTTGAGAGCCTTGTTGTTTTGTAATTCTCTTAAACGCCGCACTCAGCGCGTCGCACAGTTTGTCCGTTTGAGAGCCTTGTTGTTTTGTAATTCTCTTAAACTGTCGTTAATGTCTTCTAAAAATAGATACCGTTTGAGAGCCTTGTTGTTTTGTAATTCTCTTAAACAACGTCCCAATTCGCTTTTAATTCCTTTCGGTTTGAGAGCCTTGTTGTTTTGTAATTCTCTTAAACCAAGAGCATAACCGTTCTTTTCGCCAACAGCGTTTGAGAGCCTTGTTGTTTTGTAATTCTCTTAAACCACCGCATTCTGGTTGACGGTATCAGTCCGGTTTGAGAGCCTTGTTGTTTT
>DPQS01000007.1:10295-18094 GCA_003537755.1 Clostridiales bacterium | reverse complement strand
CGTTTAACGCATAATTAGCCGCCGTCACACTCGCAAAAATTATTAGTGATGGCTAAATTAACCCTATGCAAAATTTTGTGACAAAACGTTGCTGAAACGGCACAAAAAACAAGGTGGTTAAAGATGGCTTGTCTGCATCTTCAAAATAAAAAACAACGGAGGTAGTAAATGAAAAACAAGAAACTGATTGTCGCTTTGATGCTTGTTGCGGTAATGGTGTGCGCGTTTGTTTTTGCGGCTTGTGACAACACAAACGGCGACACTCATCAATGTCAGCACAAGTGCGAACAGTGCGGCAAATGCACGTCCGATTGCACCGACGAAGCGTGCAAGGACAAGTGCCCCGGACACGGCACCGCCAAGGCTCCCGTAATCAGCGTAGTCCCCGCGCAAATCACCATCAACGCCGGTGAAGAAATCGACCTTATGCTGGGCGTAAGCGCAACCGACGAGGTTGACGGCACGGTAAACGTGACCATTACCGACGACAACGATTTTGACAACAACACCGTCGGCACATACACGATTACTTATTCTGCCAAAAACTCTCACAACGTAACGGCAACCGCTACGCGTACGATCGTCGTCAACAAGGCATTGTCTGCACTGGCACTGGAAGTCAAGGTTAACAAACTCGGCGAAACCAAGTGGCAGGGCACCAAAATCAACTTTGCCAACGAACTGTACAAGGAACTTACCGCCGACACGACGCTGGAGAAACAAAGCGGCGTGTTCCACAACGGCAGTGACAAAGCAATCACGCTCAACATCGAAGGCGGTTACGGTTGCTCTGCAATCATCACCGCAAACGGCGTTGTGGTCGAAGGTCGCGACGGCGCAAATGGCAAACTGGTAAACCAGGCAAACCCCACACGCGCAGGCAGCAATGTAAAAGTGCTGACCGTTGACGGCGAAGAAGTGTCCGTATCAAGCGCGTTTGCAAAGGTAATGACAATCCCCGCAGGCGGCTACGCAATCGTAATTCAAGCCAACTACGCAGGCACGACCGCCGACACCGACGGACGCGGCTTCATGAACTAC
Organism: Clostridiales bacterium; assembly: GCA_003537755.1. GTDB lineage: Bacteria > Bacillota > Clostridia > Christensenellales > CAG-314 > Fimimonas. Next base: position 17,053 of record DPQS01000007.1, on the reverse strand, counting down.
AACGTAATCGGCGAGTACGGCAACGTAGTGCGTTTGCTGTGGGTTGACGACAACAAAGTAATCACGCCGTATGTTGATCAGGCACCCGCAGTAAGCGGCAACACCAAGCTGCTTGTTCAGCTTCGTCAGGAAGGCTTTGACCTGGAAACGGAAATCGTCAAGGGCATCACTGCACGCGACGACAAGGGCACGTTTGACGTATCCGACGACGTAAACATCGAAAAGATAACTGTCGTAAACAACGGCGGTTTCGACATCAACAAGGAAGGCACCTACACTGTAAAACTCAGCGTGACCGATGGCAAAAACACCACGGAATTTACACGCGAAGTTGAAGTGAAGGCGGACGGTTTTGGCAAAGTTGCAGTAGGCGAAAAGGAATACCTTGTGTTGAACGACAACATTGCAATCGACCAAGATCTGACGGCAGTAGGCAAGTATTCGTTTATCGTGTACACGGCTGCATTCAACAAGGAAATCGCCTTGAACAACGGTCACGGTATTGCGTTTGTGGTAAACAAGTACGGCAAGTTGGTCCGTATCTATGACGGGGCAAACGGCAAGTACTACGACGAAAGCAACGCAGGCGGTATTCAGGACGAAACCAAATGCACGCCTGCCGGCTACATCGCCGAAGCAATGGCAAGCCGCAAGGATGGCGAAATCGTAATCATTGCGCCCAACTCGACCGCAAACAACGCAGAGGGCGGCTCGCGCAAATTTTTCTTAAATGCCAAGACTATCGGTGCGGACGTTACATTCCCCGGTATTACGTTTGAAGCACAGGCTTACACCTTTACTGTGGGCGAAAAGACCTTTACCGCTACGGAAGACAAGTACGCTTACAACAAGGAACTTGCCGCCGGCGAAGCTGCCAAGATGAAAATGGTGGTGTTCACCAAGGCATTTACGGGCAACGTTGTCATCAACGGTTTCGGAGCGGCTGTCGTCATCGACCAATACGGAACGCTTGTCAAGGTAATTGACGGCGCAAACGGCGGCTTGTACGACGCAACCGGCAAAACTACCGAAAAGGTGAACACAAACACATACGCTAATGACGCCTTTGCGGCTCTTGCCGACGGCGAAATCCTTGTAGTGTTCCCCAACGACGGAGCAAACGCCGCAGACTCTGCACGTACGTTTGCACTCGGCTTGCGCACCGACGGATCCATCGGCAAAAAGGTTACACTGACGGGCTTCAACTTCGCCGATGAACCCAAAGACGAAGTTACCGTTTCCGTCAACGGCAAGTCTTACACTGTTGACACGGCAAAGGTTGCTGTCAACACAACAACCAAAACGGCAACGGATTACTCTTTCTACATCTTTACGACTGCTTTTACCGGCTCGCTTAACTTTGCAAACGGCTACGGCGCAGCGTTCGTAATGGGTGCCGACGGCAAAGTCGCCCGTATTTACGACGGTGCCAATGCCAAGTATTACGACGCCGACAACACCGAGGGCATCACGGGCAAAATTACAGCCGCAGGCTACCTTACAGCCGCGCTGGATTCGCTTAAAGCAAACGAATGGTTGCTTGTTGCCGTAAACAAAGGCGGCGCAAACGAAGAAAGAGCCTTCCTTCTTGGCAACAAAACCATCGGTGCGGAACTGACCGTAAGCGGCATTACCGTAAAGGCTGCGGAAACGGACTTCACAAGCAAAGTGGTGGTAAACGGCAACACGTTCTACAATGCGACGGTCAAGGTTAACGGCGACATCGCGGCAAAGGACGTTGACTTTGCAGTGTACACCTACGGTTACAACGGCGTTGTTACAAAGGCAGGCTGGAGCGAAGTGTTTGTATTTGATGCTACCGGCAAAATCGTCAAAATTTACGACGGCTTCAACGGCAAGTACTACGACGCAGACAATGCCGGCGGCGTTGCGGCAGGAAGTTTCTACACGCAGGCTACAATGACGTTGGACGCATTCAACGCGCTTAAACCGGGCGAAACAATGATTGTCGGCTTCAACGGCGGCAAAAACAACAATGCGGGACGCGCGTTCCTTGTGGCAAACCGCGCGTTCGGCAAGACAGTGACAATCGGCGGCGCAACGGTACCTGCAGCCGCTACTGCACAGGTTACGTACATGACGGTTACCGTCGGCACAAAAACGTTTTACGCAGACGCGTCCAAGGTTGCAATCAATGCGGAATACACAGGAACGCCCATCTTTGCAATTTACGACTACGGCTTTACCGGCACAACCTACACGGGCAGTTTCGGTGTGGCGTTTATCGTTGACAAAGCAACGGACAAGGTTGTCAAAATTTACGACGGCGCAAGCGCAAAGTACTGGGATGCCGAAAACAAAGGCGTAGGCAACATTTGCACGGCGGAAGGATATGCCAAGGAAGCATTTGACGCCCTTGAAGAAGGTCAGTATGTAATCATCGCGCCCAACGGCGGAACAGACGGCAACACTGCACGCGGACTGATGTACGGAAACCGTAATTTGGGTACAGACGTTTCTTACGTCGCTCCGACAACGGAAGCTCAGGGCTGATTTGCCAGGGCGCAGACAACTTCGCAAACGGCGTTTCCCGTTCTTTCGGGCAGGCTGCTGCTAAGTTTGTAATTTCAGTTCAAAAAACATAACAATGTCGGTGCCGCATGGCATCGAAAAAAACAACTACAATTTTGTTGCATGTCCGCGGCGTAAAAACCGCGGACTGCGACATAAAAACAAGCAAACGTATTGACAAAACCATGAAAAAAACATTATTCTATGTAGCGGTAGTGCTTTTGATTGCCTCTTTCACAGTTCCGTTTGCGGCGTCGGCGTTTACGGCGCAAGTGTTTGACAATCCCGATTACATGTCGGAGCAGGACGGATTTGTCTACAAGGAAAAGCAGACCAAGGTAAAGGGCGTCAGTCAATCGCTGTTTTACGGCGAATACAACGCCACGGCAAGCGACGCAAAGTACGAGTGGGTCATCCACAGCGTGCGCAACGGTTCGGTGACAACCAAGTCCACCGTAACGGAAATTGCCGAAAATTACACACAGACAAGCGGCAGAAAGGTTATTTTTGCCACCAACGGGGATTACTTCGACCTCAACTCGGGGTCAAATATGGAATCCTACGTAAACAACGGCATTGTCGTAAGCAAAGGTTCGTTTGCGACAAAGCACTGTATCGGATTTGACAACAAAGGCAAGGTTGTCGTCGGGCGCATGACGGACGTCGCCGCAAAATTACTTGTGGAAACCGCCGACGGACAGCAACACCTATTTGACATAAACAAGTACAATTCCGCCCCCGACGACAACGAAATTGCCGTCTACACCGACCCCGGCACGTACAATGCCGACGGCTCGGGAAAATACGTCGTTGGCACAACAAGTACAAACTTGCGGCAGTTGCCCGTGTGGGGCACGTCGCGCAGACTTACCCAAGGGCAAGTGACCGACGACAAATCTTTCACCGTCAAAAGCAATCAGTTTGTCGTGGCGGTAAAGGGGCAAAACGCTCAATTTTTCTTTGACAACGTAACCTACGGCGTAAACGTAAGCCTTGTAGAAATTCCGCAGGGCAATTACAGCGGTTGCACGTGGGTGCTTGGCGGATACGACATACTGGTAAACGACGGAACAATAAACACCAATTGCCACACCGACAACATGGGCAACGTCGCCGCGCCGCGCACCTTTGTGGGCGTCAAGGCCGACGGCACGATGTTTGTTTGTATGCTGGACGGCAGACAGGCAGGTTACGCGGTGGGCATTACCGTAAACGAAGAGGCACAGTTGGCTTCCCTGCTCGGGGCGCGTTTCGCGCTGGAACTGGACGGCGGCGGCTCGACAACATCGGTGGTGCTTGAGGGCGACAAACTTGTGTGCCGCAACAGGCCGTCCGACGGACAAATGCGCAAGGTAAGCAACGCGCTGATGCTGGTGGAAAGGAAAACCGACGTAGCCCCCGACCCCGATCCGACACCTGACCCCACGCCTGACCCGACTCCGACCCCCGATCCTGCGCCGGGTGACAACTCGCAAGGCTGCTTCGGAATTGTCGGAACGACATCGGCGGTAATGCTGATCGCCGTCGCGACGGCTGCGGTACTTGTTTGCCGCAAAAAGGACGAAACAAAGAAAAATAATGGCTGACAAACGCAGTTTTGTTTGTAAAACAGCTGATACGACAAACCGGTTTTTTGTTTAATAAATCGGGTTTTCGGTTAATTCGGAATAAATACAAACGGAGGTAAAACTCTATGAAAAAACTCAGTATCATACTGGCTGTCGTGATGTGCGTAGCCGCGCTGATGTCATTAGTTGCATGCGGCGGCACGTCAAGCGAATACGAAATCAACTATGATATCGACCTCGGTCAAAAACGCGACCTGTCTGTGCTTATGCCTTACTCCGGCTACGAAATCGGCACGGTAAACAATTCGCTTACGGCGCAGACAATCGAACGTCTGACGGGATACAAGACAACTTACACACAGTTGCCTGCCGCCGACGCTTCCAAGACGCTCAACAACGAACTTATGGACAAACGTCCGTATGACGCAATCAAACTTACCAAGGATCAATTTGCCGACCTTGTAAAGGACGATATGCTTGTCGACCTTACCGACGCACTCAAAAAGTTTGCGCCCGACATGCTCAGCGAGATTTCCGAAGAGTCGTGGGGCGTTGTTACGGTAAACGGCAAAATTTACGGCATACCGGAACGCGCTTCAAGCGACAACATCGAAAACCCGATTGTGTTCAACAACGACCTTATGTTGCAGTGCAATCTCGAGTTGCCAACAACGCTTGACGAATTTGAAAACGTCCTCAAGGTGCTGACGGAAAAAATCGGCAGACCTGCCCTTACATTTGACAGATACACGCCGCTTGTGTACGCAATTTCCGCCGCGTTCGGCATTTACACCGACTGGCAGGAATACACCGTCGACGGCACAACGCAGGTGCTGTACTACATGAACGCACCTCGCTACAAGGATTACGTAGATTACATGCACGGACTGTATTCCAAGGGATACATCGACATGGCTGTCGGCACCAACAAGGCTTCCGACTGCATCAACAACTTTGTCAACGACAACGCCGCCGCATACGCCTGCTCGCTGTGGACGGTGCCAAGCATTGTCAACAGCATGCGCAGCACGGGCAAAATTACCGAACTGGAAGCAGGCAGCACCCTTGACGAATACCTTACCTATCTGCGCGCCTTGAAGAGTGACGCAAACGCAGTGGAAAAGGTGTATCGCTCGGGCGGGTATTCCTACATCGTCGGCGTGCCGTACTACATGGCGGAAAACGTCGGCTACGTGCTTGACTGGATGAATTCCAAGATTAAGGACACCGACACCGAACACAACTTCCGCGAAATTGTGCTTGGCACGGAAAACGTTCACTGGACGTACAGTGAGGCACAAGGCTACCTGCCTGCCGCAAACTTCTCGGAAAAGGACGACGCGAGTTACTACCTGACGGGCACCAACGAAAGCAAGTACACCGACTACTGGAAGGCACGTGTTCGCAAGCAACCCGAACTGTTCCGCGCGTGGTCTTTGCTTATGACCGACGCAGACGCCGTAGGCGTACACAACATCACAGACTACACTCCGCCCATTGCCGACTACAACGCAAACCGTTCGGCAATAGAAGAGTACGCGCAGGATCAGATGTACATCATGATGAAGGACGGCACGGGCAAACTTGCCGAGTACCTGACCAAACTTAACGGACAACAATGTTGCGCAAAGGCGACGGAAGCCGTCAACGCGTGGTACAAGGCAAACAACAAGTGATGTAATCGATTTTTACTTACGTATACGGATTTCGGGCGCATTTTGCACGTTAAAACGATGTAATTTGCGTCCGGAACAATGATAAAACACGGCGGTGATTTTGCCGCCGCGGACGACATTGCGGAGGTGAGCGCACGACAATGAAAAGCAACACTTTGGCGCACCGACTTAAAAAACACAAAAGCCTGATACCCTTTGTAATACCTGCGGTACTGTTCGCTTTGGTGTTTTCCTATTTGCCCATGGCGGGCATACTGATTGCGTTTAAGGACAACCCGAATTTCGGACGGTATCCCGTGTTCGAAGCGTTTAACCGCGCTTCGTGGACGCTTGACAACTTCAAAATATTGGTGTCCGACCCGGAAATTTTGCGGTACATATCCAACACGCTTATCATCTCCGTAATGAAGATTGTCATTCTGTTTCCGTTGCCTGTACTGCTTGCGGTAATGGTTTCGGAACTTCGCAATCAGAAGTTTTCCAAACTGGTGCAAGGGCTGGTATTTTTGCCGCACTTCGTGTCGTGGGTAGTAATAGTGGGTATTTTCAACAATATCTTCGGCATTTACGGTCCCGTCAACAACCTGCGCGATTTGTTGTTCGGCGCAGACCCGATTTACTTCATGGGTGAACCTGCCTGGTTCCGCTGGCTTGTCGTAATATTGTCCGGCTGGAAAGAAATCGGCTACAGTTCAATCGTTTATATTGCCGCCATTACGGCAATCGACCCCGCGCTGTACGAAGCGGCGAAGATTGACGGCGCAAGCAAAATTAAACAGATATTCAGCATCACCATACCTGCCATAATGCCTACCATCATCGTAATGCTTATCATTCGTATCGGCTACCTGATGGACGCAGGCTTTGAGCAGGTCTACGCCATGATAAATTCCTACACGCGTGAAACGGGCGAGATTATCGGCACCTACGTGTACCGCTTAGGCCTTGGTACAGGCTCGCGCGACTACGGTCTGTCAACGGC
>DPQS01000007.1:6155-10126 GCA_003537755.1 Clostridiales bacterium | reverse complement strand
TACGGTCTGTCAACGGCGGTAGGTCTTGCAAACGGCATAATTTCGCTGATACTTATTGTCAGCGCAAACAAACTGTCCAAAAAATACATGGGCACGGGTATATGGTGATATTATGACAAAAAATCTTCCTTTAAGCAAGGGAAACAAAATCAAGGACGCACCCGTATTTCATGTAGTCAACACGATAATACTGGTAACAGTGTCACTGGTGTGTCTGTTGCCCTTCCTCAACGTGCTTGCCAATGCATTCTCTACGTCGGGCAATCAGATAAACTTTTTCCCTAAGGGGTTTACATGGTACAACTTTACGGCGGTGTTCGGCAAAGTCGGTTTCTGGCGTTCGCTGGGCGTTTCGCTGATGGTCACCGTGTTGGGTACGGCGTTGTCGGTACTGGTTATGTACTCGGCTGCGTATGCGCTGAGCAAGCCCGACTTCCCGTTCCGCCGCGGACTTATGATATTTTTCATCATAGTCATGATTTTCAGCGGAGGTATGGTGCCCAACTACATTGTAGTAAACGCACTGGGGCTTACACGCTCGCCGCTTGCGCTCATTTTGCCGTCGGTAGTGCAGGTGTACAACCTGATACTTATCAAAAGTTACCTCGAAGGCTTGCCGCCGGAACTGGAAGAATCGGCAAAGATAGACGGTGCAAACAACCTGCAAATCATGTTCAAGGTGCTGCTGCCCGTGTCGCTTCCGTGCGTGGCAAGCGTAAGTTTGTTTACCGCGGTAACATTCTGGAACAACTACACAAGCGCGCTTATTTACCTCGGCACGGAAGAGAAATGGTATCCGCTGTCGCTGTACATCCTCAACTACATTCAGTCCGAGCCGGACGCGCTCAATCCGACGCTTGAAAACATCCAGAAAGCAAACATCGAATCGGCAATGATTGTCGTCAGCATCCTTCCGATACTGATTATTTACCCATTTGTACTCAAATTCTTTACCAAGGGCGTTACCGTCGGTAGCGTCAAAGGTTGACGTAATGAAAAAAATATGTATGGATTTGGGCGCGACCAACATCAAGGTTGCGCTCTTTGACGAAACGGACGGCAAACTTGTCGTTGGCAAGGTCAGCGAAGTGCCTACCGATGCAGACAAAGGCAAACAGGGCATAATTGCCGCATTGAAGCGCGCTACGGAACTGCACCTTGACAGCGATGTGTCGGAAGTTGCAATGTCATCGGCAGGCAACATAGACAGCGAAGCAAAGACCATTACCTACGCAACGGACAATCTGCCCGGGATGACCGGGTTTGATTACGGCAAGTTTTTTGCGGAAAACTACGGTCTGAATGTGACCGTGCTGAACGACGCGCATGCGGCATTGCTTGCGGAAGTCTACTACGGCGCGGCGGCGAATTACACCGACAAGCGGGTTGCAATGCTTACGCTCGGTTCAGGTGTGGGCGGCGGTTACGCTGTGTGCGGACATATTGTCGCCGACAAACAAAACGATTACGCGCGCTTCGGACACATCTGCCTTGTTGACGGCGGTTTGCAATGCACCTGCGGAAAGCACGGCTGTGCTGAAATGTATCTGTCCGGACGTGCCATTCACCGCGACGTGGACGCGGTTGGGCTTGGCAACGATTTGTTCAGTCGATATATGCTTGACGACAAACAGGCGGCGGAGTATGTTGACAAATTTTGCGACAGGCTGAATTTGCTGCTGAGTAAAGTAAACGCAGTGTGCCCGTTTGACGTTTGCGTAATCGGCGGCGGCGTTGCCGACTGGATGGGCAATGCCTTTGACAAAATCTCGGCGAAACTGCATTACAACACGTTACGCGCAACCCTCGGAAACGCAGCAGGCGTGTACGGCGCATACGTGTTCGGCAAAACAGGTCTTGAAGAAAAATTGTAAGCAAAAAGTTGATAGGGTTTCCATTCGCCATCACTAACCACCTTGGAGATGCCCTTTTCCGTTCTTTCGCGTGGAAGTTCACTTTGTGTACCGCAAGTACACTTCAGCTCGCTTCCACACAAAATTTACGAAAAATTTCAATCTCCAAGGCGCGAAGCGTTTTTGCGTGCGTGACGGCGAGATAATTAAAGGCAAACGACCGAACGCGTACTAGATGTACGTGGATGGGCGTTTAACGCCTAAGTATCCGCCGTCATACTCGCAAAAATGATTAGTGATGACAATGGAAACCCTACGTATTGTAAATTTCGTCATTGCTAATCACCTTATGAATGTTCTTTTCCGTTTTGTCGGGCGGGCGTTTATTCGGCGATGTGACGACTTTTTGCTGTAAAACTGCACAAAAAGAAGCGAGGAAACCATGGAAGCATTCGCTTGTGAAACAAAAAATAATCCCGAAACGAAGTACTTCGACATTGTCGTGTGCGGCGCGAGCCTTGGCGGAACGATTGCCGCTTATGCCGCCGCCAAACAAGGCAAAAAGGTGGTGCTGCTGGAAGAAAGCGACCGCGTTGGCGGACAACTTACTTCGCAGGCGGTGCCGCCCGACGAGCACAAATGGATCGAAACGCAGGGCTGTACGGCAAGTTACCGCGCGTATCGTAATGCCGTGCGCGACAGTTACCGCGCCGACCCGTCTTACAGCGATGACGTGAAACGCCTTGACGCGTTTTGTCCTGCCGATTCCGAAGTCAGTTATGTTTCCCATCCGCCAAGGCTTGCGCGTAAGATACTGGAACAGATGCTTGCGCCTTACCTCGAGAGCGGTTTGCTGACGGTGTACACCGACGCGAAATTTGTCGGTTGCCAGACAGGCGACGAAGTGCACAGCGTTACTTACATCGTTGACGGCAACAAAATCACCTTTGTCGGGAAGTACTTCCTTGACGGCACCGACACAGGCGAACTTGTCGCGGCAAGCGGTGCCGAGTACGTGACGGGCGCGGAAAGCAAAGCCGTAACCGGAGAAACGCACGCACCCGACATTGCCGATCCGCAGGACATGCAACCTGCGACAATCACGGCGGAACTGCAAAATCGTAAATGCGGTGACTTTGTAATAGACAAGCCTTACATGTACGACGAGTTTCGTAAACTTGTAATGCCCTACGACAAGTACAACGTGTACTCTATGTACGGTCCCGATTCGTCCACGGGCAAGGCAAAGCGTTTCGGTATGTTCCCCGGAGAAATGGACGAGCGCGGCGAAGAACTGTTTCCGCTGTTCAAGTACCGTCGTATCGTGTGCGCCGATTACTACAAGGACGGCACTCACCCCTACGACGTCAGCCTTATCAACTGGCCGCAAAACGATTACTTTTTGGGTAACCTGTATGAAACTGCCGACGCCGTACAAAACCAAAAACTGGCAAGGCTGTTTACTCTCGGCTTTGTGTACTGGCTGCAAACCGAAGCGCCGCGTGCCGACGGCGGCAAAGGTTACAGGTATCTGAAACTGGACGGCACTGAAAGCGAAACGCCCGACGGTTTGTCGGCAATGCCCTACATCAGAGAGTCTCGGCGTATCAAAGCGCAATTTACCGTTACGGAAAACATGATTGCAAAGGGTACAAAACCTGTGTTTGCCGACAGCGTTGGTGTGGGCAGTTACCCGATCGATTTGCACATAACAACGCAAACGCACACGTTTTTCTATGCACCGAGCGAACGCTTTACCATACCTTTGGGCGCGTTTTTGCCGGTGCGTATCACAAATTTGCTGCCTGCCTGCAAAAATATCGGCACGACGCACCTTACAAACGGCTGTTACCGTCTGCATCCCGTGGAATGGAACGTGGGCGAAGTCGCAGGCTTGCTTGCAAGTTTTGCCGTAGACGAGCGTGTTTCACCGTCGGAAGTCCGCAACAACGGAAGTTTGTTTGCTAAGTTTGTTGACCTTCTCGAGCAAAACGGTATTCAACGCTACTGGCGCGACTGACAGTTTTATTTGTGCTTTTGTTTTTCCCGACCCGTATATCTGTCCTCGTCGGTTGACGGATTTGAAACAAAATTGCCGACTGAATTTTCCGTTGGGGG
>DPQS01000007.1:5282-5927 GCA_003537755.1 Clostridiales bacterium | reverse complement strand
GGGGGCTTGTAGTCGCGTATTTTTGCTAATGCAACGAGGAATGTGTGTCGGGTCTGCCAAAAGAGCCGGACAGTATTTTGCAATATCTGAAAAACACAAAAAAAAGTGTAAATATTTTCAAAATGGGTATTGACATCGTCTTTTCGTGGTGGTATACTAATCAAGGTTTATATAGGTTTGCATTTTTACGGGGCAGACGTTTCTACCGACTACCTTACAGTTGACTATAAACCGCCCTCCATAGTATACTCGATTTCATACCGAACAAACTCCATAAAAAGGAAAAAGGTTGCGCTCCATCCGCAACCTTTTCCTTTTTCAGGTGTTTGACAGAGCAACACTATGACAGCTTTACCCGTAATTATGCGCCGTTTTTTTGCGCCTTTCGGGCAAAAATATAAAGCGAAATTTTTCTCGGAAATTTCACTCATTTTTTTGTCGGGAAATGTCGTTTCGGGTTTGACATTCCGTCGCGCTAATGGTACTATTATTACAGTTGAATATTCGACAGGATCGGGCAAGCGACGCTTGTCTGCGACGGACAGTCGGCAATGGCGGGACGGTTTTATGTGCCTGCCTTTGTGCGGTTTTGTCGGCTTCACTTTCGGGAGGAAAAAAATGACAAAGTACATTTTCGTTACAGGC
>DPQS01000007.1:4903-5136 GCA_003537755.1 Clostridiales bacterium | reverse complement strand
ACAAAGTACATTTTCGTTACAGGCGGCGTTGTGTCGGGACTCGGAAAGGGCATTGTTGCCGCATCTCTGGGCAGACTGCTGACCCTTCGCGGACTTCGCGTTGCCGCACAGAAACTTGACCCCTACATGAACATCGACCCAGGTACGATGAATCCCACCCAGCACGGCGAAGTGTTTGTAACCGACGACGGTGCGGAAACCGACCTTGACCTTGGACACTATGAGCGTTTTAT
>DPQS01000007.1:4208-4692 GCA_003537755.1 Clostridiales bacterium | reverse complement strand
CCTTGGACACTATGAGCGTTTTATCGACACCAACCTTACAAAATACAGCAACCTTACAAGCGGCAAGGTGTACTGGTCGGTGCTCAACAAGGAACGTCAGGGCAAGTACCTCGGCGAAACGGTACAAATCATTCCTCACGTAACCAACGAAATTAAATATTTTATCCGCAAAAATGCCCAAAAGAGCAACGCGGACATTGTAATTACCGAAATCGGCGGCACGATCGGCGACATCGAAAGTCAGCCTTTCCTTGAAGCTATCCGCCAGTTCAGCACCGAAGTGGGGCGCAACAACTGCCTGTTTATCCACGTGTGTCTTGTGCCGTACATCAGCGGATCCGACGAGTACAAAAGCAAGCCTGCGCAACACTCCGTCAAGGAACTGCAAGCCATGGGTATTGCGCCAAACATCATCGTTACGCGCAGTGACGGCGACTGCGGCGACGACATTCGTCGTAAAATCGCACTGTTCTGCAACGTCAAG
>DPQS01000007.1:3653-4057 GCA_003537755.1 Clostridiales bacterium | reverse complement strand
ATCGCACTGTTCTGCAACGTCAAGGAAGACTGCGTAATCAGCAACACGACGGTGGACTGCCTGTACAAGGCACCCCTTATGTTGCACGAAAACGGTCTTGACGACGTTGTCTGCCGCGAACTGTGCATCAAGGCAAGGTTGTACATTACTCCATGGAAGAAACTTGTCAAGGACATCGACTCGCGCAAAGGGCGCGTTACCATCGCGCTGGTAGGCAAATACGTAAAGTTGCACGACAGTTACCTGTCCGTCATCGAAGCACTCAACCACGCGTCCTTCGGTAATCGCGTATTTGTGGACATCAAGTGGGTTGACAGCGAACCGCTTAACAACGACAACGTTGCCGAAGCACTTGCGGGCGTGGACGGAATACTTGTCCCGGGCGGCTTTGGCGAGCGCGGTGT
>DPQS01000007.1:3222-3518 GCA_003537755.1 Clostridiales bacterium | reverse complement strand
CCGCCTGCCGTTACGCACGAGAAAACGACATTCCGTATCTTGGAATCTGCCTCGGTATGCAGGTTTCCGTAATCGAATTTGCACGCGACGTTGCAGGGCTTGCGGATGCCACCAGCGGCGAAACGGGTGAAGGCAGCAAAGTAATTGACCTTATGCCGGACCAACTCGGCAAGGAAAAGGGCGGCACGATGCGCCTTGGGGCGTACCCATGCAAGGTAAGAGAAGGCACGCTGCTTCACAGGATTTACGGCGAGGATCTGATTTCCGAACGTCACCGTCACCGTTATGAGTTCAAC
>DPQS01000007.1:0-3094 GCA_003537755.1 Clostridiales bacterium | reverse complement strand
CCGTCACCGTTATGAGTTCAACAACGACTACCGCGATTTGCTGGAGAGCAAAGGGCTTGTAATCAGCGGAACATCCCCCGACGACCGCATTGTTGAAACGGTGGAAGTGCCGGGCAACTTGTTCCACTTCGGCGCGCAGTTCCACCCGGAATTTACTTCGCGTCCAAACCGTCCCAACCCTGTGTTCAATGCGTTTGTTGCGGCGGCAAACAAGTACGCCCACGCGCATAAACATAAGTAATTTGTGTTGTTGTGGCAGCAAAAGGCGTTGACTTGCACCGTAATTTTTGTGACGAAAGTTTGGCAAAACGCGCAAAAGTAAGTTTGGCAAAAATTTTGACACTTTTTTGCGAAATCGATTGACAAAAAAGCGGTGACATGCAATAATATCAAAGTACGATAACTACCCGATGACGGGAAAGGGGGCGAAAAGGAAATGGCAACAATCAAAGTCGGTGAAAACGAATCATTGGACAGCGCATTGCGTCGTTTCAAAAGACGTTGCGCCCGCGACGGTATCATCGGTGACCTTCGCAAAAAGGAACAATACGAAAAACCCAGCGTAAGACGTAAGAAGAAGGCTGAGGCGGCTCGCAAACGTTCCAAAATGTAATTGAATTACACTTTACAAAAGACAAAAACTGCTTACCCGCAAATTGGGGTAGGCAGTTTGTTTTTTATTGCAATATTTGTCGAATTTTGTCACGCTCGGCACAGTTTGCCGCAACACATGCAACGTGCCGCAACAAAAACAGGAGGAACATATGTCGACATTTAAGGAGTACGCGCGACGTGCCAGGGAACGCATGAAAAACGGCTTTTGGGAAAGTGCAAAACAACGCCTTCAGCAGGAACGGGAAGTTGCCGCAACGACGGGCGTTAATCAGGCTAAACTCAGCGAAGAGCATCGCCGTCGCATCGAAAAGCAGATTTACGACTACGACGGCTTTTGCGAGGAACAGGAATTTTACCGCAAAGTGGTGGAAATACTGACAGGCGACGAGGTGGTGACTAACCCCATTATGCGTCTTGCCGACGAAGAATATATGGCGGATCTGTCGCCTGCCGACAGACAAGTGTACATATCCAAGGTGGCTGCAAAGTACCGCAGCGCGCTGGAACGTTACAATTCGTTGCACAGCCGTTGAACAGTGAACGTGTAAGCAAAAAATACATACGTATAGGCTTTTTGCCGACATAGAGGTGATTGAGTATGCAAAATTCGGGTATGCTTTTTTGTCGCACACATTGAAAACGAATAAAAACAGCAACGACGAATTTGTAAAAATCTTCAATAGTCTTGAACAACGCGGCAAAGTGTGCTACAATTAGATCATAAGGAAAAACAAATGTCAAAAATTACCGACATACAACCGCAAAAACGTAATAAAAATCGTGTAAACGTCTATGTCGACGGCGAATATACGCTGGCGTTGGAATTGCTTACCGTGATGAAACTCGGACTGAAAATCGGTACGGAAGTGACCGAGGCCGACCTTGCCGCCGCAACCGAAGATACGGAAAAATCCGTTGCTCTCGAAAAGGCAATGAATTACATCGCGCGTGGCAGCAAGACAAGTTTGCAACTGCGCAAGTACCTTACCGACAAGGAATATGCCCCTGCCGTCGTCAACTACGTGATGGACAAAATGAAGTACTACGGCTATGTTGACGACAAAGCCTATGCCGAAGCATATGCGCGGCAAAATTCGCAGACCAAGGGCGCGCGCAGGATAAAGCAGGAACTGCTTCAACGCGGAATTAACGTCGCCGACGCCGAGCATTTTTCCGAGCAAGACGACGAAACAAGCGGCGAAAATGCCGAACGCCTTGCCCAGCGTTTTATGCGGGGCAAAAGTTGCGACATAAAAACTCTTCAACGTCTGCAGCGTTACCTTGTCAGTCGCGGTTACGACTTCGACGTGGTAAACGGTATACTGAGAAAGTACAAGCAACGCGCCACCGACATTCCGACGGACATCGACGACTGACAAATTTGCCGATTGAGTTTACCGCTCGCACACTTTTGCAAGTTGTATTCGATTGCGCAACATATGACGTTCGCCAATAGTGCGATACCACTACAAAGGAAAATGACTACACGAAAAGAAGCAACGGCGGCTTGCCTGGATTTCGGGCTTTGCTACGAAGACTATCCGTTTCACGACGTCAACTGGACGGTGATGCGGCACAACGGAACGGGTAAAACCTTCGCATTGATTTACGAACATCGCGGCAATATGTGCATAAACCTCAAACTGCCACCGCAAAAGTGCGCGTGGCTGCAACAAAACTATGCGCAAATTACGCCCGGTTACCACATGAACAAACGTCACTGGGTTACCGTCATTCTTGACGGCACATTGCCGGACGAATTTATCGTTAGTCTTATTGGCGAAAGTTACGACCTTACAAACAAGTGATGCCGTTGGTGTGTTTTGTATATTTTAATTTTTCCATTCTTTTCGGGCTTTCCGACGTCATCACTTATACAATCTTAGCGACACAAATGTAAGAATGGCGTTTTTTCGTTTGCAGAGTGGTGTTCCGTCACGTTTGACGAAAGGTATAGGTAAGTGAAAGCGGGTAACGGAAGAAGAAAAAAATGAACTTTTCTGTCGGTAAATCTGCGAAAAACATTTGACAAACGGCAAGCAATCTACTATAATGTACAAGCAATGCGAGATTGGCGGAATCGGCAGACGCGCACGTTTAAGGGGCGTGTGGGAGACCGTGTGAGTTCAAGTCTCACATCTCGCACCAAACAAGAATAAAACGAACCCGAGAGAAAATCTTGAGTTCGTTTTGTTTTTTACAAGAGATTATTTCGGACTAAAAATCAAACGATAAATACATTACAACTTTTAACCGAGTGTTCTAAACGCTCGGTTTTTCTATGCCGTTTTGCCGTCCGATTTATCGCCTTTCGTCTGCGTTTGTAGCACAGCGAAAAGCGCAAGTCAACGGCAAAAATTTTTACTGAAAACTTTGAAATTACCAACTATAACGTAAAAATTTTTGCTAGTCGTTGACTTCCGTATAACCGATAACAAAATAGAAAACCGTCTATCTTTTCCCGGTGCTACTTCCGTTT
>DPQS01000027.1:6258-6415 GCA_003537755.1 Clostridiales bacterium | reverse complement strand
CGCCCACCCCTCATGGTCAAAGACATACTTTGTTTGTTAAATGCAGAGTTGTCAGGACGCACTTTAGTTGTTGTGTCACAGATTTGTAAGTGCTACAAAACTAAAATGTCTGTACAAAAATAGTGTAAGTTTTTCGGGAAAGGGTGTGGGAAAACCC
>DPQS01000027.1:5214-6018 GCA_003537755.1 Clostridiales bacterium | reverse complement strand
AAAGGGGTTTTCCCGCAAAATTCCTGCAATCATACAAAAAAAGGAAAAGCAATCATGTCACAATTTACCGAATTTTACAACGGACAGTCCACAAACGCATACGAACTGCTTGGTTGTCATCGCGCAGGCGAGGGCACCTATCGTTTTGCCGTATGGGCGCCAAACGCCGTTGCCGTTTCAGTAATCGGCGACTTCAACAATTGGCTTGTCAACCACGACGCAATGGTGCGGGACGACGGCATATGGGAGATTACGCTTGAAGCCAAGCACGGCGATTGCTACAAGTACGCAATCACTACGCAAAGCGGCAACGTGCTGTACAAAGCCGACCCTTACGGCATCTGTTGCGAACTTCGCCCCAAGACAGCCAGCGTGATTTACGATCCGTCGGAAAAATTTGTGTGGACGGACGATGATTGGACGGCAAAACAAAGCAAAAAGGACGTATACAAAGCCCCGATAAACATTTACGAAGTGCATGCAGGCAGTTGGCGCAGACATTACGACGGGCATATGTACAGTTACCGTGACCTGGCAAAGTACCTTGTACCATACGTCAAAAAAATGGGCTACACACATGTGGAATTTATGCCGCTTGCCGAGCATCCGCTGGACGCGTCCTGGGGATACCAGGTGACGGGTTTTTACGCGCCGACAAGCCGTTACGGCACGCCCGACGATTTGCGGTACCTTGTCAATGCCTTTCACCACGCGGGTATAGGCGTAATTCTGGACTGGGTTCCGGCGCACTTCTGCAAGGACGCGCAGGGACTGATAGATTTTGACGGCACCTGCTGCTACGAA
>DPQS01000027.1:2078-5033 GCA_003537755.1 Clostridiales bacterium | reverse complement strand
GAGCAGGGCCTTTACGAGTTTGACGGCACCTGCTGCTACGAATCCGCCGACGAATTTAAGAAAGAGCACAAAGGCTGGGGCACGCGTGTGTTTGATTACAGCCGCTACGAAGTGCAAAGTTTCCTTGTAAGCAACGCGCTGTATTGGCTTAAGGAATTTCACTTTGACGGGCTTCGCGTAGACGCGGTGGCAAGTATGCTGTACCTCGACTACGACCGCAAGGATGGCGAGTGGCGACCCAACAAGTGGGGAGGAAAGGAAAATCTGGAAGCCATAGACTTCCTTAAAAAACTGTCCTGTCGTGTGTTTGAGGCTTGCCCGTACGCGCTGTTTGTGGCGGAAGAATCGACGGCGTTTCCAAAGGTTACGCACCCGACCTATGTAGGAGGACTGGGATTCAACTACAAGTGGAACATGGGCTGGATGAACGACGTACTCAGTTATATGCAGATCGACACGCTGTGGCGCGCCGACCATCATAACAAACTTACATTCGGCATGTGCTACGCTTACAGTGAAAATTACATTTTGCCGTTGTCGCACGACGAGGTTGTACACCTTAAGGGCAGCCTTATCAACAAGATGTTTGGCGACTACGACACCAAGTTTGCACAACTCAAGACGTTGCTCGGATTTCAGTATGCTCATCCCGGCAAAAAGTTGAACTTTATGGGAGGCGAACTTGCCCAGTGGAATGAGTGGAGCGAGGCAAAAGAGCTTGACTGGATGTTGCTTACCTACCCCAAGCACGACGCTCATCAACGCTTCGTAAGGGAACTTAACAAGACTTACAAAAAATACAAACCGCTGTACCAGTTGGACCAGAGTTGGGATGGTTTCAAGTGGATACTTGCCGACCGCGCCGCCGACAACGTGCTTGTGTTTGAACGCCTTGACAAAAAAGGAAACGTAATGCTTGTCGTGCTCAACTTCAGTCAGTACGACTACCACAACTACGGCTTTAACGTGGACAAGGGCAAGTACGAACTGGTGCTTAACAGCGACGACTTCAAGTACGGCGGCAGAGGTGTGGACGTTGCCGAAACGCTTACTTCGGACGCCGGTTATGTCGAAGTGGTAATGCCTGCCTCTTCGGTGCAGTACTACAAAAAGGTTTGATTTGTGCGGCAGGTTAAGTTGCATGAAAGCCTTGCCTGTTGTCAAATTTTACATACGTATGTAAAATTTCGTTGCAAAATCGACGAAAAATACATATGATGTTTATCGATTTTTCGGTAAAACGTTGTCCGAAAAGTTTGCAAAAAGTCGGCAAAAAATGAATGGCACCGCGTAAAACGCGTCCTTATTGGAGAAATACATGTCTAACAATCTTACAAAAACACGCATCAAAGACCTTATCGAAGGTGCCGCAAACAAAAACTTCGGTTCAAACGCAAGCGAACTTACGCAACGCCAACTGTACAAGTGTGTTGCTTCCGTCGTGCGCGATATGCTGCTGGAAAAACGCGCCGAGTTCAACCACGAACACAAAGCGCGCGAACGCAAACGCGTACACTACCTGTCAATGGAATTTCTGATGGGCAGAAGCCTTAAAAACAACCTGTTCAACATGGAACTGGAATCGTTGTTTGCCGACACACTCAAAAAGTACTACAAAACGGACATCAACGACCTGTATGAGTGCGAACCCGATGCAGGGCTCGGTAACGGCGGTCTGGGACGGCTTGCCGCGTGCTACCTCGACTGCCTTGCCAAGGAAGACTACCCGGTGATGGGGCACTCGCTGCGTTTCGAGTACGGCTTCTTCCAACAAAAGATTGTCGACGGCTGGCAGACGGAACTTCCGGACAACTGGCTGCCCGGCGGCGAAGTGTGGCTTAAGGAACGCCCCGACAAGACGCAGATTGTGCGATTCGGCGGCGAAGTGAAGGAAATCTGGACGGAAAACGGACCTGTGTATCAGCAGGTCGGTTGCCAGGAAGTGGAAGCCTTCCCCTACGATATGGTTGTAGACGGATTCCGCGCCAATGCCGTGGGTGTACTTCGTCTGTGGTCGGCACGCGCAAACAAGCCGTTTGACTTCCATGCGTTCGGTCAGGGCGAATACATGCGCGCCATGAACGAGCAAGCCGAAGCAGAAATGATTACCAAGGTGCTGTACCCCAGCGACGACCACGATGAAGGTAAAATTTTGCGCCTTAAGCAGGAATACTTCCTTGTGTCGGCTGCAATGCAAAACGTGGTTTCCGACCACATCAAGCGTTACGGAACTTTTGACAGTTTTACAAAAATGGTAGCTGTGCACATCAACGATACGCACCCTGCGCTTGCCGTTGCGGAACTTATGCGCATTATGATTGACGAGTATCATCTTTCCTGGGATTACGCGTGGAAACTTGTCACCGAAGTTACGGCGTACACCAATCACACCGTAATGGCAGAAGCGTTGGAATGCTGGCCGGAATACATCTTCAAGTCGTTGCTTCCGCGCATTTACCAGATTGTCGTGGAAATCAACGAGCGTGCCTGCCGCGAATTCTGGGACAAAACGCAGGACTGGAAAAAGGTTTCCGACCTGGCAATCGTGGCGTATGGTCAGGTGCGTATGGCAAACTTGTCCGTCATCGGCTCGCACATGGTCAACGGTGTGTCCGCGTTGCACAGCGACATCCTCAAAAAAGACCTGTTCAAAAACTTTTACGCGCTTAACCCGGACAAATTTACCAACGTAACAAACGGTATTGCGCACCGCAGATGGCTGTGTCAGTCCAATTCGCAACTTACCGCGCTCATCAAGGAACTTATCGGCGACGGCTTTGTGTCCGACGCGTCGGAACTTACAAAACTCGGTGCCTTTGTGGACGACAAGGAAGTACACAAGCGCATGGCCGACATCAAACTTGCCAACAAAAAACGCTTTGCCGACATCGCAATGAAGAAACTCGGCGTAAAAATCGACCCCGAAACGCGTTTCGATGTGCAGGTAAAGCGTCT
>DPQS01000027.1:1511-1956 GCA_003537755.1 Clostridiales bacterium | reverse complement strand
CGATGTGCAGGTAAAGCGTCTGCACGAGTACAAACGTCAACTTCTTAACGTACTCAAAATCGTGTCGATGTATCACGACCTCAAGGAAAACCCCGACCTCGACGTAACGCCGCAAACATTTATTTTCGGCGCAAAGGCGGCGGCAAGTTACTACCGTGCAAAGGAAGTAATCAAACTTATCTGTCTCATTCAGAAAGATCTGGAATCTCACCCCGAAATCCGCAAAAAACTCAACGTCGTGTTTATGGAAAACTACTGCGTGACCATGGCGGAAAACCTTATACCCGCGGCGGAAGTGTCGGAACAGATTTCGCTTGCCGGCAAGGAAGCCAGCGGCACAAGCAACATGAAGTTTATGATAAACGGCGCGCTTACGCTTGGCACCGAGGACGGCGCGAACGTGGAAATGCACCAGGCTGTCGGTGACGACAACATCTTCATCTTC
>DPQS01000027.1:905-1305 GCA_003537755.1 Clostridiales bacterium | reverse complement strand
GCAACATCTTCATCTTCGGTATGAATGCCGACGAAGTTGCCGAAACATGGGCGAAAGGCTACAACAGCATGGACTACTATTTCAAAAATCCGCGCCTGCGCGTAGTGGTGGACGAACTCAACAACGGCTTTGCAGGCGAAACGTTTGAGGGCGTGTCCAACTACCTGCTTCGCAGCAACGGAATGGCAGACCCCTACATGTGCTTTGCCGACTTCGCCGATTACGTGGCGACAGCCGACCGCATGGACAAGGCGTATCGCGACGTTGACGAATGGAACCGTATGTCACTGAAAAATATCTCGGAAGCGGGACGTTTCTCGGCAGACAGGGCGGTGAGGGAGTATGCGACTAAGATTTGGCACATGAACTGAGCGACGGCGCATATCGGCACATCTTGACA
>DPQS01000027.1:0-708 GCA_003537755.1 Clostridiales bacterium | reverse complement strand
TCGGCACATCTTGACACTGCGTGGACGTCTGTGCTCGAGTCATGTACGCCCATGTACACTCCTCTCGCCCATCCGTCCCAGCCGTGTCAATCTGCACCAATCTTCGCCGTCGCTCAAGTGAGTTTTTGCTGCCCTGCACACCCATCTCCGCCCTTGGTTAATTTACTACTGAATTAACCTAATCTTCGCCGGCGCTCAAGTGAATTTTTGCGGCAATGCACCCCGTCTCCGCCCTTGGTTGGCTTGTGGCTGCGAAACTCAATCTTCGCCGTCGCTCATATGATTTTTTGTCGCCCTGCACACCAATTTGTTAGATGCGGTGTATACGTGAGTTCGTAAACGATTTTTGCATACGTATGTGAAAATTGCTTACAAAACAGGCGATAAAATCATTGTCTGCAGGTGGAAAACGTGCCTTTGACCGCTTGACTGACCGACTGGTGCCGTGCAACAAAAGGGTGTTGTACGGATTTAGCAACACTACAATTGTAATGTTGCTATTGACAGAACGTCGCTTAACAAATTAGTAATCGTATGTGCGTCCGGCTGTGATTGTAATAAGTCGAGATTACTTAGCAATAATGGTGTTGTCAGACCGTTAATAACCAATTTATGCGTGTTTGGCTAAGCCGAAGTCAACCAACCCGAAGTTTGCAAACAAACTATAAATTGTTAGTAGATGCTATTAGGGGTGGCGAGGTGTTGCCA
>DPQS01000003.1:41101-43339 GCA_003537755.1 Clostridiales bacterium | reverse complement strand
TTCCAGCACGCAGGGATGCGTCATAAGCGCGCTTTCCACCTCGAACGGGCCGATGCGATAGCCCGAGCATTTGATGACGTCGTCCGAACGGCCCTCAAACCAGTAATAGCCGTCCGAATCGCGCCAGGCGGTATCGCCGGTGTCGTAAAAATCGTTGCGGAACGCCTTGCGGTTAGCCGCTTCGTCCTCCTGATAGCCCTTAAACAGGCCGTAGGGATAGTGCTTGGAAAGATTTTTGATTACGATTGAGCCGACCACGCCGTCCTCGCACGAATTGCCGTTTTCATCCACGATGTCCACGTCGTAGTCGGGCGAAGGCTTGCCGGTCGAACCGGGTTTGATGGGAAACCCGTCAAAGTTGCCGATGATGGCCGGTGTTTCGGACTGCCCGAACGCCTCGGTCAGCGTCAGGCCGGTCAGCTCCTTGAAGCGGTAGAACACCTCGGGGTTGAGCGGCTCGCCGGCAATGCAGCAATGCTTGATCGACGAAAAGTCATACTTGGCGATGTCTTCTTTGATCAAGAAGCGGAAGATCGTCGGCGGCGCGCAGAAGGTGGTCACGCCGATTTCCTGAATCAGTTCCAGCGTGTTGTGCGCGTTGAACTTCTCGTTGTCATACGCGACGATGACCGCGCCGCAGATCCACTGTCCGTAGATTTTGCCCCACGCGAATTTGGCCCAGCCGGAATCCGACATCGTCAGATGCAGCTTGCCGTCCTCGCAGTGCTGCCAGTACTTGGCGGTGATGATATGCCCGACGGGATATGTATAGTCGTGCAGAATCATTTTGGGCATCCCCGTCGTACCCGAAGAAAAGTACATCAGCATCGGGTCGGTCAGCGCATTGGGAATGCGCTCCAATTCGGGCGAGGAAGCGGCGATTTCCGCGCGCAGGTCGAGCATCCCCTCCGGCACACGGTCGCCCACGACGGCGACGGCGCCGAGCGTTTCACACTCGGGACGGGCCGAAGCGATATAGCCGACCAGTTCGGGCTCATCCACCGAAAGGATCATCCGCACCTTCGCCAGATTGCAGCGGTAGACAATGTCCTTGACGGTAAGCTGATAGGTGGCGGGGATACAAACCGCGCCGATTTTGCAGAGCGCAAGGATGCAGATCCACGCCTCGGGACGCTGCTTGAGCATCATCATCACGCGGTCGCCCTTTCGGATGCCCGCGCGAAGAAAGAAGTTGGCGCAGCGATTGCTAAGCTCGCTCAAATCGCGGAAGGTGTACATCCGGCGGTCGCCGTCGTCGGTACACCAGAGCAGCGCGTTTTTCGCAGGGTCCTGCACGGCCCATTCGTCTACTACGTCATAGGCAAAATTGAAGCCGGCCGGAACGCGAACCTTATAGTTCGCCTTCAGGTCCTCGTAGGATTCAAATTCCGTGCGTTCGAGAAATTTTTCTAACATCGTACCTACCCTGCTTTGATAGAATCTTTAGACGACAGTACTCCTTTGCGCCGCGAATGTCAACGAAGCGAAAAACGGCCAACAGCAAGCGGCAGTTGGCCGTTTGGTGATCCATCGGAGAATCGAACTCCGGACACCATGATTAAAAGTCATGTGCTCTACCGACTGAGCTAATGGGTCATGGTTGGCAGGGGTAGCAGGATTTGAACCTACGAGATGTCAGAGTCAAAGTCTGATGCCTTACCGCTTGGCTATACCCCTACAAATAATGGGGTGAGCTATGGGAATCGAACCCATGACCTCCAGAGTCACAATCTGGCACTCTAACCAGCTGAGCTAAGCCCACCATAATTGGCGTGCCTGAAGGGATTCGAACCCNNGTGCTCTACCAGCTGAGCTAA
Source organism: Clostridiales bacterium (assembly GCA_003537755.1). Classification (GTDB taxonomy): domain Bacteria; phylum Bacillota; class Clostridia; order Christensenellales; family CAG-314; genus Fimimonas. The sequence goes on along the minus strand of DPQS01000003.1, from coordinate 41,522 downwards.
TGGATCGAATTAACAGCCTAAATAGGATACCACAACGCGAGCCGTTTGTCAAGTGCTTACGGACAAAATCTTATGCTCTTACGGCAAAAACCTGCACTTTCCGTCTCTTTTACGACCGATAAAAACGGAAATTGGCGATCACCCTGCCGAGGATAGTAACGTTTTTGGCGTAAATCGGCTGCATAGACGCATTGCAGGGCTGAAGCCGGACGCAGCCATTCTCCTTATAGAATTTTTTCACAGTCGCCTCGTCCTCGATCATAGCGACGACGATCTCCCCGTTTTCGGCGTAGTGGACGCCGTTGACGATCACGATGTCGCCGTCGAGAATCCCCGCCTCGATCATGCTCTCCCCCATCACGCGCAGCGCAAAGAGGTCGCTCTCGCCGCCGGCCATACTGACGGGGAAATCGACGTAGCC
>DPQS01000003.1:0-40878 GCA_003537755.1 Clostridiales bacterium | reverse complement strand
TCAGAATCGGCGTGCCCGCGGTCACGCGGCCGAGCAGCGGCACGCGGAGCATCCGCTCCCCGTCGGAATATTTGGCGCGGCCGAGGCGCAGCGCGCGGGATTTGCCCTGATCCTTTTTGATATACCCCTTTTGGTCGAGGCGGCTGAGACAGGCGTGCGCGGTGGAGGTGGAACGAATCCCCAGCGCACGGCAGATGTCGCGGACGGAGGGCGCGTAGCCCTCGTTCTCGATCATGCTCTCGATATAGCCGTAGACGTCTTGTTCCATCGGCGACAGTTCGCTCATTTTCAACCATCCTTTCCCGCATCGCGGGTTATTACAGGCTCGGGCGCGCAGACCGCCTCGAACAGCGCGCGTGCGCGTTCAATCCGGCCGGCAAGGTAGAGATAGCCGAACAGGCACTCCAGCCCCGTCGCCCTGCGGTATTCGACCGCGCCGGCGCTTTTCGGCGCATGCGCGCTTTTGGCGTTGCGGCCGCGCTTATACACGGCCGTTTCGTCCTCGTCCAGCAGCGGCAGCAGTCGCTCCACCGCCGCGCTCTGCGCAACGGCGGTGACATAGCCNNTGGAGCGGGTGATGGGAATCGGACCCACGCAGCCAGCTTGGAAGGCTGGTATTCTACCATTGAACTACACCCGCGCTTCAACAGCCTACTCATTATACTTCATATGGCGAAAAGTGTCAACTTTTTTACCGACATTTTTTACATTTTTTTTGGATTTTTTTTGACGATTTTTCCGCGCGATTACACAACGACAAACACGTTCGGGCAGTTCAATCAAAATGCGTGTTTCTGCCGCCACCGCATACTGCAATAAGACAATTTACAGCCATGCGGCAAGTTAAAAAAAATTCTGCTACATCCACAGCACGGCACATCCACATCCACACGCGGCGCATTTCAACGCGTGCTTTTACAGCACACCGCGGTTGTACAACATTACAAGCAAGTCCTGCGTGTCGCTGAAACTTACAATAATCTTTATTATTTCGCCGTCGTTATCTTTTTGGTCAGTATCTTCGCTTTGTCCCGGCTTGTAGTAACTGTCGCTGCCCGTCTGCTTGTTAAACTTCAGATACAGGTCGTTGAACCAGTCGCCGATGTCGCCGACAAGCGTAAACTGCGACCATAGTTTGTTGTAGTTGGAGCGTTCCGCAAGTATGCCCCTGTCGATACTTGCCGACAGCAATTTAACCGTGTCGTTTGTGTCAGGGTACATGCCCACAAGGCTTATTGCCGAGTTCAATACCTTCATCAACGCACTGTATCTGAGATAAGGTTTGCTGCTTGTAAGAAGCAGATAACTTGCCACCAAGTTGGCTTCGTTTTCACGCATAACGCCCTTGCCGTGCGCCATTTCGTGTGCCATCGTATGCGGAAGATTGAAGTTCTGTTCAACGCCGTTTATGTTGGCTTCTCCCGTCGGGGCAAAAAACACACCCACAATGTGCATTTCGCTCATTATGCGGCTGTTCACAATTTTTTTGACTGCAGGGACGTAACTTGAAAAATACCCCTCGTACTGCGGCTCGTCAAGTCGTTTGTACTCTTCAGCCAGGTCTGCGCGTATCTCGGCAATACTCGGCAAAACAATGTTGCCGTTTTCGTCGTGTTCCGTTGCTCTGTATGCCTCGTTTGTAGCCTTAACGATGTTTGCAGCCATGTCTATTGCCTGCTCGCGAGTAAACGATTCGGGGTTCTGGCGACTGTACACCGCCTTGGGCAAGGGCGCACGGTCGTAAGCGAAAGACGCACTTGTCGTGTACACGCTGAGGAACGCAAAGGCAAAAATGCCTACGGAAAGCAGCAGCGAAAACACCCGCACAAACTTCTTTTTGCAAAGCGCGACGATGATAAACACAACCGCGCATATTGCGGCAAGAATCGCCACAATCAGAAACAATTCGTAAATGCTGCACGGAATCCACGAAAACAGCGTGCCGAACACCGCCACCCAGGCGCGCGAAACCGTCCTTGTAAAGGCTTCGGCGATTTGCTCGTTTCCGCGCAGAATGCACAAAAACATAAACACAAGCGCAAGGCTTACAAAGACTACAATTTTGCGTATAAGACGGCGTTTAACGTCGTCGGCTGTACGTGTGCGTTGCTTAGATTGTTTCATTGTTTTTTTGTGAATGAATGTAAAAGGTCGTTTGTTCGGTTGTCGTTTTGTTACAATTATTTCATTACAACATGTAATAAAAGACGAAAGGAATGCTCCGCGGGATTGCTCGTACGCGCAACGAACACTTTTGTTGTCTGAAGGGCAGCGACATTTTCCGCGCGTCGTTTGACGCCGTGTTAGCTAAAAAGTTCAAATTTCTTCTGCAAAAAGTCGTCAAGCCGCTCGATGTAAGTAATTACGTCTTTAGGGTTGGCGGCGCGTTCGATACGGTTTTGTTCGACGGAAATGCGCTTGCTTATTGCGTTGGTTCCGCATGCGATAATGTCGGAAATTTCTTCCATAATGTCGATGTTGTACAGGCAGGGCTTGCCGGGTTTAGTAAAACCGACGTTTTCAAGGTTGTCCGACATGTACTTTTGTCTGTACATATAGTACGGAATGTATCCCGTCGCGTACAGTTTTTCGTGGGCAAATTCCACCATTTTCGCAACCGGACTTTGTCCTTGCGCAAAGTTTTGTTCCTTTAGCGCACTGCCGTGTTTAAGCGCAAGTGTGTGCACCGTGATGTTGTCTGCGCCGCACGCAACGGCACATTCCACGTTGTGACAAAACATTTCGTAAGTTTCGCCCGGGAGTCCTGCAATCAGGTCCATGTTGATTGCGAAGTCGTACTTTCGCGCAAGGTTGTACTTGTCGTAGATGTCGGCAACGGTATGTCTGCGCCCGATTGTATCCAGCACCGACTGATTGAATGTCTGCGGATTGATGGATATACGGTTTACGCCGTGCGCCGCCAGTACGTCCAGTTTGTCCTTGTCTATCGTGTCGGGGCGACCTGCTTCAACGGTATATTCCGTAGGCGTGATGTCGATGACGGACAAAATCTCGTCAAGTTGCGCCGCCGAAAGCGACGTAGGCGTGCCGCCGCCGAAGTACACATTGCGAAGCGTAATGCCATTGTCCTCGGCAAACTTCAGCGTTGCGGCAAGTTCCCTTTTAAGTTCCGCAACATAAGGCAAAACGTATTTTTTCATTTTGCCGATTTCGCCGCTTGTAAAACTGCAGTAGCTGCATCTGCTTACGCAAAAAGGTATACCCACGTACATGTCGGCGGTATTTGCGCGGTAGCCGTACAAATCGCCCTGCTCGGCAAGAATGTCGGCGACAAGATTCGTCTTTTGTTCCGACACATCCAACAGTCCTCTGAAAGTCTGCTGCCAATCAAGCCCTTCCGCCGTAAGTTGGCGCGCAAGTTTGGTCGGGCGAATGCCCGTAAGGCCGCCCCAGGGCATGTGTTTGCCGGTAACTTTTACAAGCAAATCATACATGCACACCTTTGCAAAACGTTTGCGAAGACGCACCTGCTGAAGCTCGTCAAGCCCTGCCGTGTCCACTTCGGTTTGCGCAACTCGTGCAAAAAAAGTCGATACGTATTTGAATTTTGTGTCATCGACGTACTCTATAAGAGTGATGTCACCGCTTCCGTCATCGCTTAAAACAACGCCGTCCAGAAACAGTTTGACTACGTCATGCACTTCCGTCGGATAAATAAAGTTGGTGTACAGTTTCATTTCAGATACACGTTGTGTTCCTTTTCAAATTGCAGCGTTGTCTGACCGCCGTGACCAGGCAACACAATGTAGTTTTTGCCAAGAAGTTTGATTTTGTTCAGTGAGCCGCGCATAAGATACGGGTTGCTTTCGGCAAAGTCCGTGCGTCCCACGCTGCGCGCCATAAGAGTGTCGCCGCTCAGCATGTAGCCCTCAACAAGAAACACCACGCTACCCGTCGTATGTCCCGGCGTTTCCAGCACATAAAAGCGCATTCCGGCAATCGTCAGTTCCCCCTCGGCAAGGTTGTCGGTCGGGTAGCAATTGTCGCAGACTACGCCCCACGGATTGTTTGCAGCGTTGTGAGCTAGGTGCAGGTCATTACGGTGAATGTACACAGGCACGTCGGCGTTAAGACGGTTAAGCAGCTGATTTACGCCGCCACAGTGGTCGAAGTGTCCGTGCGTAAGAAGTACCGCAGTAAGGGTCAAGCCGTTGTTTGCAAGGTATTTGATTACGTCCTCGCATCCGAAAGGAGGATCGACAACAACGGCATTTGTTCCCTCGGACACCACTATGCAGTTGGTGGGCATTACGCCCTGAGAAATAACTTTTATTTTAACCATGAGTACGATACACGTTGATAACGGCAGGTATGGTAAGCATCTTTTTCATAAGTTGCGCAACCTGATCGTGGTTGGTAATTTCGACAGACACCGTAGCGACTGCGTTGCCTTTCTTGTCCTTACGGGCGTTGATACCCACCATCGGCAATCCTTCGTTGACTATAGCCTTGGTAATTTCCGCAAAAATGTCGCCCTTGTCATCGGCAATAATCTCGATTGTAGCCACAAACGTTGCCGATGCACCCTCGGTCTGCACCCAGTTTGCCTCGACAAGACGTTCCTTTTCCATGCCTTTTACCGACGGGCAATCTGCACGGTGCACGCAAATGCCGCGACCGCGCGAAATGTAACCCACAATGTCGTCCCCCGGTACCGGCGAACAGCACTTGGCGAAACGTACCAGCAGGTCGTCCATGCCTTTCACCACTACGGCGTTTTCACGCGAGGTGCCGTTTTTGCGCTTGCGTTCGTTTTGTTGCTTGCGGAAACGTTCCTGCAGTTGCTTGTTGCCGGCAATCAGCTTGCTCATGACTGCGCTGAGCCCTATACTTCCGTAACCTACCGCGGCGTACATTTCGTCGATGTCGTTGAACATGTAACGTTCGCATGCGGCGGCAATTGCGTCAGGAGTAAGCAAATCCGACGGCAGGAATCCGCGGTGTTTACAGTCGCGTTCCACCATGGATTTTCCGGTGCGGATGTATTCTTCCTTAAGCTCGCGCTTGAAAAACTGTCTGATTTTTGCCTTTGCCGACGGCGTTGTGGCTATTTTTATCCAGTCGCGCGACGGACCCTTTGCATTGGGGTTAGTAAGTACTTCCACCGTATCGCCGGTGTTCAGCGGCGTGCTGAGCGGTACAATTTTGTTGTTTACCTTTACACCTACGCACTTGTTGCCCACCTGGCTGTGTATCGCGTAGGCAAAGTCAAGGGCGTTTGCACCTGCCGACAGCACCTTTACGTCGCCGTTGGGGGTAAACACGTACACTTCGTTGGTGTTGCTGATGTCCTTTCGTATGAGATCGAGAAATTCCTTGCTGTCGCGGAAGTCGTCGTTGTAACTAAGCACTTCCTTGACCCAGCGCAACTTGTCGTCCATCGACGTCACGCCGGCAATTCCTTCCTTGTACTTCCAGTGCGCCGCGATACCGTATTCCGCCACTTTGTGCATTTCGTGGGTGCGGATCTGCACTTCGATGGGGTAACTGTGCCCCTCAAACTCGATAAACACCGTCGTATGCAACGATTGGTACAGGTTGGGCTTGGGGACGGCGATGTAGTCCTTGAAACGCCCGGGCATCGGCTTCCACCTTGCGTGGATTGCGCCCAACACGGCGTAGCAGTCCTTTATCGAATCGACAATCACACGCACCGCCGTCAGGTCGTATATCTGATCCAACGTTTTGTGCTGTTTCTGCATCTTGCGGTAAATGCTGTACAGGTGCTTGACGCGTCCGTAAATATCAAAGTCTTCTATGCCTGCCTTGCCGAGTTCAATGCGAACCTGCCCGATAAAGTCGTTTACTATTTCGTCGCGTTCCTGCTTTCTGAGGGCGATACCCTCGGCAATACCGAAGTACGCGTCGGGGTCGAGATACTTAAGGCACAAATCTTCAAGCTCGCACTTGATTTGCGACATACCGAGTCTGCCTGCAATCGGCGCGAAAATTTCCAATGTTTCCTTTGCCGTGCGTTGTTGCTTTTCGGGAATCATGTATTGCAGACTGCGCATGTTGTGCAGGCGGTCAGACAGTTTGATAAGCATTACGCGGATGTCCTTTGCCATTGCAAAAAACATTTTGCGCATATTTTCCGCTTGTTCCTCTTCCTTGTCGTGGAAGGTGATTTTTTCCAATTTGGTTACGCCCGCGACAAGGTCGGCAATTTCGTCGCCGAAACGCTTACGTAAGTCCTCGTCGGTTACGTAGGTGTCCTCTACCGTGTCGTGCAAAAGGGCGGCGCAAATTGTGGACACGTCCATACCGAGGTCGATAAGGGTGTCCGCAACAATCGTCGGGTGTGTAATATACGGGCGACCGCTGGCACGAAATTGCCCTTGATGCGCCTTGTTTGCCACCTCGAAAGCGTCATTTATTTTGTTTACGTCTGCCGCATGGTAGTAATGCTTGACCTTACTTAAAAAGTTTTGTATCGTAACCTCGGCAGGTTCCTTTTCCGTATACATGTTTTTCTCCGTTAAACAACAAAAAGCGCGTGTCAAGTTTGCCCGTCATTCTTCGCTCTTCATCAGTCTGTAAATTTCCGAATCGTCCAGTTCGGCACGAGCACCGTTGTTGAAGCGGACCGTGTATTGGTCGACAATTTCAACAAGTCCCAACTGGCCGAACACACGCAACGCCGCAACGTATTGCGGATAGGTGATTTTGTCGAGAAGTTGCTTGTCGTACACGCTTTTTATGCTGTCATAATCGCCCTTTTTGCGAAGAGCGGAATATGCGCTTGTGCATACGTTGCGCGTAAGCCCCACTGTGTACAAATCCTTGTTGGCGGGTTCCGTCTGCACAAATGCAGTGCCGTCCGGAACGGCAAGGTGCGCCGAAAAACCATGGCAATACACCACCTTTTCAAAGCCCGAGTAGTCGTAATCGGGCAGCGGCGAAATTACCGCCACGTGAGAATTGTCGGCATTTTTGAAAAATATATCCACGGCGTAATCCTGCAAACAGAGTTTGTCGACGTTTGCAAGGTAAGTTTCGTAATCATCAAACACCACACAGACGGAATTTGCACCGTCCGCCGCGACTTTGTCGAAAGTTACGTCGGCGGCTTTGTCGCAAACGCAGTTTTTGACAAAATTGAGTTTGTAAAAGTCGTCGAAGCATACGCTGTTGACAAGGGTCATGTCTTCGACGATGCCCGTCACGTTGTGCGTGTAACTGTCCATGTCCACACCGCACACAAGGTCAACGTTCGCGCCGTGCTTGATGTATGGCGCAAGTACGCCGTACTTGAAAAAGCCCTTTACTTCCAGTCCGCTTGCGAGAGTCACAGAAAGGTGCGCGCCGTCCTTGCCGAAACTGTTGGCAAACTTTACCGAATCTCGCACGCGGCACAAAATCTTGTCCTGCGGCAACATCGGTTGCAAAAAATTCTGCAGTTTGTACACTTCCTGCACAGTCGCGTCGTCGCCGATTTCCACGTCGTAGTAAACGTTTTTGACAAACACGTCTTCGGGCAGTTCACAAAAGACAGCGGACAAAGCCTTGCCGAGCGCGTCGACGTTTTCTTTTGCCACGGTAAAGCCGACGGAAGCCTTGTGTCCGCCGAACTTGACAAGCAAATCTTTGCACCGACGGAAGGCGTCAAACAAATCCACTTCGTCTATACCACGCGCCGAGCCGACGTAGTCGTCGCCGTCGTCTGTCATAACAACGGCAGGCACGTAATACTTTTCCTTGTATTTTGCCGCGGCAATGCCCAGTAGTCCGTGCTGCCACTTGTTGCCCGCAAGATACACTATGCGCTGTTTACGCACCTTTTCGGGGTCAATCATTTTGTCCGCTTCGGCAACGATGTCGTCAAGGTATTCCTTGCGTGTGTCGTTCATGGCAAGCAGTTTTTCGCAGGAGGCTGTGTCAACCTTGTCACGCATAAGAAGCAATTCCAGTGCGGCATACGGGTCGCCTATGCGCCCTGCGGCGTTGATTTTTGGCACAATGCGCATGGCAATGTCCGTTGAAGTGAGAGTTTGCGGACATTTGCTCAGTTCGCCGAGTTTCCGCAGTCCCTTGTGGTTCCAGTTGGCGATGGCACTTTTGACAATGGCGCGGTTTTCGTCCTGCATTGGCATGATATCGCCGATTGTGCCGATTGAAGCCAGGTCTGCATACCGAATTGCCGTTTGTCTGTCCGTAAGTGCCTCGACAAGTTTCCAGGCAACGCCGCTACCGGACAGGTAGGCAAACGGATAGCCGATTTTGGGGTTTACGCAAATGCAATCGGGAAGTTGTTCCGGCAGTTCATGGTGGTCGGTAACAATCACTTCCACGCCCAGTTCGTCCCTTATGCGCGCAACCTCGTCGGCGTTGCTGATACCGCAGTCCACCGTGATTACAAGGTCGTAAAAGTGTTTGCCAAACGCATTGATTACCGCGTCGGCGTGCAAGCCGTAGCCTTCGTCGCGCGTCGGAATCAGCACTGTGTTAAAGATACCGTTGTCAGAAAAATACAACGAAAGCAATGCCGAAGCAGACAAACCGTCGGCATCATAGTCGCCGCAGATAAGCACACTGCCGTCGTTTTCCATGCAAAGCCGTATAAGTTCCGTAGCCTCGGTCATGTTGGTCATTTCTTCGGGGGCGTGGAAACAAAGTTTGTCACCGAAATACTCGTCGTAGTTGTCCTCGGTAACGCCTCGGGAAGCAACCACCGCCGCCATCGCAGGCGAAAACCCTTTGCTTTGCAAAAATTCCGTATTATTCGGTTGTGTACGTCTGACGTATTTTTCCTTCATTTTACTCAACTCGCGCGATGTCGGATTTTCCCTTTGGTTAGTGAAAAGGCAAAATCCGCAAAAAACATTAAAAGCCTTCTAATTGTTTAGAAGGCTTTTGGTAAAAACTGAATATGCTATTACTTGCTTGCGCCTTCGATAAAGGGAGCAACAACCTTGACGAACAGACGGTTGAGACCGAATGTCGCAATGAAACTCAACACAGCCAAGTACAGGAAGATGTTGCCGAAAGGTGCCGTAACAAGCGTGGGGATAAGCCACATAATGGCGCCCAACACTATCGCCACGGCGTGTACAATAAGGTTGAGTTTGTTGGTGTCTGCGTAACCGCGATGGCATGCGCTGGCAAACGTCTTTTCACTTGCGTAACCGTGGATAGCGGCAAACTGCGTGTAGGTGAAGTAGAACATCAGAGCGTAACCGCACAGAAGTCCCACAAGAGACGCCGTGTTGAACACTTGACCGCCCGCAAGACCTACGACAATTACAAACACAACAAGAACGATAAGTTGCGAGTAGATACCTGCAATACCCAGAGCCTTGAATTTGGCAAGAAGCACTATCCAACCGATAACGACAACTGCCGCAAAGGCGCACGCTACGATAAGTCCGCCGATGCCGGTATGAGTAACGGTGTCGTCAAGGCTGAGTGTTCCGCCCAATGCGCCGCTGTTGAGGTAACCTACGTAAAGGTTGCTTTGAGCCTGAGATTGCGCATACAACTGAATCTGACTGTTGCTTGCTTTGTAGCAGTAGGTGGACAAAGATTCGTCAAGAGCAACGTAGTAAGCGGTACCCGTGCTGAGAGCGGAAGCCGCCTTTGTTCCTTCGTCGTTGAGGGTGATTTCCACGATAAAGTAGGTGTTTGTACCGCTTGCGTATGTGCGAGCCTTCACACTTTTGAAGTGACCGTCTTTTACTACAACTGCCGAAGAACTGTACTTTGCGGAACTGTTGTTATTGTTGCTTACTACCGTGTTGAGAATTTCCACCTTGCCTACTGCGGTAACGTTGCCGAGAACGGTTTCCGCAGAAGTTTTTTCACTGTTGGCTGTCTTGGGTACGGTAAGGGTAAGCGTGTCGCCGTTTACTGAAATCGGGCAAGCATAGTAACCGTAAATATTGTCGAGTCTTTTGCCGATTTGCTTGACAACGGTATCGGAAGTTACGTCTTTGTCAAGACGAAGCGTGTAAGTGCCTTCTACGGTGTCTGTATAAAGACTGCTTGTCTGGATAAGACTAAGCGGTGAATGATATTGTTTGTAACCGTCCTGACCGTAGGAAATGGTCACGGGATAAACTGCAAAAAATGCGATTGCCAGTACAATTACCGCCACAATTACCAAAACTATGGCGGATGCCTTCTTACTCATCTATGGAGCCTCCTTGTCTTTGCCTAAGGCGTGAGCCTAAATTAACTACTCTATTATAAAGGTATATCGTCAATTAGTCAATTATTTTTCCCGATTTTTACTCGCAAAGGCACAAAAAGACAACTAAAAAGAGCCAACTACAAGGGTTGACTCGCAAAATTTACTTCAATATCGGGTGCGTTGCGTTTATCGGCAGCGTAGCTACGCTCGTTTACTTTTGATAAGAGCGGCAATTACTGCCGCTGCAACCGCAATCACAAGGTCCAGCATTACGTGACCAAAATCGAAACTTCCGCCTGCAATAAGCGAGCAAACGGTACTTGCAATGCAAAAAACGACCGCCACAAGCAATGCTTTCGGTACATACGCGCCATCGCGGACAGCAATAAGCACAGCCGCAAATACAGCCGCCACCTTTACCGCCTGACCGACAATATTAAGCGTTGTTTGCGACAAATTGAACCACTTGGCAAACAGCGCGGTTACAAGTACTGCCACGGTGCAGATTACAAAAGCAAGCAAGCCGCCCTTTACGCCGCCAAGGACAACGGATTTCTTTTCAGCCAAAACAAAACCTCCGAACAATGTAAGTTTATTCGGAGGTTTGTCGTGTTAGACTATTAAATTACTTAATTTCGTCGGTTTCGTCGTTTGCCGCCTTTTCTTCGGCTACCGCTTCGGCACTTCCCGGAGCGGGGGCAATGCTGTGGATTGCCTGACGAAGCAACTTCATTGTGGTTTTGCTGCCGTCAACGCCCGTTTCGATCCATACGTTCTGGTCATCCAGTTGAACTACTTCGCCGACGATACCGCCGATGGAAGTAATTACGCAGCCGACCTTAAGTTTGCTCATCATTTCTTCCTGAGCTTTCTTTTGCTTGCGTTGCGGAATGATCATCATCAGCACCATGCCGACGATAAGCACAGCAAACACGACAATCATAACCCAACTGTTCGCGCCGCCGGCAGATCCGGAACTGCCACCGCTTGCGCCATCGGACAAAAAGTTTAACAAATCAAGCATATTTGTACTCCTTCAGATTTTTCGGTCTGTTTAACAAACATTGACCGAGATTGGTTTAATTATACACTACTTTTCACCTTTACGCAACAAGTTTGACACAAAATAACATTCAACATTGTTTAAGGTTTTTGGACGGCAACGTAATTTACGCAACAGACTGCAATTTGCCTGATGATATGCGAAACGTTACGCATGCACACGTGTATTTGCGGACAACTCGCACCTGTACAAGCCTGAGTGTGCAAAAAACATTGCATTTGCAAACGCGACGAAGCTGCTCAAATCGTTTACTTGTTGTAGTACTTGGCGTAAAATTCCTGCTTGTAGTCGGCAAAGCGGTCCTCGAAGATGGCTTTGCGGGCATCCTTGACCACTTTGAGCAAGAATGTAATGTTGTGAATGCTAAGCAATTCCGCCGCAAGTATTTCGTTGCAGTTGATAAGGTGTCTGAGGTACGCCTTGGTAAAGTTTTTGCAGCAGTAACAGTCGCATTCGTCGTCAAGCGGCGAAAAATCCGCCTTGTATGCGCCGTTGCGGACAACTACCTTGCCGTGACTTGTCAATGCCGTTCCGTTGCGGGCGATACGGGTAGGCAGAACGCAGTCGCACATGTCGATTCCGCGTTCGATGCCTTCAAGCAGGTAATCCGGCGTGCCGACACCCATAAGGTAGCGCGGCATGTTTTCCGGCAGATACGGACGGATGACGTCCAACATGTTGTACATTACGACACTCGGCTCACCGACGGACAGTCCCCCTACGGCAATACCACACTCGGCGTACTGCGAAGCAAATTTTGCCGACTCTGTACGCAAGTCTTCAAACATGTTGCCCTGCACGATGGGAAACAGCATTTGTTTGCCGTTGGTGTGCGCGTGTGCGCATCTGTCCAGCCATTTGTGGGTGCGATTCATTGCGCTCCGTGCGTAGCTTTTGTCACATCCGTAAGTGCTGCACTCGTCAAAAGCCATGATGATGTCTGCGCCGAGGTCGTGTTCCGTTTCCATTACCGATTCCGGAGTAAAAATGTGTTTACTTCCGTCAATATGTGACGAAAAAACGACACCGTTGTCGGAAATTTTGCGCAAATCGCCCAGGCTGAACACCTGAAAACCGCCGCTGTCGGTAAGTATCGGACGGTCCCAGTTCATGAATTTGTGCAAGCCGCCTGCTTCGGCAACCAGTTTGCTGCCCGGTCGCAGATACAGGTGGTAGGTGTTGCTGAGTATTATTTGCGCACCGATTTCCTTAAGGGTGCTGGGTAACAGCGACTTGACGGTAGCGCATGTGCCGACAGGCATAAAAATAGGCGTTTCGATGTCGCCGTGCGGGGTGTGAAACACGCCTGCGCGCGCCCCCGTATGTTTGTCTACATGTTGTAATTCGTAACTAAATTCCATTGGTAAAAACCTTCTTTTGCTTGGCAATTTCCTGCGTATGTCCATATTCTCTCTGCGCATCGCACCGACGGCAACCTGTTGTTTCCCGGTTTGTAAGCGTCAACGCTCACCACGAATTTGCCGTAATTGACGGCTTTGCGCACCGTGTTTTCCTTCGATTTTCATATTCTGCCTGCTTCGACAAAATACAGCAATCCGTCAGTCAACCGCTTCGTTATTCGATAAACATAGCGTCGCCGAACGAGAAAAAGCGGTAACTCTCCTCAACCGCCACTTTGTACACCTCAAGTATTTCCTCGCGGCTGCAAAGTGCCGACACAAGCATGATAAGGGTACTTTCCGGCAGGTGAAAATTAGTGATAAGCGCGTCCACCATTTTGTATTTGTACGGCGGATAGATAAAAATGTCGGTATTTCCACTGCCCGCAACAATGTGTCCGGGGCGGTCGGCTGCGCTTTCCAACGTGCGTACGCTTGTGGTGCCCACGCAAATTACCCTGCGCCCTTCGGCTTTGGCGGCGTTAATCTCGTTTGCCGCTTGCTCGCTGACGCTGTAAAACTCGCTGTGCATATGGTGTTTTGTCACGTCGTCCACCTTGACGGGGCGGAAAGTGCCAAGCCCCACGTGCAACAAAACTTCCACAAAAATTACGCCCTTTGCCTTAAGTTTGTCGATAAGTTCCTTTGTAAAATGCAAGCCTGCCGTCGGTGCGGCAGCACTGCCGTCGATTTTGCTGTAGACGGTGTTGTAGCGCGTTTTGTCCGTCAATTTTTCCTTGATGTAGGGAGGCAAAGGCATTTCGCCGACGCGCGACAAAATGTCCTCAAACACGCCGTCGAAGTGAAATTCCACAATGCGGCTGCCGTCCTCGCCGACCGATTCCACAGTGGCGGTCAGGTCGTCGGAAAAGCGGAATTCGGCTCCGGGCTTTGCAATGCGACCGGGCTTAAGTATTACTTCCCAATGTGTAAGGTCAAGGCGTTTAAGCAGAAGAAATTCCACGTGTCCGCCTGTCGGAATTTTTGTACCGTAAATACGCGCCGGCAACACCTTTGTATTGTTGACAACAAGTACGTCACCTGCGTGCAGATAGTCCACAATGTCGTAAAAATGCTTATGCGTTATGCTTTTTTGCTTACGATCGTACACAAGCAGCCTGCTGCTGTCGCGCGGTTCCACCGGCGTTTGTGCAATCAGTTCCTGCGGTAAATCATAGTAAAAATCACTTGTTTTCATCAGTCCTCATCCGCCTCGATACTGTCGTCGTAAATTGACAGCATTTCCATGCGTTCCTTACTTATTTTGCGTCCAAGATGTTTGTAGGCGTTGGGCATACAGATACGTCCGCGCGGTGTGCGTGCGACAAAACCCAGTTGCAACAGGTACGGTTCGTACACGTCCTCGATTGTGGTCGAGTCTTCGCCCGTTGCCGATGCAAGTGTATCCAACCCGACGGGACCGCCGCTGAATTTGTCGATAATCGTGGTAAGAATGTTTTTGTCCACGCTGTCCAAGCCCAGTTCGTCCACTTCCATCACTTTCATTGCGTGCGCTACCACCATGTCGGTAATTTTGCCGTCGCCAAGGACGTCGGCGAAGTCGCGCACACGTTTAAGCAATCTGTTTGCAATACGCGGCGTACCGCGGCTGCGACGTGCGATTTCGTAACAGGCGTGTTCGTCGATTTCCGAACCGAGTTTTTTTGCCGAGTGTTTTACAATCAGTTGCAGGTGCTCGGGGCTGTACAGGTTAAGGCGCTTCTGCACGCCGAAACGATCGCGCAGGGGCGCGGCAAGGTTACCTGCCTTGGTGGTTGCGCCGATAAGCGTAAACTTTTCCAACTTGATGTTGACGCTTGTAGCCGACGGACCCTTGCCCACCACAAAGTCAAGGCGGTAGTCTTCCATCGCAGGATACAGAATTTCCTCAAGGCTGTTGTTGAGACGGTGAATTTCGTCGATAAACAGCACTTCACCGGGCTTAAGTTTGGACAAAATCGCCGACAAATCGAATTTGCTGGGAATTGCCGAACCGCTTGTAACGGTGATGGGCACGCCCATTTCGTTGGCAATGATGTGCGCAAGGGTGGTTTTGCCAAGTCCCGGGGGACCGTACAGCAAAACATGGTCAAGGCTTTCGCCGCGTGCAAGGGCAGCCTTGATGTAAATGCGCATATTTTCCTTCACTTTGTCCTGTCCGACGTAGTCGTCAAGGGTTTTGGGGCGAAGAATATTTTCCGTGTCACGCTCGTTTTCCGTAAGCGTGCTTGTAAAAAATTGATTTTCCATTTTTGATTACCGATTGATACCGTTATTTGCCGCAAGCGCAAACTACATTCTGAAAGACATGTTGACGATTTCTTCCGTGGAGGTTGCGCCCAGTTTGACCACCGCTTTGACGAGTTTTTCCGCGTCCGACGGCGTTTTGCCCAACGAACACAAAATAGCCACCGCTTTTTGAGCGTCAGGCGACAATTCGTCGGTCTTTTCCGTCGCGAAGTCGAAACTTTGCTGACCCGCGCCGATGTACACGCTGTCAACGACCACTTTTTCGCGAAGTTCCAGCACTATGCGCTCGGCGGTCTTTTTGCCCAGTCCCTTAACCTTGGTAAGGGTGCACGTGTCACCGCTGAAAATTGCCGCGGCAAGGTTGTTGCAATCCATGCCCGACAGTACGCCGATTGCCACCTTGGGACCCACCCCAGAAACGGAGGTCAACAGCAAAAACATATTTCTCTCTTCAACCGTCGCAAAGCCGAACAGACAAATGTCGTCCTCTTTGACCTGCATAAAGGTGTACAACTTCTGTCTGGTGCCGATGTTGCATGCGGCAACTGTATACGCGCTTGCGTTAAGGCAAAAGCCTATGCCGTTTACGTCCAGCGTTACCGTTTGCGCGTCTTTGTCGGCAATTTCGCCGTAAATATAATTGAACATAATGTTTTCCTTTTAAGATAAGGGTCTATCTGATATAAAATTTGTCGGTAAAAGCGCCCGTCTGTATGTGGGTCAGCGCAACGGCAATTGCGTCGGCAGCGTCGTCAGGCTTCGGCACGGACGACAAACCGAGGTACACTTTTACCATTTGCTGAATTTGTTTTTTGTCGGCGCGGCCGTAACCGGTCATTGCCTGCTTGATCTGAAGCGGCGTGTATTCGTACAACCGTCCACAGCCATGAATTGCGGCAAGCAGCAGCACGCCCCTTGCGTGGGCGACATTGATACCCGTCGTAATGTTGGTGTTGAAAAACAACTCTTCGACGGCAATTTCGTCGGGCTTGTAAGTTTCGATAAGTTTCGTCACGCCTTCGTAAATGAGCGCGAGCCTGACGGGGAAAGATTCGTCTTTCGGAGTGGTAATCACGCCGTAATCCACTATTTTTTTGTTGTTGACCCCGTCGTAGTCCATCACGCCGTATCCGACGATTGCAAGTCCCGGGTCAAATCCGATTACACGTTTCACGTTGTCCTCTTGCGCAATTTTACTGCTTTTTTGCCGCCCCTGCAAAGGAATAAATGACAGCGTCGAGCGGCTGAATATGCCGATAATTACACTACGGCACTTGTAAATTATATAATAAACTAATTTATGTCAAAAGTCAAGTACAAGCGGTTTGCTTACTTTAATTGAAAATGGAAAAATAGAAATGATTTTCCCGGTACACTGAGCGAACGTCCACACGAAAGAACGGAAAAGGACATCCCCAAGGTTGTTAGTGATGGCAAAATTAACCCTAAGATATAGAATATACTGAATATTATAAGCCCGTTTCACAATGCCCCGCAATAACAAAATTGAACAAAAGACGTTTATAAGGTGCCCTTCCGTTGGATGTTTCGACTTCGTAACGTAAACGTTGCTTCGCTCAACATGACATAATGTCAAGTAGTTTGTATTGGCAAAAACGATTACAACATCCAAGAGTAAATCTTACGGCATTGCGCAACGCAACGAAAAGCGCAAAAAAAAGGCGGCGACAGAATTGACTGCGCCACCGATTTTTGCAAACAATAACTTACTCTTCGTCATCCGGAAGTTGAACGTTGTGGAAGACTTCCTGCACGTCGTCGTTGTCCTCAAGCACTTCAAGCATGCGTTGGAATTTGGCGAGATTTTCGCCTTCCAGCGTAACCATGGTCTGAGGCAGCCAACTGAATTCCGCCGAAACAAGGTTAAGCCCCTTTGCCACAACCGCGTCACGAACGCTTGACAGAGCCGAAGGATCGCAGGTGATTTCCACCATGCCTTCTTCTTCAAGGCTTACGTCATCCGCGCCCGCTTCGATAGCAAGTTCAAACGCGCCGTCGTCGTCAAGGTTGATGTTGTTTTCCGCAATGACGATACCTCTGCGGTCAAACATGTAACTTACGCAATTGGTCTGACCAAGGCTGCCGCCGTTTTTGTCAAACGCACAACGAACGTCGCCGGCGGTACGATTTTTATTGTCGGTAAGGCACTGCACGATTACCGCGCTGCCACCCACACCGTATCCTTCGTACACGATATCGACGTAGTCAACGGTGCTCAGTTCGCCGCTTGCCTTCTTGATACTGCGCGTAATGTTGTCGTTGGGCATGTTGTTGGCTTTCGCCTTCTGGATGATGTCGTACAACTTGCTGTTGCTGGACGGGTCGCTGCCGCCCGCTTTTACCGCAACTGCAATTTCACGACCGATTTTTGTAAAGATTTTGCTTCTGGCTGCGTCGCCTTTGGCTTTCTTGTTTTTAATGTTGTTCCATTTGCTATGTCCGGACATAGTTTTCCTCCCACTTAGAGTTTTGAACACGCACATCGCATTTCACACTTGTCGCGATGTGCACTGATTGTCTTTATTTGCAAAGAGTTTCGTCGCTATTTGAGGTAATTTTGCCACGATCGGTAACAAAATTCCTTATACGTATCGTTTTTTTTGTAAATTTTCGCAAAAATCAAAATAGCGGCAACAAGGGATTTGCGGTTGTTAATTTGACCGCAGCAAGCAATCTTGCGGAATGTTTTTTTCGTCCTTTCGGGCGGACATTCGCAAAAATCAATTGCCTTTTCCTGCAAAAATCTGATACATGACAACGCTGCCCGCGACGGAAGCGTTAAGACTCTCGAAGTTGTTCGCCATCGGAAGTGCGACGGTGATGTCGGCATTACGGCGCGTAAAATCGCTTATTCCGTTACCTTCGTTACCAACAATCAAGGCGACCTTGCCGTCAAACTTCACGTCAAACACATTCTTTCCGCCCATGTCGGCGCACACTTTCAATGCTCCGTCAAGCACGCCGAAAACCGCTTCTATGTCGTCCGATTGGTGCAACTTCACGCAAAAATGCGCGCTCATTGCCGAACGCAACACCTTTGGCGAATACAAGTCCACGCTACCGACGGCATAAACATCGGTAAAACCGCACGCCGCAGCCGTCCTTATGAGCGTACCCACGTTACCCGGATCCTGCAAACCGTCCAGCACAAGGCTGTTTCCGCAAGGCGCGGCAAGGGGTAGTTCCGCCTGTTCGACCACAACCACTATTCCCTGCGTGGTAACCGTGTCGCACAATGTGTCAAATGCGCGGTCGGCAACAACGTCGGCGTCGGGGTAGCTTGTGGCAAATTTGTCGGCAACCGATTCTTTGACGAAGATATTCGTCACTTTTGCGCCGTGCCGTATGGCATCGGCAACAAGTCGTTCGCCCTCGACGAGGTAACGACCTTCCTTGCGACGATATTTTTTGTCGGCAAGTTTGCGGCAAGCGACAAGTTTGCCATTGTCAAGCGAAGTTATTATCATGTCACTCTTTTACAAAAATAAAGGGTTGACGTTTGTGCGGCTTCAATCCCACACAAACGAAAACCCTTAGTTTAGGCTATTAGTTCAAAGCAGCCTTTGCCTGATCTGCAAGTTTTGTGAAAGTAGCGGCATCGCTAACTGCGATTTCTGCCAAAGACTTTCTGTTGAGATCGATATTTGCCAACTTAAGACCGTGCATAAGTTTGCTGTAAGACAAACCGTTTGCGCGTGCAGCGGCGTTGATACGTGCAATCCACAGACTGCGCATATCGCGCTTGCGAAGACGACGACCTACATATGCGTAGTTGCCGCTCTTCATTACGGCTTGACGAGCAATACGGGAGTTGGTGGATTTAAGACCAAAGTAACCTTTGGCGGCTCTCAAAATCTTTCTGCGTTTTTTAACGGCGTTTACACCACGTTTAATTCTCATTGTTCAAACCTCCCTTCTTAGTACGGCAACATGCTCTTTACAGTACCGGCTTGCGTCTGATTTACGTAAGCAGTGCTACGAAGGTTGCGTGTTCTCTTTGTTGTCTTTTTGCCGAGTTTGTGGTTCTTGTTGCATTGTGCGCGCTTAACTTTGCCGCTCTTGAGTACGACAAAACGTTTCTTGGATGCGCTATGCGTTTTTTGTTTAGGCATATCTATTCCTCCAAAAGATTTATTACTGATTCAACGGGGCAAGGAACATATAAATGTTTCTGCCTTCCGTAGAGGGCTGTTTTTCTACTTTGCTTACGTCTTTCAGGATTTCGGCAAACTTCTTCATCACTTCGACGCCTTGTGCGGCATAAGCCTGCTGACGACCGCGCATACGGATACTTGCCTTCACCTTGTTGCCGTCCTGCAAAAACTTGCGTGCGATGTTGGCTTTGGTGTTGAGGTCGCCGATGTCTATGGTCATGCTGAGCCAGACTTCCTTAATCTCGATGACCTTCTGGTTGCGTCGTATTTCCTTTTCTTTTTTGTTCTGCTCGTACTTGTACTTACTGTAATCCATAACGCGGCACACGGGCGGGTTGCTGTTTGGGCTGATTTTTACAAGGTCAAGCCCTGCATCGTCCGCGATACGTTGAGCCTCGTAGGCTGAAACAATACCTAATTGAGCACCGTCACTACCGATAAGGCGTACTTCTCTATCCCTTATCTGACCGTTGGTTTGAAGTTCTTTGATAATAGTGTCCTCCGCAAACAAAAAAGTGTGGTAGCAAACGTTACCACACATACCGAAAATACGCGCAAAAGGCGTAATAAACGTTATTTACAAACCGTCGAACGCAATTGCTCGCGCGGTGAGAAGCGGTAACCTCTGCTTGATTGCTTAGTTATTGTACCACACCCCACCGCACAAGTCAAATGTTTTTTCAAATTATTTTCATAGTCGCCGATGAATTTTTCAAACGCCCGACCGCGGTTACATATCGCTGGACTTTTCGTCGATTTCCTTAAGCAGTTTTGCAACAAGTTCGTCAACGCTCATGCTGCCGATGTCGCCCTTCTTGCGGTTACGTACAGACACGGTGCCGTTTTCGCGTTCCTTTTCGCCCAAGACAAGCATGTAAGGAATCTTTTGCAGTTGCGCTTCGCGGATACGGTAGCCCATCTTTTCGTTGCGGTCGTCCACTTCGGCGCGGATACCTGCGGCAACAAGTTTGTCGCAAACTTCGTGCCCGTAAGCCGATTGATTTTCCGTAATGGGGACAAGTTCCACCTGAACGGGCGACAGCCACAGGGGGAATGCTCCTGCATAGTGCTCGGTAAGGATTGCGATAAAGCGTTCGATACTGCCGAACACCACGCGGTGAATCATTACGGGGCGGTGTTTTTCGCCGTCCTGTCCTACGTAAGTCAGGTCAAAGCGTTCGGGCATCTGGAAGTCAAGTTGGATTGTGCCGCACTGCCATGTACGACCGATACTGTCCTCAAGGTGGAAGTCGATTTTCGGTCCGTAGAACGCGCCGTCGCCTTCGTTGATTTCGTACTCTTTGCCAAGGGCGTTAAGTGCCTTTACAAGGGCGTTGGTTGCGGTTTCCCACTGCTCGTCGGTGCCCATGCTGTCCTCGGGACGGGTGGACAGTTCAAGATTGTACTTGAAGCCGAACACCTTGTAGAACTTGTCGATAAGGCGCACTACGCCTTCGATTTCTTCCTCGATCTGGTCGGGGGTCATAAAGATGTGCGCGTCGTCCTGTGTGAAGCAACGTACACGCATAAGTCCGTGAAGCGCGCCGCTGAGTTCGTGACGGTGGACAAGTCCCAGTTCCGCCATGCGCTCGGGCAGGTCGCGGTAACTGTGGGGCTTACGCTTGTACACCAACATTCCGCCGGGGCAGTTCATGGGTTTGATTGCGTAGTCCTCGTCGTCGATTTTGACAACGTACATGTTGTCCTTGTAGTGATCCCAGTGACCGCTGCGGTGCCACAATTCCTGGTTGAGGATCATCGGGGTTTTTACTTCTTCGTAGCCTGCCTTGGCATGCTCCTTGCGCCAGAAGTCCTCGAGGGTGTTACGCAAAATCATTCCTTTGGGGAAGAAGAAAGGGAAACCGGGACCTTCGTCGAAGATGTCGAACAGGTCAAGTTCCTTGCCAAGTTTGCGGTGGTCACGGCGTTTAGCCTCTTCAAGGCGGGTGACGTACTCGTCAAGTTCCGCTTTCTTTTCAAATGCTGTGCCGTAAATACGGGTCAACATCTTGTTGTGGATGTCGCCGCGCCAATATGCGCCTGCAATGCTGGTAAGTTTGTACACCTTCAGTTTGCCGGTGCTTGCCATGTGGGGTCCGCGGCAAAGGTCTACGTAGTCGCCTTGCGTGTACAGCGACACGGTGGGCACGTCCAGTTCGGACAGAATTTCCACCTTGTAGTTGTCGCCGTGTTGCTTAAAGAATTCGATTGCTTCTTCGCGTCCCATTTCGCTGCGGACGATGGACAGGTCTGCCTTGACGATCTTGTCCATTTCCGCTTCGATACGGGGCAGGTCTTCAGGGGCGATTACCGCTCCTTCGAAGTCGATGTCGTAATAGAAGCCGTTTTTGATGCTGGGACCGATTGCAAACTTGGCCTGCGGATACAGGTGACTGATTGCCTGCGCCATAAGGTGCGCCGTGCTGTGACGAAGCACTGCCAAGCCTTGTTCGTCCTTGAGTGTGTACACTTTGTAGGCGGCGTCATGGTCGATTACGTGGTTCATGTCCACTTCCACGCCGTCCACTTCGGCGCAAACGGCATTGCGAGCCAAGCCCTGAGAAATGCTTTGAGCAACTTCGAGAGCCGACACGGGGTTTTCAAATTGCTTTACGCTTCCGTCGGGAAGAGTGATGTTTATCATGTGAGTTTCCTCCTGTTTGTTTTTGAAATAATGTTTTTGACGACAGCGATTTGACTTAAATACGCAGGCACAACTGAAAGACGGCTTGTTAATGCTGATTTTTCTTTTGCAAACCATCTGCCGGTATTTTGTCGTTTAGAGAAACGCCGGCTTAGCACAGTTGCGTATTTTACGTCACGTCGCCACAAAAAAAACGTCCTTACGACGGGTATAAATTACCCAAACATAAGGACGAAAAAATCATTTCCGCGGTTCCACCTTAATTGACGACAAATTGTCGTCCGCTTTGTTTACTTGTTGCGTACAAGCAGACGTATCACGGGTGACGGTGGTAATGACGCAATTTCATCTGCGACGATTGCACCGTCCGCCGCTCTCTGTGAGACTACCTTTGCGTATCGTGTCCGCACCACATGGGTGACTGTTAAGTTGTCTTGATTGTAGTCTTTTTTTACGACGTTGTCAACCGTTTTTCGCAAAAAATCGTGATAGCACGAGAAGAAAAAGTAAACATTGTCGCGCCGACTAAATCGCAACTAAAAAGCAAATTAAAATCACGACGTCGCGAGTCGTGAAAGCAAAGAAAAAAAAGGAATGACGCCTGTTCATTCCTGTTTCTTTTGCCGCACCGATGCCGCGACACGTAATGTGTAAGATTACCTATTGTGATGCAAAGTGCGTACACCATTAAAAGTGCGTACAGTTTGCTAAAATGCGTACAGTCAAAAAAAAAGAGACTACCCATTTAGGTAATCTCCTATCATACTATTATATTGCTTTTGTTCTTACCATAGAATAACGTCAACTGCCAACTTGCAATTTTTAGTCATATCTTATTAAAAGTTACTGTCTTTTCTTTCATTGATATTTTACCAACCTCATAGCCATATTCTTTTAGCTCTTTTTTATAAGTTAAAAATGAATGGTCTATTTCAAATCCTAAAATAGATTTGATTTCTTCATAAGTTAATTTAAAATTAACTTTTTGTTTTTCTTTTATATAATTCCATAATGGTTGATACTTACTCACTTTTAATATCTCGCTAAATTGTAATTTATCTCTTATCTTTTCCAAATCATTGTATATTGACTTAATGCAAGCATAAATAACTATTTATATGTTCGCTCAGTAATCGAAATAAGTAGTACAATATTCAAGAGATTTATCTAAAAACTCTTGCAACTTATCAAGGTCAGCATACATTCCGTGATTTGAATGCGGAAACTCAATATAGTCATGTTTTACTCTATTATCTTGCAAAGCTTTAACAAGTAATGTTCTTGATGTTGAAGGTACTGCGTGATCACGAAGTCCATAACCAACAAGTGATGGAACAGAGCTATTGTTTATAAGTCTCGCAGGAGAAATAGCATCGACATATTTTGTATATTCACCATTTGAAATCATTTCGTCGGTTATATCAACTCCTGTCATCCATTTTAAAAACTCAGCATCAGTTTCAATCTTGTTCACTTTTTTAAGAAGTGACCAATCGCTTGGCTCAAAATCAGATGGTCCGGAAAGTTGAAATACAAATTTTACCGGTATTGCTGAAGTCTTTGCACATTTATATGCATAATTCATTGCAAGTGTTCCGCCTGCAGAAACTCCACAAGTTGCCATAGCGTTAACACTGTAACCAAGCTCACTACATTTTGCTTTTATTGCTGAAACGCTATTTTTTACTTGTTCGTTTAATTTGTTTAAATTAGCATCTACACCTTTCTTTTGCAAAGAATAATCTATAGATGCAGTAATACAACCTGTTTTAACTGCATAATACTTGCACCATTCTTCTCCATCATCCTTGGATCCGGAATTAAAACTTCCACCATGAATAAATAAAATTAGATTTGTTGTTGAATCTGCTTTTTTCGGAACATATAAATCGTACTTATGATTGCCGTCGTTTTCATAAGTAAGATTAGAATAGCAAGTTCCAACATCATCGTTCCAAACAGTCTTTAACAACTTATTTGGTAAGCCACCTGTTACTTTAACGCAAATTAAAGCACTTAAAACAAAAGTAACAACAAAAAGTAAAATGTAGGATGTTATAATTAACCCTTTTCTATTTGTCTTTTTCATTTTGTCGCTCCTAAATAATATTATCTAAAATCAGTCTTCCCGTTATTGCTCCCAAAACTCCTGCAATAATAATAACGCCAAGTGCAATAGCAAAATAAATCAAAAGCTTTTTTCTTTTTGCAATTTTCTTAGAATTTATATTTGTTTTATCCATACATGCTCCTTTTATATTTAGTTTAGTTTGTTATAAGTTTTCACATTTATTCTACCATAAAATCCCCAAAAAATCCACTTAAACAAGTCTTTATAAAAAATATCAATCGTTCCGTAGCAATATATAAAAGAAAGATAGCCTCGTAACAATGTCATTTGACAATTATATACGGTTCTGAAACTCGCTGGCAAAAAGGATAAACGTTCCTATCCGCAATGAAAAAGGGTCTGACACAATTTGTATCAAACCTATGCTTTTCTTATGGAGCGAATGATGGGAGTCGTCCACCCACGTCAGTGGCGGTAAGCGAAGTGAAACGAAGCGCTTACACCACGTGTCTTCGCTGTCTTTGCGAAACGTCATTTCGAACTGTCCAATCATGAAGCGGAATGAAATCCGTCGAGCAAACGGCGCGGATTGAAAAAAAAGAGAATGCCGAACTTGCATTCTCTTTTTCAGTCCGCGACTAAAAGCCGACGGATGTAATGGAGCGAATGATGGGAGTCGAACCCACAACCGTAGCTTGGGAAGCTACTATTTTGCCGCTAAACTACATTCGCATATCGTGCAAACTTTGCACTATTTCTTTTTGCGTTCGGGGACGTTTTCCACCACGAAATGATCGAAATCCACCGATTCCACAAAGTCGCGGGGCTTAAAGCGCGTGTTGTTGAACAGCACGTAGTGATTGAAGTTGATGTAGGTAACCACGGGCGTAGGAATGTCCAGTTTTTCGCAAACCTCACGCAGAGTCGACACAAATTCCTCTTCGTTGCCGATATGTTCATACTCGAACACCAGACTACGAGTAATTTTTTCTCCGCTGACGGTTGTTGCCCACAGTTTCATCAATTAAACCTCACTAACATTATTATTATATCAAACATTCTCTCATTTGCAAACCGATTTATATATTTTTTCCGCAAGTTTTCTGCCAATTCAGAAGATAAAGGAAAAGGAGTCGAACAAAGTCAACTCCTTTATGTTTATCCATAAAAAGTGTAAGAAACACATACCCTTCGATTTCACCTTAAAAATCGGGGCAACAGAACCATTGTGACTGACCTGCAAATCGTATTTGCTAACGACAATTCGTCCTCAAAATAAAATTTGCAAAATCCGTCTTGGTCGGCACGATGTAAACAGCCTTATGAGTAAACAAACCTGCACGCCACCGAGAAAGTGACCGCTCGCGGCACGTTTTCCGTGCGGTTACTGCAGATTTCCTTGCTCGAGCGAATCAATATCTATGCCGTTTTGCTTGCAGAAGTTTGCCCTAAAACAGGGCAAGAAAACGGAGAAGGCCTTTTGAGCACGCTCCCCGTGCGGTTACTGTAGGTTTCCTTGTTCGAGCGAATCAATATCAATGCCGTTTTGCTTACAGAAGTCGGAGAAGGCTTTCTGAGCACGATAATTCGGATGGCATCTGCCGGACTCCCAACGATTTACCGTTGCAAATGCTACGCCCAGTTCCTTTGCCATCATTTCCTGACTGAGGTAGAACTTCTTTCTGACATACTTAACCTTGTCCTTAAATTCCATTTCCAGATTCTCCTATAATCATAGTTAATTTTCTATCTCCCGTTCCCACCTGCTAATTGTATCACAATCGCACAAAAATGGCAATAGGTTTACCTAACAATTTTGACAAATAACGACAATTCGGGCAGAATTGTACGTATTTGTCATATCACAGTATTGACAATTAACTTTACACTTATTACACTCTTCGCAAAAGCAATGTCAATAGCAATTTTTGACAAACGTATGTTCATTTGTAACGACAGGCAAAATTGTCGTTTTAACAATTCTGTCACAAAATTAACAATACGTTTGTCGTTTTTTACGTCAACATTGTACGTCAAACACGCCGAAAATCACTATTCCGACCACAGCCGAAAGAATGATGAGGAATATCGGGTGGATTTTTTTGCCTTTGATTTTTACCTTGGATAGAGCGAAAAACGTGGCAAAAATAATCAGCGACACCCAGTTGAATTGACCGAATCCGTCAATCGTCGGCGCGGCAAGTTGAAGATTGGGAAAAACGACCTTTACCACCATTCCTGCGGCAGCCGTAAGTATCAATCCGACAACAACGGGCTTGATGCCGTACAGCACTCCCTGCACCGCAAAACTACGTTTGAACCTGGCAAACAACTTTGTTACGACAATTATAATTATAATGCTGGGAAGCACTACCGCCACGGTGGAAATCAATGCGCCGAGAAAACTTCCCCAAATGCCCAGCCCCGTAGTTGCGCCGACATTCATACCTACAAACGTCGCAAGGTTGATGGCAAACGGTCCGGGGGTGGACTCGGCAACGCCGATGAAGTTGTCTAGTTCCTCTACCTTCAGCCAGCCGTGCTTCAGCACGACTTGTTGCGTCATAGGTATCATTGCGTAGCCGCCGCCGATTGTAAACAAACCTATCTTGAAGTATTCCCAAAAGAGTTGCAAATAAGCCATACTATTTGCCCTCCTTGTCGGAAGAGGCGTTCGCGTCGTTGTCGACACTCACGTCGGTAGCGTTGTCGGCTGTTTGTTGTTCGGCCGTTTCCCGTACGTCGTTTCCGACCAACGTTTCGCCGTCTGCATTTTTGTTGTCGGCGTTAACCGTCTCGGCAAAGGCTTCGAGGGGCAAAGGTTTACCTTTGGCGCGCAAAATGAGGAACATTACTAAGCCCAGCACGCCGCCGATAATAATAAGATACACCACGTCAAACCACTCGACGTAAGTCGGTACCACCGTTGCGACAACAAAGGCAACGACGGCAACAATGTAGTTGTATACGTCGTGCGGAAGTTGCTTGCCCATCTTGACAAAAGCATTGATGATAAGCACCGCCACGCAGGCATTTACACCCTTAAACGCCGCGTTGTACCAACGGTTGCCTTCCAGCGCGGAAATAACAAAGTACAAAGCCGAAATAATGATAAAACTCGGCAACACAACGCCGAGCGTTGCCACTATCCCACCGATAACGCCGTGCATGCGGTAGCCTACGGACGTAGCCGTGTTGACTGCAATTGCGCCTGGGGTCGATTCGGCAATTACAAGCATGTCCAGCATATCCTGTGAAGTAATCCACTTCTTTTTTTCTGCAAGTTCCTCTTCCATGACGGAAACCATTGCGTAACCGCCGCCGAAAGTGAACGCACCGATCTTGAAGAACGTGATAAACAAACTCCACAAGGACGCGGCAGGTTTTTCTTTCTTTTTCATCTTACACCTTACTAATAAAATAAAATCTATTTTTATTGCATTGCTGCAAAAAAATATCACAATTTTGCAACGAACAAACGTACATACAAAAAAACGGGAAGTACATCTGCAAAGTTGTTTGTTCCGCCCGGGTTGCCATCGTCAGAACACCGACGACACTTTTGCAAGCAAATCCGTCACGTCGCCGTCACAAAAATCAGGCAGGTAGTCGACCGTCGCCGAAGTCGGGTCTTGCGTAAAGCCGTTGTGCAAACCGACGTTGGCAAAATAGTCGCATGCGGCGTTGTACTCACGCGGATACAGACGGCGATTGAGTTCCGTGCAAAGGTCGTCGTGACGCGCCACAAAGTACTGCGACATAAGGGACACCGTGATGTCTTTGTCAAACGCCGCAAGCCAATCCAGCACGCGTTTGGTGTCCTCAACGTGCCCCGGCAATACGAGATGTCGCACGATAAGTCCGTTTGTGATGTAGCCGTCGGCGTCAAATCTGTTTGTCGGCTGCTGACGTTTCATTTCCGTTATCGCGGCGGTTGCCACGCTGAAGTAATCGGGCGCGTTTGCCATACGAGCGGACAGGACGGAATCGCAAAACTTGAGGTCGGGCAGATACACGTCTACCAACCCGTCAAGGGCGCGCACCGCTTCGACCGTTTCGTAACTGCTTGTGTTGTACACAACGGGGATTGTAAGCCTGTGCTTGCACAAGTTGAGGGCAGCCGCAACTTTGTCGGCAAACTGCGCCGCCGTAACAAGGTTGATGTTGGCAACTCCCGTGGCGCACAAGTGCAGAAACAGGTCGGCAAGTCTATTGACGGAAACGCCGACCCCGTGCGGCTTGACGGTAATGTCGAAGTTCTGACAAAATCTGCAACGAAGATTGCACCCTGCAAAAAACACCGTCCCGCTGCCTTTTGTGCCGGATATCGGCGGCTCTTCCCACATGTGAGGGGCAACGCGCGACACAGTAACGTCGGACACGCCGCAAAAGCCCGTTTTGACAGAGCGGTCAATATTACATTTTCTCGGGCAAAGGTTGCAATTCATTGTTTCTCCGTGCGTCGAACGGCGGCAAAAGCGTTTGCAAGCGTAAAAATGCCACACCGTTCCGACAAGACCTTATTATACATTATTCATTAGACATTGACAAGCAAATACACATCGGCAAAAATCCGCACATAAACATAACAACGCCGACACGACATGCAGCAGCGCGTAAACTGTAATAAAATGTCGGAATTACCGTACAATAGTTAGGCGGAGCAATGTATGTTCGAGCAGTTTTTATTGTTTTTGAAACGACTGTTTTTTGCCACGGGATACTTCAGCAGCGGCAGTTACCCAAAGCCTCTCACCGCCGAGGAAGAAGCCGAATGTCTTGCGCATATGCAACTGGGCAGCCGAAAAGCACGCGAAAAACTGATTTGCCACAATATGCGACTGGTTGCGCACATTGCGAAAAAATATGCCAAAAACAACGACCTTGAGGACATGATAAGTATCGGTTCGATCGGGCTTATCAAGGGAGTGGAAACTTTTTCGGCTGAAAAGGGCGCGAACCTTGCCACATACCTTGCGCGGTGTATCGAAAACGAAATATTGATGAACATACGCGCCAACAAACGCTACCAGAACACCGTTTACCTGCAAAACACTATCGGCGTGGACAACGACGGCAACGAATTTACACTTATGGACGTGCTTGCCGCAGGCGAGGACAGTGTGTTTAAGCAAGCGGAAACAAGCATTCTGCGCACAAGCCTGCTTAAACTGGTACACACACGCCTGACCGAGCGCGAGCAAAAAATAATACTTATGCGTTACGGCATAGAAGAAGGAGCGACACCGCTGACACAGTTGCAAACGGCGCGCAAGCTCGGCATAAGCCGCAGTTACGTTTCGCGCATAGAAACGCGCGCACTCGAAAAACTTCGCGAAGCAATGCAGGAAGGCGAGTAGAAAAACGGCATTGTCAAAAAAAATGACCGGTACAATCATCGACCAAGTGTGTTGAAAACGAAGGAAGTACGGTTGATATCTCAATAAAAAAGGAAGTCCCTATCTCAAGAGACTTTCCTTAATTCCTTTTACACCACGCCCCGAAGTAAGGCGTAGATTGGTGCGGATTGTGGCAACTGACGACCGAGCGCGACAAAATCACCGCCGCTACCGTCCCCGCCCTAAAAAAAAAGATAAATTAAAAGCCACAGATTGGTGCAGATTGACATAACAGTGGCGACCCCACGAGGGAAGTGTACTGAGCGTACATGACCCGAGTGCGGTCGCCAACGTAATGTCAAGATGTGCCGATATGTGGCTTTTACTTCACGCGTTCCATGTAATCGCCGGTACGCGTATCAATACGAATCTTGTCGCCTTCGTTTACAAACATAGGCACCATGATCTGGTAACCGGTTTCAACTTCGGCAGGTTTGGTTGCGTTGGTTGCGGTGTTGCCTGCAACGGCAGGTTCACACTTGACAACTTCAAGCACTACAAAGTTAGGCGGTTCAACGCTGAATGCTTCGCCCTTGAAGAATTTGATGGTTGCTACCATGTTTTCCTTAAGGAATTGAAGCGCGTCTTCTACCTTGTCCTTGTTGAGAGGAACTTGTTCGTAAGTTTCGCTGTCCATAAAGTAGTAAATGTCACCGTCGGCATACAGATATTCCATATCCTTCTGCTCGATGTGTGCCAACTCGAATTTTTCCGAGGGGTTGAACGTTTCTTCTCTTACGGCACCGGTCATCACGTTTTTGATCTTGGTGCGGACGAATGCTGCGCCCTTGCCCGGCTTAACGTGTTGGAAGTCAACGATTACGTAAACGCCGTTGTTGTAAACGAAGGTTACGCCTTTTCTGAAATCGCCTGCTAAAATCATAAATTTGGTTCCTCCAATAGTATTTCTACAGTATTATAATATTTTTTTCGCTGGTTGTCAAATCCACAACGCCTGTTTCTTTGACAACGAGCAAATCTTCGATACGAACGCCACCGACGCCCGGCACGTAAATACCAGGTTCGCACGTAATCATCTGATTGTTGCCGATTACGTTGTCGGTACGCATGCTTCCGTAGGGCGGCTCGTGGATGTCGATACCCAGGCTGTGCCCCGTGCTGTGTGTAAAGTACTGCTCGTAACCGTTTGCCTTGATTACTTCGCGGCAGAAAGCGTCGTACTCGCGCCCGGTCATGCCGCAGTAAGCGTTGGCAATGCCTGCTTTTTGCGCCATAAGCACCACATTGTAGATGTTGCGCATTTCGGCAGAGGGTTCGCCTACGAAAACGGTACGTGTCATGTCGCTGCAGTAACCGTGATAACGTGCGCCGAAGTCCATTGTTACGGCTTCGCCGTTTGCGATTTTCTTTTCCGTCGGGTGGGCGTGAGGTTTGCTGCCGTTTACACCGCTTGCAATGATTGTGTCGAACGCAAGCCCTTCCGCACCGTGCTTTGCCATGAGGTATTCCAGTTCGATACGTACTTCGATTTCCGTCATGCCTGCCTTAAGCACCTTCAGGAGGTCGGCAAACGCCGCGTCGGTGATGCTTTGCGCCTTGGCAATGAGGGCAATTTCCTCGTCGCTTTTTACACTGCGCACCGTGTTGATGTTGTCGCCTACGGGCGTAAGTTTGTACTCATGAAGAGCCTTTTCAAAGTCGAGATATTCCTTGACGGTCAGCTCGGTATCCTCGAAGCCGAGAGTGTTAACCTCGTGCGCGGCAAGGGTTTCCGCAAGAGTCTGGTTTGCCGACAAACCGTTGGCAATTTCCACTACCTCAACACCGTCGGCAACAAGGCTTTGCGCCATTTCGTAGTAGCGAGGATCTGTGATAAACGTGGATTTGTTACCGGGGAAAAGCAACAGGTAACCGAATGTCGAAGCAAAACCCGTAAAATAGAAACGGTTCTTTTCGCTTACGACAAGTACTGCGTCGACGCCTGAAAGTTGAAACAATTTGTCTGTATTTTTCATACTAACCTCCAAAAATACATTAAAAAGTACATACGTATATGTTTTTTGACAACATACGAATGAAATTGACGTTTTGTACCGCCGCGAAAACTTACAGCAAACTTTCGTAAATACACTTCATTTGAGCAGCGTCGGCACATTGCGTGCCGTCGGACTCACAAATGATTACCGGCGAAAGTTTGTGCTTGACAATCACCTTGGCAAGGGGCAGAAACTCGGGCCCGTACACCGTGTCGGCAAAGGTCAGGTGACGTACTTCGCCGCCCTTACCGTACTCGATTTTGCTGAAGTGAACGTGCATCATGCTTGCGCGTTCAAATCCGAGATTGTCAATAAGATGCGTGACAATACGGTCAAAATCTTCCTCCGTGCGAAGGCTGCCTTGCGTGCGCGCGTTGAGGTGTCCGAAGTCGATTGTCGGAATGAAAAAGTCCGCGACTTTGCAAAACTCCGTCACTTCCTCGGTGTCGCCTATCTGATTGATTTTTCCCATGGTCTCGGGACAGAAAATCATGTCGTCAAGACCGTTTGCGCGGATAAGACCTGCAAGGATTTCAATGCGTTTTTTTGTAAGTTCCACCGCTTCGGCTCTGGTAAGTTTGCCCACCGTCGACGGGTGAAAAACAATACGCTTGCCGCCGAATACGCGACATTTTTGCGCGCTGGCAAGGACGTAATTGTAGGACTTTTCCGCCATGGCGTCGTCGGGATTGGCAAAATTGATGTAGTACGGCGCATGCACGGACAAGGCGACATCGAGTGCGCTTGCATTGCTGCCGATAGCCGCCGCTTTGTCGTCGCCGATGTTTATTCCGCGCCCGAAACTGTATTCGTAGGCGTTAAGCCCGTTGTCCGCCACATATTTCGGTGCGTCAAGCGTTGACTTGAAACCCATCTCGGCAAAACGACGTTCGTTGCCGCTCGGACCGAATCTGATCATTGTTTTTTCTCCTTGGTAACGCACTTAACGTCGCAAGCCAACTGTTCGGCAAGTTCCTGCGCGTCCACAAACTTTCGTATCGGACGGATAAAACAAGTAAGCGTAATTTTTACCTTTTGTCCGTACAGATTTCCGTCAAAGCCTACAAGGTACGCTTCCACCGTCTGCTCGGCAATATCGAAGGTCGGCTTGTCGCCTATGTTGACGATGGCAGGATAACTTCCGCTTGCCGTTTCCACGTATCCGCCAAACACCCCGTGCGGCAAAAGTTTACCTGCATCGACGGAAATATTTGCAGTCGGAAAGCCGATTTGAGAGCCGACGCCGCGGCCGTGCGCAACCGTGCCTTCAATAAAGTACGGACTTGCAAGCAGACTGTTTACACGTTCGATTTTGTTGTCATTCAAAAGTGAACGCACCAGCGTGGAACTGACTTTTTCGCCGTCCGTCATAACAGGCTTGACTACGTAAAGCGGCAGTTTGCCGTCAAGCAAAACCGTCAGGTCGAAGTTGTCCAGGCGATCGTTGCCGAATGTGTAATCGAAGCCGCACACAAGTGCTTTGAGACAGAACAAGTCGTTTAGTCTGCGCAAAAAATCCGCGCCTTTTGTGGAAGCAAACGTTTTGTCGAATGTTGCGACAATCACGTAATCGATGCCCGATTCGCGGTACAAATCCATACGCTCGTCAAAGGAATACACTTCCGTCGCACCCTTGCGGTCAAAGGTAAACAAGCCGACTTTACTGCCGTTTTTGCTTGCCGCCTGTTTAGCCGTATCTATCAGCGCCTTGTGTCCGAGGTGCATTGTTTCGAAGTACCCCAGTGCCAGCGTTAACGGCGTATTAAGTTTTTCGCCAAACCTAACAATTTGCATATCTTGTAACAATTTTTTACATACGTATGTGTTTTTTGCTTACATACGCAGGCCTGCCAAACAATTCAGTCAACCTTGTAAAGGGGATTGTTTACCGCATTTTTGAGGTAGTAATCCAGTTTAAGGATTCCGTTGTCGTTTCGTCCCAGTCCAAAAAAAACTCCGCGGCATACCACCTTGAAATACCCTTGCGGAGCACCGGTCAGTTTTACTTTGCGACCGAAGTCGATGTCGTCAAACTGCTTCGGCGAAAACTCTACCACAGGCACATCGGCAAGCGGACGGGTAATGTCAACCAGGCAACTTTCACCTCGCTCACGCAGTTCGTCAATGGTCACGCTGTCGCTCATTTCGAAGCAACCCGAAGCAAGGCGAATAAGTCCGCTCATGTAACCCACTGTGCCAAGCAAGGCTGCCAGATCGCGCACCAGACTGCGGATGTATGTGCCTCCGCTGCACTTGATGTCAAAAATGAACGTATCCTCGCTTTCCTGTCGCACGAGCGAATACTCATAAATGGTTACGGGGCGTGCGGTAAGGTTTACTTCCACCCCGTCGCGAGCCAGTTTGTAGGCGCGTACACCACCTACTGAAATCGCGGAATAAGCCGGAGGCATCTGTTCGATTTGCCCGACAAAAGTTTTTATCGCCGCCTCCACCTGCTCTTTGTTCGGAAGCACGCCGCTTGTCGCGGTAACCACGCCGTAACTGTCCAGCGTGTCGGTTGCCTTACCGAACGTGAAAAACGCGCGGTAGTACTTTACCTTGTTTGTCAGAAAGTCAAACAGTCTTGTTGCCTGTCCGACAGCCACGGGCAAAACTCCTGCCGCGCCCGGGTCGAGAGTGCCGAGATGCCCTGCCTTTTCGTGTAAAATGCGTTTGACGCATACCACAATATCACTTGCGGTTGCGCCAACGGGTTTACAGATATTTACAAATCCGTTCATAGGTAAAATCCTACCGTGCGGATAAGTTTTTCGATTACTTCTTCAAGCGGTCCCTGCAATTTGCAACCTGCCGCAAGGTCGTGCCCGCCGCCGCCAAACTCTTCGCAAACAAGGCGCACGCAAACGTCTTTACCGCGCATGCTCACCTTAAATTCGTCCTTTTTGCATTCGGTAATGGCAATTCCCACACGCGCAGTGTCCACGTCAACGGCAAAATTCACCAACACGCTTGTGTCGGTAAGTTCCGCCCCTATGTCGGCAAGGTCATTTTGCGTAATATACAACAGCACCACTTGCCCGTCCTCGTACACGCGCAGTTTGTTGAGCGCACGTCCGATAAGTCTTGTCTTGACAAGCGTTTTTTCCCTGAAAAACGTCCTGCAAACCTTGGTAATGTCTGCGCCGAGGTCAAGTAGTTCCCCAGCCATCACAAAACTTGCCTTGTCGGTGTTGCGATTCATAAAGTTGCCTGTGTCGGTGCAAAGCCCCATGTACAGGTATGTTGCAACCGTACTGTCGGGCGTCAAGCCCATCTGATGCAAAATTTCGTACACCATCTGACACGTGCTTGCGTAGTCGTACAGGCAATTGAAGCGCGAGTAAAACTGTCCGCAGTGATGGTCGATTGTCAGCGTTTGCTCAAAGCCGTCATACAGTTTGGCAAATTCGCCCGTGCGGAAAATATCGCCGCAGTCCACCGCCACAAACAGGTCGTATTCGCCGACAAACTGCTTGCGTATGATGCTCGTTTCCTCAAATTTGACAATGCTGCTTCCAAGGTCGCTGTCGCAAAACACTTCGCAGGCATGTCCTGCCTTACGCAAAGCCAGGCAAAGCGCAACGCAAGCCCCCACAGTGTCGCCGTCGGGGTTTGTGTGCGCAAACAGTGCTATTCTGTTGTTGTCGGCAAGCAGTTTTGCTGCCTGTCCGATGTTAGTCTTTTGAAATTTCATTTAACAATTCCGTAATTTTTTGTGCGTACTTCATTGTCGTGTCAGGGATAAATACGAACTGAGGCACCTTTCTGATGTGCATCGAGCGACCGATTTCCTTTCTCAGCAACGGTTCGCTTTCCTTAATTGCAAGGAAAGTCTGCGCCGCACGCTGTTCGTCGGTGCTGTACACGCTTACGTACACCTTTGCCGTGGTCAATTCCTTGTCACAGTCCACTTCAAGGATGGTATACATTTCGGTAATACGCGGATCCTTGACCTTTTTCTGCAACAGTTCGGCAATGTAACGCTTAAACTCGGAATTAAGTTTTTCTACGCGATTGCTCATTGTGCGATTTCTTCCACCTGATAGATTTCAAATACGTCGCCGACCTTGATGTCGTTGTAGTTCACTACGGAAATACCGCATTCGTAGCCTGCGGCGACTTCCTTAACGTCGTCCTTGAAGCGTTTAAGAGCGTTGATCGTGCCGTCGTAAATCATGATGTTGTCGCGGTAAATGCGAACCTTGCCGTTGCGCACCGCTTTACCATTGGTTACATAGCCGCCTGCAACTGCGCCGACGCCCGTAATTTTGAATACTTCGCGCACTTCCACGCTGCCGACGGTCGTTTCCTGATACTTGGGCGCAAGCATACCTTTCATTGCCGCAGTCACGTCGTCCACCGCGTCGTAAATTACGCTGTACAGGTGGATGTCCACGCCTTCCTTTTCCGCAAGTGCCTTTGCATTGCCGTCCGCACGCACGTTGAAACCGATGACGATTGCCTGCGAAGCCTTTGCCAGAATAACGTCGGTTTCGTTGATACCGCCTACGCCGCCGTGAATGCAGCTGACCTTAACTTCATCGTTGCTGATTTTTTCAAGGCTTGCTTTAAGTGCTTCAAGGCTGCCCACAACGTCGGTTTTGACGATGATGTTGAGCGTTTTAAGTTGTCCCTCGCTGATCTTACCGAACAGATTGTCAAGATTCATTGTCGGCGTAGATTGACGAGCGTTTTCCAGTTTAATCTTATCTTTGCGTTCTTCAGCGGCTTTCTTGACAAGTTTGTCGTCAGCCACGTACATAAAGTCGCCTGCCTGAGGTACTTCGGAGAAGCCAAGCACTTCGACGGGGATAGAGGGACCTGCGGACTTGACCTTGCGTCCCTTGTCGTCGAACATTGCGCGGATTTTGCCTGTCGCGTAACCTGCGATCACGCTGTCGCCGACGTTAAGCGTACCGTTGCTGACAAGGATAGTAGCCACCGGCCCCTTGCCCTTGTCCAACTTTGCTTCGATGATGGTACCAGTTGCACGCTTTTTGGGGTTGGCTTTCAGTTCCTTCATTTCGGCAACCAGCAGCACGCTTTCAAGCAACTGGTCCAAGCCCATGCCCGTCTTTGCGGAAACAGGCACCATGATTGTATCGCCGCCCCATTCTTCGGCAAGCAAACCGTACTCGGTAAGTTGTTGCTTTACACGTTCGGGGTCGGCAGTCGGTTTGTCCATCTTGTTGATTGCAACCACGATGGATACGCCGGCAGCCTTTGCGTGGCTGATTGCTTCCTCCGTTTGCGGTTTAACACCGTCGTCCGCCGCAACCACGATGATTGCAACGTCGGTAACTTTCGCGCCGCGCGCACGCATCGCGGTAAATGCCGCGTGTCCCGGGGTGTCGATAAAGGTAATGGGTTCGCCGTGACAGGATACCGTGTACGCACCGATGTGTTGCGTAATGCCGCCCGCTTCGCCGCTTGTTACGTGCGTGTGACGGATTGCGTCAAGCAAACTGGTCTTACCGTGGTCGACGTGACCCATAACGGTAACAATCGGGGGACGTTTTTCGGTGTTTTCCAGTCCGTCGTCGGCTTCCGCACCGCTGATAATTTCTTCAGCAGTCTTTTCCACTTTCAACTCCAGCGTAACGCCGTTAAGACCTGCGATGTATTCCGCATAGTCGAAGTCAACGGTGTCGTTGATGGTCTTCATCACACCTTCCTTAAACAGTTGTTTGATGATTTCCGACGCGGTTACGCCTATTTTTTCGCTAAGAGATTTGATGGAAATTTCCGGCGTGGTAATGACGGCGTTTGTAATTTTCGGTGCAACCACCACGGGTGCCGCTTCCGTGTTCTTTTTACGGTTACGTCGAACTACGCGATCTTCATCGTAGTCGGCAGAGAAATCCTTTGTAAGCAGACTCTTTTTGCCGCCCTGACGATGCTCTTCGGGACGTTCCTTGGTCTTGTTTTTGTTACCGTAACTCTTTTGAGGTTCCTGACGGGGCATTTCGACAGGTGCCGAGCCGGGGCCGAACTTCTTGCCGCCTGTCGGTTTGTTACCGGTCGGACGCCTGTCGGCGGCATCTTTGTTGCCAAATCTGCCGTCCTGCGCGCCTCTTTGTCCGCCCTGTTGTCCCGGGCGTTGCTGACCGTTGCCGCGTGCGCCTTGCTGGGTGCCGCTGCCGTACCTTCCGTTTTGTCCGTTGCGACCGTTTGCGAGGCTGCCGCTACTACTTGCGGCAGGCGTACGGCGAGCCGAGGTATCAAGGAATTTACGTACCTTGACATTGCCTTTTTCGTCGGTATATGTCTTTACCTCGCGACCGTTTTCCTGCGTGACGACAACCGTGGCAGTCGGCTTTGCGGACTCGCCTGCAGTTTGCCGCTCGTTTGCAACAGGTGCGGCAGGCCGGGTTGCGGTCTGTTCCTTGTTGACATCGTTTTTATTGTCGGCTTTGTTGTTGTCGTTTTTGTTGTCCGACTTGCCGCTTGTTGCATTGTTTGCGGCTTTTTTGTTGTCTTTGCCGCCCTTTGCTCCGCCGTTGTCCTGCGTTGCGGTTTTTGCCGTCGCGTCCTTCACGGCTGCGGCGTCATCTTGCGACTTAACCTTTGCAGGCTGTTCGACCGTCGGCTTTGTATCCTGTCGGGGCTTGTCTTGCGTCGTAACGGCTGGCGTTTCGACGTGCGCAGTCGTTTCTTCGACAGTTGCCGTTTGTGTCGGGGCAGACGGCGACACGATTGTTTCGGCAGGCGTTTGTTCGGCTGCTTGTTGAGCCTCATTTACCTGCGTTGAAACGTTGGATTCGTCCACCGCGTCTGCGGCAGCAAACGCCTTCTTTTTGGCGTTTATAGCATCGGAAAGTGCCTGCGCGCGTTGCTTTGTTTTGCTGAGAGACTGTTGCAGATCCTTAGCCACGTTTACAACGGCGGACTTAACCACTTTGATGTTTTCAAATCCTTTGTTTTGCGTGTTGTTTGTGTTGTTTGCCATTTCTTTCCTCCGACAACCTACTGTATGTTTGCAACTATCGCGTCGGCAAGGGATTTGTCGCAAATCCCCAGTACCTTGCAGTTGCGTTTTAACAAAATTTCATAGTCCGAAACCACCGCAAACGGAACGTTGCGTTGTTCGGCATATTGCTTTGCATTGGCTTTCGTCTTTTCGGCGACAGACTGCGTAACTACCACAAGATATAATTTTTTGCGGTAGCGTGTCAAACAGTCCAGCCCGAACACGACGGAGCCTTTTTTGACGGAAAATCCGATGTATGTTTCAATCTTGTCCATTAGCCATTTCCGCGAGTTGCGCCCTGACCTCGTCGGTCAGCGCGAAACCGTTTGCCTTTGCAAAGCCTTTATTTTTGAGAGTGCGCTCGATACATTGTTTGCTGTTGCACACGTACACGCCTCTGCCGCCAAGTTTGCCCGCTTGGTCAATCACTACGCCGCCTTCGGTGTTTACGATACGCAAAAGTTCGCTTTTTAA
The DNA here is from genome assembly GCA_003537755.1 of Clostridiales bacterium. Lineage (GTDB taxonomy): Bacteria > Bacillota > Clostridia > Christensenellales > CAG-314 > Fimimonas. The sequence continues at coordinate 2,285 of DPQS01000003.1, read as the reverse complement.
GTGCATTTGCCTGCATGCCACGCACATTCTTTCGGGTATTTTGTGTTGTTTCAAGTTAAACCTCTTTGGCGACAAGCGTTGTTCCCGTAACGATTAGCCCGCACCACGCGCTGTTAGTGCTGCTCGCCCTCGTCGCCGTTGTTGTTTTCGTCGATGTGGTCGAACATACCGCTGTTCATTGCGTTTGTGTAACTTTTTACATCAATCTTCCAGCCGGTAAGTTTGGCGGCAAGACGTGCGTTCTGCCCTTCCTTACCGATTGCAAGGGACAGTTTTTCGTCGGGGACGATAACCTTCGCTTCCTTGGTGTCCTCGTCCGCCTGCACGATAAGTACCGTTGCGGGGCTCAGAGCGCGTGCAATGAAGTCGAGAATGTCGCTGCTCCAGGGGATGATGTCGATTTTTTCACCGCCGATTTCGTTGACGATTGCGTTTACGCGTGCGCCTTTGTTACCTACACATGCGCCAACTGCGTCTATTTCGGGGTCGTTGCTCATGACAGCCATCTTGGTGCGGAAGCCGGGTTCGCGCACGATGTTTTTGATTTCCACAATGCCGCTGCGGATTTCGGGCACTTCTGCCTCGAACAGACGACGAATAAACTGGTAACTGCTGCGTGACAATGCAACCTGCGTGCCGCCTACGCCGTCGCGTACACGACGTACAAGCACCTTGATTTTGTCGCCGGGATTGTAATGTTCGCCGGGAATCTGATCCTGCACGGACAGAATACCTTCCATCTGATTTTTGCCGATTTCCACAAAAATCGTGCCGTCGTCCTTAACGCGCGTAACAACGCCGACAAGCAGTTCGTTTTCCTTGTCGGAAAATTGGCTGAACGTAACGTCGCGTTCCGCCTGGTGAAGAGAGTTGATGATGACCTGACGAGCGTTTTGCGCCGCGATACGACCAAACGTGCGCGGATCGATTTCCGTCAGCACTTCGTCGCCGATTTTGTACGACTTCTTGATTTCGCGTGCGGCTTCGAGAGAAATTTCGTTTTCGGGGACTTCCACTTCCGCAACTACCTTTTTGCAGATGTATGCGCGGATTGTAAACTTTTCGGGGTTGGTGTGAACGACAACGTTGCTTGCCTCACCGAAATTCTTTTTGCAGGCAATTGTCAAAGCCGTCTGAAGCGACTCTATTACCTTATCTTTGGAAATTCCTTTTTCCTTTTCAAGTTCGTCTAATGCCAGAAAGAACTCTTTGCTTGTCATGTCAACCTCCTAAAATACGATGATCGGCTCTACTTTCGCCGCGTCTTTTTTGTTGAATGTGATTTCTTTGCCCTTGGCTGTGACAATTGTAAAGGTTTCGTCGTCATAAGCCGTAAGGGTACCTTCGTATATCTTTTTGCCGTCAAGGGGTTTGTACAATCTGACGGAAATGTCTTTGTCAAGGTTACGCTTGTAGTCACGCGGCAACGTCAGCGGACGATCGATACCGGGGCTGGACACATTGAGCGTGTAGGCGCATTCGATTGGGTCAAGTTCGTCAAGCGGTTGGTCGATGGCGCGGTGCAGACGTTCGCAATCGTCGATTGTAACGCCGCCGTCCTTGTCGATGACAACGTTAAGATTCATTCCGTCGTAACACTTCTTGTAGGTAACTTCCACGACTTCCAGCCCCATGCCCTCGGCAATAGGGGTGACAAGTTCCGTTACGCTTTCGACAACCTTGCCCATAAAAACCTCCAAACAGTAATTAGAGAGTGGAGAAAAAGTCCTCCACTCTCACCGTAGTAAACAGATTAACCTAAGGTAAGAAAATCGCTGAAAACCCGATAAAGGCGGCAACCTGACAATACTATCGATTGATGGCTGAACCTTAACAACGATTTTACTTTATGATTATATCATATAAAAATAGACAATGCAACCATTCGGTAGAACTTTTTTCAAAAAATTCGGTCTTACGGTGTCGAAGAAAAGGTGGAAATTCTTCTTACTATTGGCAGATTAGCGTAGTGTGAAAGGTTGGTGCCGAAGTAAGTTAGCGAGCGTAACGTGTTGTCAAGGTGTCACCATACGAAAAGCGCCTGATGCTCGCTTCGCGACGAGCAATAATGCTTATGGTAGGCAGCCTTCCCAGCCGTGCCGTCGCTACGATGTTTTCTTAATGGTGACACCTTGCCCCCACTAAAAAAGTCGGTAAACTGTTTGTAATCAACGTGCCTACTTCAAGCAGACTAACTTCGGCGATTCGTAGCACAAATGGCAAGAAGTAGCCGCTTTTCTTCACCACCACTTTTGGCAATACCCCCGCAACACCCTTCCCCGACC